>JAFAME010000234.1 GCA_019233695.1 Methylobacteriaceae bacterium
GCTCGCCACCATCTTCGTCATGCCGCTCGGCGGCAAGGACGGCAAGGCCGTCGTCGAGGCCCTCGATCGCCACAAGAAGGAGCTGCGGGCCGAGATCGCCCGCAAGGTCAACCTGAAATACGCAGCCGACATCCGCTTCCGCATGGACAATTCGTTCGACGAGGCGGCACGGATCGATGCGCTGCTGCGCACCTCCTCCGCCCGGGCCCCGGAGAGGGCCGCAGCCCCCGGCATGCCGAAGGACAAGTCGCCCGCATGAATGCGCCGCGCGCCAAGCGCGTCGACGTCGACGGCTGGATCGTGCTCGACAAGCCCGTTGGCATGACCTCGACGCATGCGGTGAGCCGCCTGAAGCGGATCTTCAATGCCAGGAAGGCGGGCCACGCCGGCACGCTCGATCCGCTCGCTTCGGGCTTGCTGCCCGTGGCGTTCGGGGAGGCGACCAAGACCGTGCCGTTCGTGCAGGATGGACGCAAGGCCTACCGCTTTCTCGTCAGATGGGGTGCCGAGACCGATACCGACGATGCCGATGGCACGGTCGCAGCCGTCTCCGACCTGCGCCCGACCGCGCCGGCGATCGAGGCCCTCCTGCCGGGATTCATCGGCGCGATCGAGCAGATCCCGCCGGCCTTCTCCGCCATCAAGGTGGCCGGCGAGCGCGCCTATGATCTCGCCCGCGACGGGGAGACAGTGACTCTCGAGCCACGCGTGGTGACGGTGCATGCGCTGCGGCTCATTGCGGCGCGGCCCGAGGAGGCCGAGTTCGAGGCCGAATGCGGCAAGGGGACCTACGTCCGCGCCATCGCCCGCGACCTCGGCCGCGCGCTCGGCTGCCTCGGCCATGTGGCGGCCCTGCGGCGCACGCGCGTCGGCCCCTTCGGCGAGCCGGACGCAAGCGTGCTCGATGACTTGGCGGGCGAGCCGGGGGAGGCTGCCGGCGCTCTCCTGCCGGTCGAGGCGGGCCTTGCCGAACTGCCCTGCGTCGTCGTCGATCGCTCGCTGGCGGCGCGGCTGCGCCGCGGCCAGCCGATCCTCCTGCGGGCCAAGGACGCACCGCTCGCCGGCGCGGCCTATGCCGCATGCGGCGGCGTCGTCATCGCGGTCGGCAGCGTCGAGCAGGGGGAACTCGTGCCCAATCGCGTCTTCAATCTGCCCTTCTGAAGACTACCGGCCGTTGGCGGCGCGGCGCCGGCGCTTTCTCCTGGTATTTCGGCCGATTTCGTGTATAAGCGCGCTGGCGTGGGACACCCCGCGCTTTCCCGTCGATCTTGACCGTGCTGGACGACATCCTGGCCCGGCCTTCGACAGGGCGGTCGCGCTGCTGCGGCCTTTTTGTTCCACTTTCGAAAGGATCACCGATGTCGATGACGGCTGAGCGTAAGCAGGCGCTCATCAAGGATTTTGCCCTCAAGGCCGGGGATACCGGCTCCCCGGAAGTTCAGGTCGCCATTCTCACCGAGCGCATCGGCTATCTGACCGAGCACTTCAAGACCCACGCCAGGGACAATCATTCCCGGCGCGGCCTGTTGAAGATGGTCTCCCAGCGCCGACAGCTGCTCGACTACGTCAAGCGCCAGGACGAGGCGCGCTACAAGAGCCTGATCGAACGCCTCGGCATCCGCCGCTGAGAAGCAGCGTCGCGCGGTCGCCGATCTGCACCCGGAAGGACCGTGTGGCGCAGCCACGGAGTGCCCGCCACTCCATCGCTGACGGCGGCATGGGGCCGCCGCCGCATCCGGAAGGCATCGAGCCATGGCAGGATCGCCAGATGCTGCATTGCGGGGAAAGCTCCGCAACGGCAGCCTCTTGCCGTCTTGCTCATGGCCTTCGCCTGTCTGGAATTCAACCACCAGGCCACGCACGGCCATGAAAGAAGACGCACATGTTCGATATTGCACGCCAATCGATCGACTGGGCCGGGCGCAAGCTCGTGCTCGAATCCGGCCGCATCGCCCGCCAGGCTGACGGAGCGGTCCTCGCCACCTACGGCGAGACTACGGTTCTTGCGACCGTCGTCTCCGCCAAGGTGCCGAAGCCCGGGCAGGATTTCTTCCCGCTTACGGTCAACTACCAGGAGAAGGCCTTCGCGGCCGGCCGGATTCCCGGCGGCTACTTCAAGCGCGAGGGCCGTCCGTCGGAGAAGGAGACGCTCGTCTCCCGCCTCATCGACCGGCCGATCCGCCCGCTGTTCCCCGACGGCTATCGCAACGACACGCAGATCATCGTCACCGTCCTTTCCTTCGATCTCGAGAACGATCCCGACATCGTGGCGATGGTGGCAGCCTCGGCCGCGCTGACGCTTTCCGGAGTGCCCTTCATGGGGCCCGTCGGCGGGGCCCGCGTCGGCTACATCAACGGCGAGCTCAAGCTCAATCCGACCATCGACGAGATGAAGGATTCGGGCCTCGACCTGGTCGTTGCCGGTACGCAGGATGCGGTGTTGATGGTCGAATCGGAGGCAAAGCAGCTGTCCGAGGAGACCATGCTCGCTGCCGTCATGCATGGCCACAAGGGCTTCCAGCCGGTGATCGAGGCCATCATCCGGTTGGCCGAGCGCGCGGCAAAGGATCCGCGGGAGCTCGTCATCCCCACCACCTCCGACGCGCAGGCCGCGGTGTTGAAGATCGCCGAGGAGGACCTGCGGACAGCCTACAGGATCACCGCCAAGCAGGAGCGCTACGACGCCGTCGACAAGGTGCGCGCCAAGGTCCTGGCTGAGCTCTGTCCCGACGAGGGGGAGGCCAAATTCCCCAAGGAAGTCGTCGCCGAGGTCTTCCACGACCTGCAGGCCAAGGTGGTGCGCTGGAACGTGCTCGACACGGGAGTCCGCATCGACGGGCGCGATGTGAAGACGGTACGGCCGATTCTCGCCGAGGTCGGCGTCCTGCCGCGCACCCACGGCTCGGCGCTGTTCACCCGCGGCGAGACGCAGGCGCTGGTCGTTGCCACGCTCGGAACGGGCGAAGACGAGCAGTTCATCGACGCGCTCGAAGGCACCTACAAGGAGCGCTTTCTGCTCCACTACAATTTCCCGCCCTATTCGGTCGGCGAGACCGGCCGGATGGGCTCGCCGGGCAGGCGGGAGATCGGCCATGGCAAGCTTGCCTGGCGCGCCATCCACCCGATGCTGCCGACGGCGGCGGAATTTCCCTATACGATCCGCGCCGTGTCGGAGATCACCGAATCGAACGGATCCTCCTCGATGGCGACGGTGTGCGGCACCTCGCTTGCCCTGATGGATGCGGGCGTGCCGATCAAGCAGCCGACGGCCGGCATCGCCATGGGCCTGATCCTGGAGGGCGAGCGTTTCGCGGTGCTCTCCGACATCCTGGGCGATGAGGATCATCTGGGCGACATGGATTTCAAGGTCGCCGGCACTGCAAGCGGCGTCACCTCGCTGCAGATGGACATCAAGATCGCCGGCATCACAGAAGAGATCATGCGCGTTGCGCTGGCGCAGGCCAGGGAGGGCCGCCTGCACATCCTCGGCGAGATGGGCAAGGCGATTTCGAGCTCGCGTGCGCAGCTCGGCGAATTTGCCCCCCGCATCGAGACCCTGAAGATCCCCACCGACAAGATCCGCGAAGTGATCGGCACCGGCGGCAAGGTGATCCGCGAAATCGTCGAGAAGACCGGCGCCAAGATCAATGTCGAGGACGACGGCACCATCAAGGTCGCCTCCTCCGACGCCAATTCGATCAAGGCGGCCATCGCCTGGATCAAATCGATCGCGAGCGAGCCGGAGGTCAGCCAGATTTACGACGGCACGGTGGTGAAGGTCGTCGACTTTGGCGCCTTCGTGAATTTCTTCGGCTCGCGCGACGGCCTCGTGCACATCTCGCAGCTCGCCAAGGCCCGCGTCGCCAAGACGAGCGACGTCGTCCGGGAAGGCGACAAAGTCAAGGTCAAGTTCGTCGGCATGGACGATCGCGGCAAGGTGAAGCTGTCGATGCGGGCCGTCGACCAGAAGACCGGCGAGGATCTCGAAGGCAAGGAAGTCAAGAAGGAAGCCGTCGGCGGCTGAACGAGCACCGGCACCGGCACCGTCCCGAACAGTCAGGTGCGACGCCTGCGGCTCCTCTCCCCGCTCGAGCGGGGAGAGGTCAGGCGAGGGGCTCGTCGGAGGGGCAACGCCCCTCTACAAGCCGGAGGGCTGCGGCTCCCGCTTGCCGAGCGTCTTGGCCGAGGATCGGCCGGTCGCGGCCTGGAAGGCAAGCATCTGCCCGGCCGCATAGGTCCGGGTGTCGCCGCAATGCGGGCAGGTGACGCGAAGCGTCGCGTTGCCGCCGAGCCTGATGTTGCCGCTGCCTGTCGGGTCGTCGAGAAGCGCGAACTTGTCGCGGCAGGCCACGCAGGCAAAGCCAATGAACCAAGCGCCCGGCACCAGCATGGACTTGGCGCTCGCGTCGAAGTCGCCCTTGAATTCGAGTTCGGGGGTCAATTCGCTCTCCGACCTGCTGGTTGATCCGCGACCTGGCCTCGCCCTGCAGGCAACAATGCGCGGCACCGGCGATTGGTTGCGAGTGAAGGCTCCTCCTGGACATCCGGCGCCGGCCAGCCCAACCTGAGGACGGTCGGTCTTCGGCGGGGAGGCGGGGATGCCAAAGCCGTCCGTGCGTTGGGCCAAATCGGATACGACGGAGCGAGACGCGCCGCGCTGGCCGGTGCGATCGGCAGTACCGGTGCCGCTTCTCGCGCTGCTTCTGGGCGCGACCGCGCTCACGCCGGTGGCGGCCCAGTCGGCAAGCTCGCTGCAGACGCTTGGCTATCTTCCGGGCGGGAGCAGCAGCGACGGCAACGCCATCAACGCGGACGGCATGGTGGTCGTCGGTCCGAGCTTCAACGCAGCAGCCAATCAGTCCGAGGCTTTTCGATGGACTGCTGCAACCGGGATGGTCGGGCTCGGCTATATTGGCGGTGGCGGACCGCAGCCCAGCAGCCAGGCAAACGGAGTCAGTGCCGATGGTTCCGTCGTCGTCGGCGTCAGCACCGCTCCCTTCGTCGTTTTCATCAGCAGCGCGCCGTCGGAAGCATTCCGCTGGACCGCTGCGACGGGGATGGTCGGGCTTGGGTTTCTGTCCCTTCTTCCGTTTCGGGAGAGCCAGGCTTTGGGGGTCAGCGCTGACGGGTCTGTCGTGGTTGGTTACAGCCTGGATGCTGCTTTAAATCAGGAGGCCTTCCGGTGGACGGCAACGACCGGGATGGTCGGACTGGGCGTCCTGGGAGGTTTTTTGAATTCCAGGGGCAGCCAAGCCTTCGCCACGAATGTGGACGGCTCGGTTGTCGTCGGCGTCAGCACCGCCTTCGCATTTCTCGGCTTTACCCCACCGAGTGAGGCGTTCCGCTGGACGGCCGCGACCGGAATGGTCGGGTTGGGCTTTCTCAATAGTGGATCGGCACGTCAGAGCGAGGCGCTTGCGGTAAACACAGACGGGACCGTGATTGTCGGCTACAGCACGGACGTATCGAATCATCCCCAGGCGTTCCGCTGGCAGAACGGGACGATGACGGGACTTGGCTTTGTCAACCCGAACGGCGCGGATCCGCACAGCTCGGCCTCCGGCGTCAGCGGGGATGGGACGATCGTCGTCGGGACGTCCTTTGCGGACTTCAGCTCGTCTGGCTCCCAGGGCTTGGAAGCCTTCCGCTGGACTGCCGCGACCGGGATGCAAAGCCTGAGTTCGCTGTTGAGCGCAACCGGCGTGAACCTGTCAGGAATAACGCTGCTGGGCGCCAGTGGCATCTCGGCAAACGGCCAGTTCATCGTCGGCACGGAACAGGACGCGGCCGGACACGACCAAGCCTATGTGGCTCGCTACGTTGCAGCCTCGCCTCCACCGCCACCTCCGCCGCCTCCACCCCCACCCCCGTCTCCGCCGCCTCCGCCTCCACCCCCGCCCCCACCTCCTCCTCCACCCCCTCCGCCTCCGTTCGGCGGCTTGACGACAGCCGCCTCGGTGCAGGCCTCGATCGACCAGCTTGCCGGCGCTCATGCGCGGATCATGGTGCAGGAGCATGGCCTTGCCGCCGAGCTCCTCGGCGCCAATCTGCCGATCGGCACCGGCACCGAGGCCGGCATCTACGGCAGCCTCGGCTCGGTTGCGGCCGGCGGCTTCGGCCGCGTCGCCTTCGGCAACGGCTTCAGCCTGTTCGTCGGCACCGCCTATACGTCGCAGACCTACCCCAACGCCGACCTGAAGAGCGGCTTTCTCGGCGCGCTTGGGGTGCGCTATGTCTACGACTGGAGCCCGACCGTGCGGCCCTTCGCCGAGGTCGCCGGTTGGACCTCGCCCGACACCAGCTTCTCGTTCACGCGCAGCTATGCCAACGGCGCCGGCACGGCGTTCGGCAGGGGCTCGGCGAGCGGCGACCTCTCCTACGTCTATGGCCGCATCGGGACGGTGCTGGCGCCGACGTCGAGCGACGAGGCGGCGGTCTCGGTCGAGCTCGGCCGCGAATGGCTCAATGTCGGCAGCTATGCCGAAGCGATGTCGATGACAAACCCGTTCGAGGCGACGGTGCCGGGCTCGCACGACGCAATGACCGTCGGCAAGCTCAGGGGCCAGTGGACGCATGTATTGTCGCCAAGGATCGACGCGACGCTGTGGCTTGCCGGAGCGACAGCGCTCGACCGTTCGAGCAACCTGACAGCGATCGTCGACGGCTTCGGGACTACGGCGCCAGCCGGTCTGAAGCGCCCGAGCTGGGCTGAATACGGCGGGCGGATCGGCTACAAGATCACGCCGGCAGCAATACTAGGCCTCTTCGCCGACGGCGTGTCGGGCGGCGGTGGGATCGGCACCAAGGTCCACGTCGGCGGCGAACTGCGCTACCTGTTTTAGGCGCCATCACTACAGAGAGACAACTCAACGCAAACCGCCCTAGATAGCGCTCATGGCAACTCCAGGCGCGGTCGCGTGAATGGTGGCAGCCCACGAGGCTTTGGTGACGGGCGCGAGCGGCTTCGTCGGCTCGGCCGTTGCACGCGCCCTTATCGCTGCCGGCGGGCGGGTGCGCGCGCTGGTGCGATCGTCAAGCCCGCGCACCAATCTCGCCGGGCTCGACGCAACGCTCGTGGAGGGCGACCTGCGCGATTCGGCGGCGGCCGACCGGGCGGTCGCGGGCGTGCGGTACCTCTTCCATGTCGCGGCCGACTACCGGCTCTGGGTGCGCGATCCGCACGCCATGGTGGAGACCAATGTCGGGGGGACCGAGAGGGTCATGCGGGCGGCGCTGCGCGCCGGCGTCGAGAAAATCGTCTATACGAGCAGCGTTGCGACGCTGGCCATCGATTCGAGCGGCGTTCCCGGCGACGAGACCCGCCGGCTGACGGAAGCCGAAGCGATCGGCGTCTACAAGCGCAGCAAGGTTGCGGCCGAACGCCTGGTCGAACGGCTGGTCGCCGACGAGGGCCTGCCGGCCGTCATCGTCAACCCCTCGACGCCCATCGGCCCGCGCGACGTAAAGCCCACTCCGACCGGTCGCATCATCGTCGAGGCCGCGTCAGGCCGCATGCCGGGCTATGTCGATACCGGCCTCAACCTCGTGCACGTCGACGATGTTGCAGCGGGCCACCTCCTGGCGCTGAGCCGCGGCAGGGTCGGCGAGCGCTACATCCTGGGTGGCGAGGATGTCGGGCTCGGCGCGATGCTGGCCGAAATCGCCCGGCTCGTCGGCCGCAAGCCGCCGCGCTTGCGCGTACCTCGCGCCCTGATCTATCCAGTCGCGATGCTGGCCGAGGCGGCGGCGGGCGTCACCGGGCGAGAGCCCTTCGCCACGCTGGACGGCCTTCGTATGGCCAAGAACAAGATGTTTTTCACCAGCGCCAAGGCCAGGGCCGAGCTCGGCTACCAGGCCCGACCGTTCCGCGAGGCCTTGCGCGAGGCGATCGAGTGGTTCGCGTCCCATGGCTACATCCGGGCAGGCTCCAGATGAGCGCTTTCGAGATTCGAATCATATTCATGTCATCCCGGTCGGAGCGAAGCGGAGGGAGCCGGGATCCGGCGCCCGATCCCGGAGCGCGCTTCGCGCTTCCGGGATGACAAGGATCGGTTTCATGGAATTGATGGTCTAGATGACGGTGATGCTCGCTCTGGCCCTGTTGTCCCTTGCGGTCTGGCTGGCGCTCATTTTCGGCCGCGGCTTCTTCTGGCTCGCCCGCGAGCGCGACGAACCGCCGGCGGCCACTCCCTCGTCCTGGCCGCGCGTGGCAGCCGTCATTCCGGCGCGCGACGAGGCCGACATGATCGGCGATACAATCGCGGCGCTGCTGCGGCAGGACTATCCCGGGCCGTTCTCCATCATCCTCGTCGATGACGGCAGCACCGACGGGACAGGGGAGGTGGCGCGCGCGGCGGCAGGGGCGCTAGAGGGCTTCCCACGGGCGAATCTCACGGTCGTCACCGGCCGGCAATTGCCGGCAAATTGGACCGGAAAGCTCTTCGCCTTGAAGCAGGGTGCCGATTGGGTCGCGGCCGCCGCCATGCCGCCCGACTATCTGCTCTTCACCGATGCCGACATCCTGCACGCGCCGGACTTGGTCAGACGGCTTGTCGCGCGGGCGCGCGCCGACAGGCTCGTCCTCGTCTCGCTGATGGCCAAGCTCCGGTGCGAGAGCTTTGCCGAGCGGGCGCTCGTCCCGGCCTTCATCTTCTTCTTCCAGATGCTCTATCCCTTTGCCTGGGTGAACGACCCCCGCCGGCGCACGGCGGCTGCCGCCGGCGGTTGCGTCCTCCTCGACCGCCGGGCGCTTGAAGCCGCCGGCGGCATTGCCGCCGTAAGGAATGAGCTGATCGACGACTGCGCGCTCGGGCGGCTCATGAAGGCGCAAGGTCCGATCCGCCTCTGCCTCACCGAGCGCGTCGTCAGCCGTCGCGCCTACCCAAGGCTCGGCGACATCCATCGGATGGTCGCCCGTTCGGCCTACGCGCAATTGCGCTATTCGCCGTTCCTCCTGGCCGGCACAATGCTCGGGATGGCCGTCACCTATCTGGCAGCGCCGCTTCTCGCCCTGTTCGCCCATGGTGCCGCCCAGATCGTCGGCGCCGCCGTCTGGCTCATGATGGCCCTTTCCTTCCAGCCGGTCCTGGCCTTCTATCGCGCCTCGCCCGCATGGGGACTGGCGCTCCCGGCCATTGCCGCCGCCTATCTCCTGTTCACTATCGACTCGGCGCGGCTCTACTGGCGTGGCCGGGGTGGCGAGTGGAAAGGCCGCGCGCAGGCGCTGCGGAGCCCTTCCCCATGAGCGCCATCACCGCCGATGCCGCCGACCTGCGCTCGGGCAAGGGCCACGGGGACGAGAACTTTCCGGTCGCCTCGCTGCTGATCCATCCGCGCCACCGCCCAGCGGTGCTGGCCTTCTATCGTTTCGTTCGCACCGCCGACGATGTCGCCGATCATGTCGGGCTCGCCGCCGAGGCGAAGCTCGCGCTCCTCGATCGGATGGGCGCTGCCCTTGCCGGTCGCGAGGACACCGACCGCAGCGCCCGGGCACTTCGCGCCGAACTCGCCGAACGCGGCCTCGACGCGCGGCACGCCTTCGACCTGCTCCATGCCTTTCGCACCGACGTCACCAAGCTGCGCTACGCCGACTGGCGGGACCTCATGGGCTATTGCCGCTATTCGGCCATGCCGGTCGGACGCTTCGTTCTCGACGTGCATAGGGAAAGCGAGAGCACCTGGCCGGCGTCCGATGCGCTCTGTGCCGCGCTGCAGGTCATCAACCATCTGCAGGACTGCGCGGCCGACTATGAAGGGCTCGACCGGGTCTACCTGCCGCTCGATGCGCTGGCGGCCGAGGGAGTGGGCGTCGAAGCGCTCGCCAAACCGCGGGCGTCGCCCGCATTGCGACGCGTGATCGTCTCGCTCACTCGCCGCACCACGGCCCTGCTTGACCAGAGCCGCCCGTTTGCGGGCCAGATCCGGGATCGGCGCCTTGCTGCGGAAGTCGCAATCATCCAGGCCCTGGCGGAGCGGCTCACCGCCCGTCTGCTCCGTTGTGACCCCTTGAGCGAGAGAGTGCACTTTTCCAAGCCGCAGGCGGGATGGATTGCGCTCGGCGCAGCGGCACGCCACTGGTTTTCCCGGAGAAAGTCCGCGTGAGCATCGAGGCCACCATGCCGCGCGGCGAGGCGTCGGCGGCGGCGCAGCAAATCTCTTCGAAGAGCTCGTTTCACGCGGCAATGCGCATCCTGCCGCCGCCGCGCCGGCGGGCCATGTTCGAGATCTACGCCTTCTGCCGTGCGGTGGACGACATCGCCGACACGCCGGGGCCGCGCGGGCCGCGCCTGGAGGCGCTTGCCGGGTGGCGCGACAGGATCGATGCGCTCTATGCCGGCCGGGCTCCGGCCGGCCTTGCCGAACTGGCGCAGGTCGTCGCCACCTTCGGCCTTGATCGCGAAAATTTCCTCGCGGTCGTCGACGGCATGGAGATGGACGTCGTCGAGGACATCCGGGCGCCCGATCTCGCCAAGCTCGACCTCTACTGCGATCGGGTCGCAAGCGCCGTCGGGAGGCTCAGCGTGCGTGTGTTCGGCCTTGCCGACCCGTTGGGAAGGGAACTCGCGCACCATCTCGGCAGCGCCCTGCAGCTTACCAACATCCTGCGCGACCTCGACGAGGATGCCGGGGTCGGGCGTCTCTATCTGCCGGCCGAAGACCTCGCCGGCGCCGGAATTGCCGCGACCGAACCGGCAGAGGTTCTCGCCCATCCGGCGCTCGGGCGCGCCTGTGCCCCGCTCGTGGCGCGCGCCCGCCAGCATTTTGCCGCCGCCAAGACCACGATGGACGCGTCGCCGCGCGCCGCGGTGCGGGCGCCGCGGCTGATGGCGGCAGCCTACCGATCTCTCCTCGACCAGATGGAGGCGCGCGGTTTTGCGCCGCCCCGCCAGCGGCCACGCGTCGATCGAAAAAGGCTCCTCTTGGCCTATTTGCGCTACGCCGCGTTCTGATGCCGGACGGCGTTGTGCATGTCGTCGGCGCCGGCCTTGCCGGTCTTGCCGCCGCCCTTTCTCTTGCCCGCCGGCGCAGGCCGGTCGTGGTGCATGAAGCCGCCGGCCAGGCCGGCGGCCGCTGCCGATCCTACTTCGATCCGGCGCTCGGCGCCGCCATCGACAACGGCAACCATCTGGTTTTGTCGGGCAACCATGCCGCTCTCAGCTTTGTCGAAGCGGTGGGCGCGCGCGACAAGCTCGTCGGTCCGCGCCACGCCGAATTCGATTTTGCCGACCTTGCGACAGGCAAGCGCTGGCGGATCTCGATCAATGACGGGCGGCTGCCCTGGTGGATTTTCGATGCGGGGCGACGGGTGCCGGGCACCAAGCCAGCCGACTACGCGGCGCTGCTGCGCCTTTTTTTCGCTCGGCCAGGAGCGCGCGTCGGCGATCTCGTGAGACTGGAGGGCCCGCTCTACGAGCGCTTCCTTCAGCCGCTTCTGGTCGCCGCATTGAACACCGATCCCGCGGCCGCATCGGCGGCGCTCGCCCGCGCCGTTTTCCGCGAAACCGTGCTGAAGGGCGGCAAGGCCTGCCGTCCGCTGGTTGCGGCCAACGGGCTGTCGTCAGCCTTCGTCGATCCATGCCTCGAGACGCTTGCGAAGCTCGGCGCGACCGTGCGGTTCGGCCAGCGGCTGCGGGCCGTCGAAGCCAATGCGACCCGCATCGCGCGTCTCGACTTCGGCGAGAGGGCGGTGACGCTCGGACCCTCGGACGCCGTGGTGCTCGCGGTTCCCGCCCCGGTCGCCACCGCCCTAGTGCCGGGCCTCACGGCGCCGACAGCGTTCCGGGCGATCGTCAACGGCCACTTCGCCGTGGCGCCTCCTGCAGGCCGGCCACCGGTGCTGGGCGTCATCGGCGGCACGATCGAATGGCTGTTCTCGTTCGAGGGACGCCTCTCGACGACGACCAGCAATGCCGATCGGCTCTGTGACATGCCGCGGGAAGACTTGGCGGCCGCCATCTGGCAAGACGTGTCCCGTCTGACCGGGCTGCAGGGGCCCATGCCGGCCTGGCAGATCGTGCGCGAGCGGCGGGCGACATTTGCGGGGCTGCCCGAGGAGGACGCCAGGCGCCCCCGGCCGCAAACGCAATGGGACAACCTCTTCCTCGCCGGCGATTGGACCGCCACCGGCCTGCCGGCCACGATCGAGGGCGCGATCCGGTCGGGGAATCGCGCCGCCGAACTTGTGCTGCGCACGCATTCGAGGCTACCTCCAGCGCCATGAACCAGGAAGCGATGCGACAGCACCCCGTCGGCGCAGGGCCGGGCCGGTCAGCTGGCCCGTCACCCAGTTTGGCGGCGGCGAGCGCGGCCGGTGCGAATCTGGCCGTCAGCACTGCCGAACCCTCTCGCCAGGCGGAATCCGTGGCGGGGGAAGCCCTGGCCTCGGCCATCGGCGCTGCGCAGCGGGCCCTCAACGCCGAGCAGCGGCCCGACGGGCACTTCGTCTTCGAGCTCGAAGCCGATGCGACGATCCCATCCGAATACGTCCTGCTCCACCATTATCTCGGCGAACCGGCCGACCCCGCAATCGAGGCCAAGATCGGTGTCTATCTGCGCCGGATTCAGGGGCACCACGGCGGCTGGCCGCTCTTCCACGAGGGCGCCTTCGACATGAGTGCCAGCGTCAAGGCCTATTTCGCCCTGAAGGCGATCGGCGATGCTCCGAGCGCCCATCACATGGAACGTGCGCGCGAGACCATCTTGGCCCGCGGCGGGGCAGCCAATTCGAACGTCTTCACCCGCGCCCTTCTCGCCCTCTTCGGCGCCGTCCCCTGGCGCGCGCTGCCGGTGATGCCGGTCGAAATCATGTTCCTGCCGCGGTGGTTTCCGTTCCACCTCGACAAGATCTCCTATTGGGCGCGCACCGTGCTCGTGCCGCTGATGGTGCTCATGGCGTTGCGGCCGCAGGCCCGCAACCCGAAGAACATCGATATCTCGGAGCTCTTCGTCGCCCCCCCGGGCGAGGTGCGGCGCTGGCCCAAGGGTCCGCATCAGAAGGCGCCGTGGTCGCAGATGTTCGGTGCCATCGATCGGGTGCTGCGACTTGTCGAGCCCTCGTTCCCGCGCGGCCTGCGCAGGCGGGCAATCGACAGGGCCGTCGCCTTCGTCACCGAGCGGCTGAACGGCGAGGATGGGCTTGGCGCCATCTACCCCGCCATCGCCAACACGGTGATGATGTTCGACGCGCTCGGCCATCCCAAGGACGATCCGCGGGTCGCGACCGCCCGCCGGGCCATCGAGAAGCTGCTGGTCGTCAAGGACAACGAGGCCTATTGCCAGCCGTGCCTTTCGCCCGTCTGGGACACCTCCCTCGTCTGCCACGCGCTGCTCGAGCTCGGCGATGAGGAGTCGATCGAGCGGGCCGGCAAGGCGCTGGCATGGCTGCAGCCGCGCCAGGTGAAAGACGTCGCCGGCGATTGGGCTCGCCAGCGCCCGGGGGTCGCGCCCGGCGGCTGGGCCTTCCAATACAACAATCCGCACTATCCCGACCTCGACGACACCGCCGTCGTGGTGATGGCGATGGATCGCGCCGGCGCACGGCTCGCGGGCTCCGGCGCCGACTTCAAGGAAGCCATCGAGCTCGGCAAGGAATGGGTTGCCGGCCTGCAGAGCAAAAACGGCGGCTTTGCCGCCTTCGATGCGGACAACAGCTACGGATATCTCAACCACATCCCCTTTGCCGACCACGGCGCCCTGCTCGACCCGCCGACCGCAGACGTCGCGGCGCGATGCGTGTCGATGCTCGCCCAGCTCGGCGAGAGGCCTGACACCAGCCTGCGCCTTCGCCGAGCCATCGACTATCTCATGGCGGAGCAGGAAGACGAGGGCAGCTGGTATGGCCGCTGGGGCATGAACTACATCTACGGCACCTGGTCGGTGCTGTGCGCCTTGAATGCGGCGGGGGTCGACCGCGACACGCCGGCGGTGCGCCGGGCGGTCGAATGGCTCGTCAGAATCCAGAACGAGGACGGCGGCTGGGGAGAGGACGGGACGAGCTACAAGCTCGACTATGCCGGTTATGAGCCGGCGCCGAGCACCGCCTCGCAGACGGCCTGGGCGCTGCTGGGGCTGATGGCGGCCGGCGAGACGAGGCACACGGCAGTGGCTCGCGGTATCGGCTATCTGGCGCGCTCACAAGGACCGGACGGATTCTGGCCGGAGGAGCGATACACCGCGACCGGCTTTCCACGGGTTTTCTATTTGCGCTATCACGGCTATGCAAAATTCTTTCCTCTTTGGGCATTGGCGCGCTATAAGAATCTCGCAAACAGCAATGCTGGAGCCGTCATCCACGGCATGTGACCAAGCTCGTGCGGCAGCAGAGGCACTTGATCGCGGCGGTCGGCCTGAGGCGCGAGGCAAGGCTCGCGGCCGATCGGGTCGTGACAGCCATTACCGGAGGGGGCGATAGCCGTAAGCTGGCCGACGCCCTCGATGCCGGGGTGAAGGCCGGCGCATCGGGAATCATCAGTTTCGGGGTCGCCGGAGGCGTTGCGCCCCATCTCGGGCCTGGCGCGGTGGTCGTCGCGCGCGGCGTCCTCACCGAGGACGGAACCAGGGTCGAGACCGACACGACATGGCGCGCCAGCCTGATCGCTCGCCTCGGTGGGGCGATCGAGGACGACCTCCTAGGCGTCGACCACGTCGCCGCCGAGGCCGCCGCCAAGGCGGCATTCCATCGCCTGACCGGAGCGGCGGCACTCGACATGGAATCGCATGTGGCCGCTGCGGTCGCCAAGCGCCACGACGTTCCCTTTGCAGTGGTCCGGGTGGTTGCCGACGCGGCCTCCCGCACCCTGCCGCACGCCGCCGTGGTCGGCATGGGCAGCGACGGCCGGATCGAGTTTGCCGCCGTGCTTCGGTCGCTGGCGCGCTCGCCGCACCAGCTGCCCGGATTGATCAGGATTGCCAAGGATTCGGCAGTTGCCTTCGCCGCCCTAGGCCGCGTTCGAGCGCTGCTTGGCCAGGGCTTCGGCCTCCTCGATCTCGGCGAGCTTGCGCTCGACGTGCCGCGAAAAGACGAACTGCGCTGGGCGCTGCCCATCTAGTGCGATCTCCGGCGCCATCGGCCCGTCAGTCCTGACCCCCTTCAATTGCACGGCAAGGGCCTTGAGCGGGTTGCGCACGGCGTGACCGACGGCCGTCGCCTCGAAGCCGCTGTGCACCATGCAGTCGGCGCATTTCTCATAGTTGCCGACGCCATAGGCATCCCAGTCGGTTTCGTCCATCAGCTGCTTGAAGGTCTTGGCGTAGCCCTCGCCCAACAGGTAGCAGGGCCGCTGCCAGCCGAAGACCGTGCGCGTCGGATTGCCCCACGGCGTGCATTTGTAGGTCTGGTTGCCGGCAAGGAAGTCGAGGAACAGGCTCGACTGCACGAAGTCCCACGCCTTGCCGGCGCGCCCGCGCTTGAACACCTCGCGGAAAAGCTCCTTCGTCCGGCTGCGGTTGAGAAAATGCTTCTGATCGGGGGCACGCTCGTAGGCATAGCCCGGCGAGACGGTGATCCCGTCGATGCCCATCGTCTTGGCGCTGTCGAAGAAGGCGGCGACGCGGGCCGGCTCGGCGTCATTGAAGATCGTGCAATTGATCGTCACGCGGAAGCCGCGCCGCTTGGCTTCCTTGATGGCGGCCACCGCGCGGTCATAGACGCCGGCCTGGCAGACCGAGCGGTCGTGCATTTCCTTGTCACCGTCGAGGTGGATCGACCAGGTGAAATAGGGATGCGGCTTATATTGATCGATCTTCTTTTCGAGAAGCAGCGCATTGGTGCAGACGATGGC
>JAFAME010000297.1 GCA_019233695.1 Methylobacteriaceae bacterium
GTGGAGGCGCAGGTCGACGTCGTCGAGCCGGCAGGCTCCGACACGTTCGTCGTCACGCGCCTTGCCGGCAAGGAGGTGACGGCGCGCATGCCGGCCGACGCCGACGTGCGGGCCGGCGCCCGCGTGCCGTTTGCGTTCAATCTCGACAAGGCGCTGCTGTTCGATCCGGCCACAGGCCTGCGGCTGTGATGGCCGAGGGGCTTCGTCCGCTGCGCACCCTCCCGCAAGCGGAGAGAGGGCACCAGGCGCAGGCGCCGCATTCTGTCGCCACGCTGACGTGAACAGCTGTGCAGCGCGCAACCTACGATTACATCATCACCGGTTCCGGGCCGGCCGGCTGCATTCTTGCCAACCGGCTCTCGGAGGACCCGGACGTGTCGGTCTTGCTGATCGAGGCCGGCGGCAGCGACCGTCACCCCTATTTCTCGATGCCAGCCGGGTTTGCCAAGATGACCAAGGGGATCGCGAGCTGGGGCTGGTCGACGGCGCCGCAGCGCCACCTCGGCGGGCGCGTGCTGTGGTACACGCAGGCAAAGGTGATCGGCGGCGGCTCTTCGATCAACGCCCAGGTCTACACCCGCGGCAACGCCAAGGATTACGACGCGTGGGCACAGGAACACGGCTGCACCGGCTGGAGCTTTCGCGAGGTTCTTCCCTATTTCAAGCGCGCGGAAGACAACCAGCGCCTTGTCGACGACTATCACGGCTACGGCGGCCCGCTCGGCGTCTCGGCTCCCGTCAATCCGCTGCCGATCAGCGATGCCTTCATTCGCGCCGCGCAGGAATTCGGCCTGCCGTTCAACCCCGACTTCAATGGCGCCCGCCAGGAAGGCGTCGGCTATTATCAGCTGACCATCAAGGGGGCGAAGCGGTCATCGGCCGCCTCCGCCTACATCAGGCCGGTCGAGGCGCGCCACAATCTTGCCGTGGCGCTCAACACGCTGATCACCCGGATCCTCGTCGAACGTGGCCGCGCGACAGGCGTCGAGGTCCTCGCCAAGGGCGGCGCGGCACCCTCGATCCTGCATTGCGAACGGGAGGTGCTCGTGGCTTCGGGCGCCATCGGCTCGCCGAAGCTCCTGCTGCAATCGGGGATCGGCCCGGCCGACGCCCTGCGCCGCGTCGGCATCGATCCCGTCCATGATCTTCCGGGCGTTGGGCAGAACCTGCAGGATCATCTTGATGTCTTCGTCATCAGCGAATGCACGGGCGACCACACCTACGACAAGCATTCGCTGCCACACCGGATGGTGTGGGCGGGCATTCAATACATACTGTTCGGCAATGGGCCGGCGGCCTCGAATCTCTGCGAGGCGGGCGGGTTCGTCACTGCCGATCCGCAGGCGCGCTCGCCGGACGTCCAGTTCCACCTCATGCTCGGCACCGGGCTCGAAGCGGGCGTCGCCAGACTCAAGAACTGCGGCGTCACGCTGAACTCCGCGTTCATGCGCCCGCGCTCGCGTGGCTCGGTGGCGCTGAAGAGCGCCGATCCGCTCGATTCCCCGCTGATCGATCCCAACTACTGGGCCGAGCCCTACGACCGCTCGATGTCGCTTGCAGGCCTGAGACACGCCCGCGAGATCATGCGCCAGCCGGCGCTGAGGCCTTACATTCTGGCTGAGCGATTGCCCGGCCCAAACCTCGCAAGCGACGAAGAGCTCGCCCAATATTCCCATGCCAACGCCAAGACCGACCATCACCCGGTCGGCACCTGCAGGATGGGTGGGGACGAGATGGCGGTCGTTGCGCCCGACCTGAGGGTGCGCGGCCTCGAAGGCTTGCGCGTGTGCGACAGCTCGATCATGCCATCCCTCAATTCGTCGAACACCAACGCGCCGACGATCATGATCGGCGAGAAGGCGGCGGATCTGGTTCGCGGACGCGAGCCGCTTCCGCCTGTCACCTTCGAACGCGAGCGCAACGAGCCGGCGCGTGGCCGCGCGAAACTCGCCCGCGTGTAACGCCACCGTTCAGCCGGCTTCGCGGAGCACCCTGCATGATTCGCCATATCGTTCTCGTGAAGTTCAGGGCCGGCCTTGCGCAGGCCGACATCGATGCGGTGTTCGTGCAGCTCGACGCGCTCAGGGCCATCGTGCCCGGCATGTTGAACTTTCATGCCGGCGCAAACGTCAGCCCCGAGGGTCTGAACCGCGGGTTCGGGCACGCTTTCATCGCCGATTTCGCCGACGCCGTCGCCCGCGACGCCTATCTCGAACATCCGCAGCACAAGGCTGCCGGCGCGCGCCTGGTCTCGGCGGCCGCCAATGGGCGGGACGGCATTTTGGTTTTAGACTTGGCATGCTAGCGAGGATTGACAGCGGGCGCGCCGATAGGTCTGATCGCTCCGCTGCCTAGCATGTCAATAGCGGCCCGTTCCTCAGAAGCGAGGCCGTTGCTGGGCCGCGTTCAATTCTCGACAGCAACAACGAGCGCGCGCTCGAACAGGAGGAAACCGATGAACCGACGCGACACACTCAAGCTTATCGGCGCGACCACGATCGCCGCCGCCATGCCCGGCGGCCTTGCCGCCTTCGCCGATACCGAGAAATCCATGACGGTCGTCGTGAAGATCGCCGGCATCCCGTGGTTCAACGCCCTCGAACAGGGCATCAAGAAGGCCTCCAAGGACTTTTCGATCAACGCCAACATGATTGGCCCGGCCAACGTCGATCCGGCGCAGCAGGTCAAGCTCCTCGAGGATCTGATTGCCAAGAAGGTCGACTGCATCGGCCTCGTGCCGCTCGACAACAACGTGACGGCGCCGGTCCTGAAGCGCGCCCAGGCGGCCGGCATCAAGGTCATCACCCATGAGGGGCCCGACCAGGACGGCCGCGATTGGAACATCGACCTCATCGATTCCAAGAAGTTCGGCGAGGTGCAGATGCAGCGGCTCGCCAAGGACATGAACGAGGAGGGCGAATACGTCGTCTATGTCGGCACGCTGACGACGCCGCTACACAACCAGTGGGCCGATGCGGCGATCGCCTACCAGAAGGAACATTATCCGAAGATGAAGCTCGTCACCGACCGTTTCCCCGGCGCCGACGAGATCGACACGAGCTATCGCACGACGCTCGACGTGATCAAGGCCTATCCCAACCTGAAGGGCATCCTCGGCTTCGGCTCGAACGGGCCGATCGGCGCCGGCAATGCCGTGCGGGAAAAGCGCCTGCAGAAGAAGATCGTGGTCGTCGGCACCGTCCTGCCAAGCCAGGCCAAGCAGCTCATCCTCGACGACATCGTGCGCGAGGGCTTCCTGTGGAACCCGACCGATGCGGGCTATGCCATGGTCGCCCTCGGCAAGCTCGTCCTCGACGGCACCGAGATCAAGGACGGAATGGACATCCCGGGCGTCGGCAAGGCGACGGTCGATGCCGCCAACAAGCGCATCAAGGTCGACAAGATCATGCGCATCAACAAGGAGACGCTCGACGGCTTGATTGCCCAGGGGCTCTGAGTTCGTATAGCCAGATTGGCAGTGGGCAGTCGGCATTTGCGACTGCCCGCTGCCCAATGCCGACTGCCTAGTGCCGACCGGCAACCGGACTGCCCGCTTGGCCCCCTTTCTCGAACTCACCCACATCTCGAAGAGGTTCGGCGGCGTCCATGCCTTGCGCGACGTGGATTTCGACATTGAGGCGGGCGAAGTTCACTGCCTTGTCGGCGAAAACGGCTCCGGCAAGTCGACGCTGATCAAGATCATCGCGGGCGTGCAGCCGCCCGAGCCCGGCGGGCGCATCCGCATCGAGGGGCGGGACTACGCCCATCTCAATCCGGTGCAGAGCACCCACTGCGGCATCCAGGTCATCTACCAGGACCTCTCGCTCTTCCCCAATCTCAGCGTTGTCGAGAACATCGCCATCGGCCGCCACCTGGGTCGCCCGCGCCCGGTCGACTGGTCCGGGATGCGACGGCTTGCGCGCGCCGCCATGGAGCGCATCGGCGTTGCCCTCGACCTCGACGCGAGGGTAGCGGATCTCACGATCGCCTCGCGCCAGCTCGTTGCCATCTGCCGTGCCATGGCGGCCGACGCCCGCCTGCTCATCATGGATGAGCCGACCTCCTCGCTCACGCGTCACGAGGTCGACGCGCTGCTGGCCGTAGTCCGCGACCTGAAGCGCAAAGGGATCTGCGTCGTCTTCGTCAGCCACCGCCTCGACGAAGTTCTGGAAGTTGCCGAACGGGTAAGCGTCCTGCGCGACGGGGCCAAGGTTGGCACCTTCGAGGCGCGCGACATGAACGACCACAAGCTCGCCACCCTGATGACCGGCAAGGAGTTCCACTACGACCTCACCGAGACGGATCTGTCGGATCGTGCGGTTGTTCTGTCGGTCAGGAATCTGACTCGCGCCGGCGACTATCGGGAGGTGAGCTTCGACGTGCGGGCGGGCGAAATCCTCGGGCTCACCGGATTGCTCGGCTCGGGGCGCACTGAGCTCGCGCTGTCGCTCTTCGGCATGAACCCGCCCGATGCGGGCGAGATCCGGCTGAACGGCGAGCTCCTGCATCTGAAGACCAATGCCGAGGCGATCGAGCACGGCATCGCCTATGTCTCGGAGGACCGGCTGGGCCTCGGCCTCGTCCTGGAGCAGCCGATCTCCTCGAACCTCGTGGTCACCATGCTCGACCGGCTCGCCGGGCGGTTCGGCCTCGTCGCTCCGGCCGTCCGCAACGCGCATGTGACACGCTGGATCAAGGAGCTCGCGATCCGCGTCTCGAACCCGGAGAACGCGGTCAAGACGCTCTCCGGCGGCAACCAGCAGCGGGTCGTTCTCGCCAAGTGGATGTCGACCAACCCGCGCCTTCTGATCCTCGACAGCCCGACCGTCGGCGTCGACATCAGTGCCAAGGACGGCATCTACGAGATCGTCAAACGGCTGGCCGGAGCCGGCATCGCCGTCATCCTCATCTCCGATGAGGTGCCGGAGGTGCTCTATCATACCCACCGGGTCCTGATCATGCGGGAGGGCCGGCTGACAGCCGAATTCGCGCCGCACCGCAGTTCGGAGCACGAGCTCGAGGCGGCGATCAATGCGTGAGGGCCTGCAGCGCTTCACGCGCACGCACGAGTTCTGGCTACTCATCGTTCTCATCGTCATCGGCGCCGGCCTGACGGCGGCCGATTCGAGCTTCTTCACGCTGCAGAACCTCTTCGACCTCCTGACCTCCTACGCTTTCTACGGGATCCTCGCCGCCGGCCTGCTTGTGGTTCTCATCTCGGGCGGCATCGATATCTCGTTCACGGCGACCGCCTCGGTTGCCCAGTATGTCGCCCTGACCGTCGCCATCCAGTACGGCGCCACCTGGTTCACGCTCTTCCTCATGGCGGCGCTGATCGGCATTGCCTGCGGCGCGGTCAATGCGCTTTTCATCCGCACCTTGCGCATTCCCTCGATCATCGTCTCGATCGCCACGCTCAACATCTTCTATGGCCTGCTCGTCTTCGTGACGAGCGGTCGATACATCTATCAGCTGCCCGATTGGTTCGCGCACGGCATCTTCTGGTTCGAGTTCGAGGACGCCAACCAGATTTCCTATGGCATCAACTTGCAGATCCTGTGCCTCGCATGCGCGTTTCTGCTGACGTGGATTCTTCTCAACCGCACCAACATCGGGCGCCAGATCTATGCCCTTGGCGGCAATCCGGATGCCGCCCAGCGCCTCGGGTTCCACGTCTTCGGGCTCAATGTCCTTGTCTATTGCTACATGGGCTTCATGGCCGGCATCGCTTCACTCGTGCAGGCCCAGCTTGCCCAGTCGGTCGCGCCAACCGTGCTGGTGGGCAAGGAGCTCGACGTCGTTGCCGCCGTCGTGCTCGGAGGTGCCAGTCTTACGGGCGGCGTCGGGACGGTGTTCGGGACGATCCTCGGGCTTGCCCTCCTCGCCATTATCCAGAACGGCCTGATCCTGCTTGGCGTCTCCTCCTACTGGTCGCCGTTGTTCGTCGGCCTCGTCATCCTCGTTGCGGTCTCGACCACGGCCTGGTCGCAGAACCGCAAGCACCGGCGGATGGTCGCCGCATGACCTACGCTTCTCCGCCCCGCACGATGACGCAGCGCCTTCTCGCCCTTCCGGTGAGCGGCACGAACATGACGCTCTTTACCGTGCTCGTGGCACTGCTCGTGGTCTTCGGCCTGCTTCTCGGCGACCGGTTCTTCGCGCCCGCGACGCTGCAGTCGATGGCCTTCCAGATGCCTGAACTCGGCATCCTGTCGCTCGCGATGATGGTGGCGCTGCTGTCGGGAGGATTGAACCTGGCGATCATCGCCACGGCCAATCTCTGCGGCCTGACGATGGCGTTCATCCTGACGAAATTCCTTCCGGGAACGGAAGGCGCGCTGTGGGTCGTTTGGCAGGTCATCGCCATCCTTGCCGGCT
>JAFAME010000104.1 GCA_019233695.1 Methylobacteriaceae bacterium
GGCAACGATCTTGCGCTCCTTCCAAAGGCCGCGCCTAATGCCGTCTGTTTCGCTTCAGGGGAGGCACGTTGCTGCGGCAGTTTTTCCGACGTTCATGGATGAACGTGCGGCTCAGCGGAGGTGCTTGTCAGCTCCGGTATTTGAACACGCGAGCATGTGATTGGCATCAATCGCTTGCCGGTCGAATCGTTTCAACGGAGAGGGAGTCGCGAGGCAGTGGCCGCAGCAAGTCCGATTCGGGCGCGGTGAGGTAGATCCAGGCTCCCCAGTCTTCAGGACGCAGAACGGCGACCTGACGATCGTGATAGGGCGCAACATCCTGCCCCGGCTCAGTGGTCAGCATCGTGAACGCCGGCGGCTGATCGTCCTTCCCCTCGCGCCAGAGGCCGGCGATTGCCATGAACGGCGCATCGCTCAGCGTGAAACGGTGTTTCGCCTTCGGATATTTCTTTCCCGTGAATTCGAAGAAGGCGGATGCCGGGATGAGGCAACGATGGCTCTTGTCGAAGCGCCGTCCTTCCGAGCGAAAGTTGAAGACAGGGCCGCCGCGTGGGCCGGTTGGCGGCAAACCGAACCGCATCGCCGCCAGCTCGATGGCATTGCCGGCGGCGCGCATGACCGGCCCGAGGTCGTTGACCTTGACGTCATCGGACTGTGGGAGGTCGAGTTCGGATTGCTGCGTCGGAACGCCGAGGTCCAGCGCCTCCATCAGCTTGCAGTAATCCGCCCAGGCGATGTGTTGCTCATAGTCATTGCACATATCGCCAAGATAGAGCCGAGTGGTTCCCAAGACGATGGTGGGGAGCGGCAGGGCGGCCGGCCCTCAGGCTCAGCCATCAAGCTGGGACGGACCGCTTTTCCGCGAAACGCGAAAAGGCAAACGCGTTCGGATCGTGGGCCGGCGTGTCCATGGTCACGAGATCGGCCATCAATTGGCCTGCGGCCGGCCCGATGCCGAAGCCGTGACCGGAAAATCCGGTCGCGATGAAGAAATTCGCCGGAGGGCCGACGGCTGAGATCACCGGCAATGCATCGGGCGTCACGTCGATGACGCCGCCCCATGTCTCCTCGACGACCATGTCGCGGAAAAACGGGAAGGCGGCGACGAGCCGCTCGCGCGCCTCGTCGAGAACAGCCGCAGACGGCGTCGGATCGAGCACGCGAACCGCCTCGAACGGCGAAGGGCCATCGAGCCGCCAGCGGCGCGGCTGCCGCCAATCCTCGAGGAACCTGCGCCCCAGCCGGAGCCGCAGGCTGCGCCATTCCCGCCGCAAGGCGGGGGCAAAGGCGCGCGCGAGGCGGAAGCTGTCTGGAACGATGTCGGTGATCAGCGCACCCGCCTGAGAGACGATGTAGCCGCCGTCCTCACGCTTGCGGAAGCCGAATTTCGGTCCGGCGAGCGATAGGTCCGGGCCGCCTGGGAGCGGGCGCGTCCGGGCGACCGATCCGACGACCTGCATTTGCGGCAGGTCGAGACCCATGTTGCCGCAGAACAGGCGCGACCATGCCCCCCCGGCAAGTACCGCCGCCGCGCAGCGGATGGTGCCGCGCTCGGTAACCGCGGCAGCGATACGGCCGGCCGCGGTCTCGACGCCGCGCACTGCGCAGCCAGTCTGGATCCTGGCGCCGAGACGGCGCGCAGCCTCGGCAATCGCCGCGGTCGCCTTGCGCGGTTCGGCGCCGCCGTCACTCGGCGTATAGAGGGCGCCGGCCCACGACCCTGCGGCGCTCGGCAGCAGATCGGCGACCTCCCGGCTGGTGAGCAGCCGCGAATCGACGCCGCTGCCTTTGGCCAAGGCAACCCAGATTTCGTGGCGCGACAGCTCAGCCTTGTCCCGGCACAGATAGAGGATGCCGCTCGTGCGGAATCCCGTATCGGCTCCGCCAAGCGCGGCGCGGTCGCGCCAGAGCGCCAGGCTCGCCATCGCCAGGGGGAGTTCCAGCGGGTCGCGGCCCATCTGCCGGCACCAGCCCCAATTACGGCCTGATTGCTCCGCCCCGATCTGGCCTTTCTCGCAGAGCACGACGGAAAGGCGCTTGCGGGCAAGAAAGAAAGCCGTGCTTACGCCGACGATGCCGCCGCCGATCACAACCACGTCCGCCTGCTCCGGCACGACGCCGTCGGATCGGACGTCGGCGAGAAGCGACACCCGGCGGCCTAGCTTGCGGCCGCGCCCGCCGCGAAGCGCTCGAGCTCATCGTCGAGCGGCACGCCAATGGTTGTGTTGAGCACATTGGTCGCCAGCATCGCGGCGCCATAGGCAACAAGCTCAACCCGCGTTCTTTGATCATAGCGGGTTGCCAGTCGCGCCTCGAGGCCCCCGTCCAGCGCCCGTCCGGGTGCGGCGATGACCGCGGCAAGAGCGATCAGATCCGTCTCCTCCGCCGTCGGCGTGAACGACCCGGGAGAGATGCCTTCCTGGAGCAGAGCTCGGCGGAAGTAGGTCGAGCAGAGCAGGCATCCGGCGCCCTCGGAGATGGCGTGCGAGAAGACCGACACGGCCCGGTCGCCGATGGTTCCGCGGAGCGACGCTTTCAGCGGCAGCACGTCGTTGAACAACGCGTAGGCCGGCAACGACCGCAGCAGCACCTGCTTCATGTTGGTGACACGGCCCGCGCGCGCGGCTTCCTGCGCGATGGCGTTGCGGGTCGGCGCGTCGAGAGCAGGATCGCGGATATCGAGTGGATCGACCAGCATGGGGTTGCTCCTGTGGGACGGCCGCGTTACGCGGCCTGCGTGGTGTCCTTCAGCATGAAGTCGGCGCAGCGCAGGCCGATCATCATGCAGGTTGCCGCGATATTGACGCTGACCATCGAAGGAAGGATGGAGGCATCTGCAATGCGCAGGCCGCCGATGCCGGCGACGCGAAGATCTGGACCGACCACGGCATCGGGGGAGTCTGCCGGGCCCATGCGGCACGTTCCAGCCGGATGATAGCCCGTGGTCACCGTGCTGCGCAGGAACGCGCCGATCGCCGCATCGGTCGTGCAACACGCGCCTGGCGCCAGTTCCTCGGCCACCCAGGATTGGAGCGCCGATGCCGCGAAGAGGCGACGCGCCAGTCGCACGCCACCTACCATGACCTTGAGATCGTAGCCTTCGGCATCGCTGAAGAAATCCGGGCTGATCATGACGTCGGCATCAGGGTCGGGCGCGGCAAGACGGACGCTGCCTTCGCTGCGGGCCCGGTTGACTGTCATGTAGGTGCATAGTCCGTGCGGTGTCGTGGGATAGCCCACCGGGGCGGTCTGCTGCTCGAACGGCTCGGGGCCAAGCTGCATCTCGATGTCCGGCCATGCTTCGAGACCCTCGGCGACATGCGCGAACAGAACTCCGGCATAGTTCCATGTGTCGAGCCTCGGGACCGGTCGGGCGGCCCGCACGTTTACCGCACACGCCGGATGATCAAGCAGGTGGCGGCCGACGCCGGGCAAGTCGTGCCGGACCACGATGTTGAAGGAACGCAGATGTTCGGCCGGCCCGATGCCGGAGAGCATCAGCAGCTTCGGCGTCCCGAAGGCGCCTGCGCACAGGATCACCTCTCGGCGGGCAAGGAAGGTGCCCGTGTCCGTATGCACACCGCGCACTAAACGCCCGTCGAGGAACAGCCGTGTGGCGCGGACATCGGTGAAGATGTGGAGCGTCTCGGGCGGGTGCGACGGGGCGTGGAGGAATACGACGGAAGCGGACCTGCGCTGGGTTTTCCGCTTGCTCAGGCGGTAGAATCCGACACCGTCGGCATGCTCGCCGGAGAAATCGACCATCGGATAGCCGATCTCGCCGGCGGCGCGCAGCAGCGCCTCGTGCGGCTCGGCAAGGGCATCGACCTGCTCGATGCCGATGCGCCTCTCCAATTCGGCAAACGCCGTGCCGATGGCGTCGGCTTCCCAGCCCTCGCCGGCATCTTTCCGCCAGCCGAGGAAGTCACTCGCCGGGGGGCGGAACCAGACGCATGTGTTCAGCGACGTGCCTCCGCCTAGGACCTGGGCAGTGGGATAGGCCGTCCGCGGATTCCCGCCCTCCGGCGCGGTGATCGGCAGTCGGCGAGTCAGCGGGCCGCGCAGGACCTCCTGGTAGCGTCCAAGATCGGCGACTTCGGCGCGGCCCTCATCGCTCGGTCCGGCCTCGATCAACGCAACGCTGCGGCCGGCGTCGGCCAGCCGGCGCCCCAGGACGGCGCCGCCAGCCCCCGCGCCGATGACTACGTAGTCAAACGTCGCATCGGCGCTCATCGGGTTCCAGCGGTCTCATCCAGCGGTCCCGTCATGCCATTCAAAATGTCCGCAAACGCTCGCTGTGTTCTAGCTTGCGAGATGCCATATCACATAGTAGAAAGTTAAGGGCGGCGGAAATGCCGGATTTTGCCGTCCTGTATCGACGCCCGACGCAAAAGTCCACCAATTCCATAGGATGAGGGAAAAATGACCCACATCTGGCGCGTGAGCAGACGCGGATTTCTCGTCGGAACGGCTTGGCTGGCTGGCACGTCGCTCGCACTTGGTCCCTCGGCCCGCGCGGCGACGCCAAAGACGTTGCGCATCGCGTCGGGCGAAGCGGACGGGCTGAAAGGCACGCTCGACCCGATTTTCAGCCAGCAGGACGTCGATGCAACACGCATCAGCCTCGTCTACGAGCGGCTCGTGACGTTTGATGAATCGTTCGCGCCTCAGCCGCAGCTCGCGGTCTCCTGGTCGCCGAACGAGACCGGCGACACCTGGACGTTCAAGCTGCGCGAAAACGTCCTGTTCTCCGATGGAGCCCCGCTCACTGCCAAGGACGTGATCTACACGTTCGACCGGCTGCTGGACCCCAAATCGGGCTCGCCCGGACGTGCCAACCTGACGGCGATCGACCCGAAGGCCATCGAGGCCGTCGACGATCACACGCTGCGCTTCCATCTGGCGCAGCCGATCGTCGAGTTCCCATCCTATATCGCGAACCGCTTCACCTATATCGTACGCGCCGGGCAGTCGAGCGATGACCTGCGCACCAAGGGCATCGGCACAGGGCCGTTCCGCGTCGAGCACTTCGTGCCGGGGGAGGACTCCAGCCACTATGTGAAGAACGACAAATATTGGCGCCCGGGTCTACCCAAAGTGGATGCGGTCGAGGTTCGTTCGATCTCCGATCCGACGGCACAGGTCGCCGCCATCGCCTCCGGAGAGATCGACGTCACGTGGGACTTGCCGCGCGTCGGACTTGGCTCGCTGCAAGGCAATGCCGACGTGAAGCTCGCCTTCACCCGTACGCCGTACGTCATGTCACTGGCGATGTGGGCCGATACGCCGCCCTTCCACGACGCGCGGGTGCGGCAGGCGATGAAATATGTGGTCGACCGCGAGAAGATGGTCCAGCTCGTACTCGGCGGGCATGGTCAGGTCGGCGACGACCAGCCGGTCGCGCCGTTCATCCAATTCGGCATTCCCGACAAGCCGCGCGCCCGCGACATCGAGAAGGCCAAGGCTCTTCTTGCCGCCGCCGGCCACGGCGACGGCCTGCAGGTCGACCTCTACACCTCCGAAGCCGTGATCGGCTTCATCGAGATGGCGACGGTCTATCAGGCGATGGCGAGCGAAGCGGGCATCACGGTCAACCTCGTGAAAACGCCCGCCGGCGAGTACTGGGACAACATTTGGCTGAAAAAGCCATTCACCTGCTCGTCCTGGTCGGGCCGGGCGGCCGACGAGGCCCTCTCGATCGCCTATCTGTCGAAGGCCGACTGGAACGAGACGCACTGGCGCCGGCCGGAGTTCGATGCGCTCATCTTCGAAGCGCGCAAAACGGTCGACACCGCCAAGCGCGGCGAGCTCTACCAAAAGGCGGAACGGTTGCTG
>JAFAME010000253.1 GCA_019233695.1 Methylobacteriaceae bacterium
CCGCCGTCAGTGCGGTCAACGGCCTCTCGGGCGCCCGCGTCAACATGGTCTTCGACCCGCCATGGGACCAAAGCCGGATGTCCGACGAGGCACGCGTCGCGCTCGACATGTGGTGAGGCGGGCCCGCTTGGGGCCTCTAGGGGGGACAGGACGATGAGACGAAATTCGCGCCTTGCTCTGGGGCTCGCGGCGCCGATCGTCTTATGGTCTGCGACATTCGCCGGGGCCGCCTGCATCGTGGCCGATCCGACCGGAACGCCACTCAACGTCCGGCTCGCGCCCTATGCCGCAACGCTCGGCACCATCGCGAACGGCGTTGCCGTCGTCATTCACGAGACGACCTATGACGCCAAGGGCCAGCCTTGGGTCCATATCGTTCAGGCCGGATCCGGCGAGGAGATCGGCTGGGTGTTTCGAAAATATCTGGACTGCCGCTGAGCCACCTCGGCCGGCGCCCCGATACGAAGGGAACGACGAGCAGTCCTAGCAGTGTAAACAGGCCGAGACTCGCCCAGGCCTCGTTGATCGCCATCACCAGGCCCGCCTTTTCGACAAGCGGTTTGATCATGGCCTGCGCGCCTGGATCGATCAGGCTTGCCGGAATGCCCGCAGCGAGCGTTTCGGGAAGGCCGATGGTGCGGGCCACGGCGATGTCGCCGCGCATCAGCCCATCGACCAGTTGATCGACATGCGACGGCGCCCGTCCATAGACGATGGTGTCGATCACCGCGATCGCGATGGCGCCGCCAAGGTTGCGCATCAGGTTGAAGAGGCCACTCGCGTCCGTCACCCGCTCGGGCGGAAAATGGCCGAGCGCCAGCCGTGTCGGCGGCAGCAGGCAGAGCATGATCGCCCCGCCGCGAACGACCTGCGGCAGAAGCATTCCGTCGAAATCCGTGAGCCTCGTTTCAAAGGCGCTCAGCCCGAGGCCAAGGGCGAACAAGGCAAAGCCGCTCGCGGTGAGGAGCCGGGCATCGGCGCGGCGCTCCAATTGCACAGCGATCGGCGAAGTGATGAGCTGCACCGCGCCCGTGACCAGCATGATCTCGCCGATTTCAAGCGGCCCGTGCCCTCTGACGAAGGCAAGGAACACCGGCATCAGATAGACCGATCCGTAGAGGCCGGCGCCGAGGACGAAGCTCAACCAGCAGCCGACGGCAAAATCGCGATCGGCAAGCGCGGCAAGATGGACGACCGGCAGCCGTGCGGCCAGCGTACGGCGGGCAAACAAAACAGTGCCCGCAATGCACAGGCCGAAAAAGCCAAGGACAAAGGCCGAGGACCAGCCTCGTTTCGGCGCCTCCTTCAGGGCAATCTCCAGGGCGGCCAGGGCGATCGCCATGACGAGAAGCGACGGCCAATCGAGCCGCGCTGCGAGGCGCGGCTCGCTCGCCTCGGCCGGCAGGCATGGCATCGCCGCCACGGCAGCGACCATTCCGGGCGCCACATTGATCAGGAACAGCCAATGCCACGAAAAGGTCTGCGTGATCCACCCGCCGACGAGCGGCCCCACGGTCGGGGCGAGCACCGCAAGGGCGCCGGCAATTGTCGTTGCGATTGCCTGCTGGCGGGGCGCAAACAGCAGGAATACCGCCGAGAAGACGAGTGGAATGAGGACGCCTCCGGCGAACCCCTGCAGCACACGCCAGGCGACCAGCAGACCAAAGCCGATGCTTGCCGCACAGCCGATGGAGGCCAAGGTGAAGACGAGGACCGCGGCAACGAAAAGACCGCGCATGCTCAGCATGCGGGTCAGAAGACCGGTCAGAGGAATGGCGATCACTTCGGCGATGAGATAGGCGGTTTGCACCCAGCTCATCTCGTCCGGTGCGATGTCGAGCGCCCGCTGGATGGTTGGAAGCGAGGTGACCACGACCTGGATGTCGAGGATCGCCATGAACATCCCGAGCCCCATCGCCGCAAAGCCCACCCAGACCGCAAAGCCCGTGCCGCGCTCGCGCGCTTCGCGTTCCGCAACCGCCCTCGGCAATCCGGTCATCGCCCGAGCGCCCGGTTTTCGGCCCGCACGCGTATGCAGAGCATTGCCGCATTGAGAAGCGAGAACAGGACGGCGAACCACACGAGATGAAAGGCGAGCGGTAGAACCAGGATTTCGCCAGCCACCACGCAATAGTTCGGGTGCGCCAGGAAGCGATATGGTCCGCCGGTCACGAGCGGCGCGCCGGGCAGGATGATGATTCGCGTGGTCCAGCGCTCTGCCAGCGTGGCGAGTACCCAGGCCCGCAGCATTTCGAGCAGCACGAAGACAACGAGCCAGCCAAAGTCGGGCGCGGTCCCGAGCCCGAAATGCCACAGCCCCGCAAGCCAGGCCGTGTGCATCGCCATCATCACGGGATAGTGCCCGGCTGCGTATTCGTGGGCGCCGCGCGCCTTAAGCAGCGCGGTATTGACGGCGGCAAGGACAAGTTCGCCGATGCGCTGCACCGTCACAAACAGAAGAACGGCGAGCGACAGGCTCACGCCGCCCCCGCCAGAGAAATGCTGCTCGCGGTGAAGCCTGGACCAAGCGCCGTCATCACGGCACGGCGCGGCAGCCCGCTCCGACGAACCCTGTCGAGTACGAAAAGCACCGTCGGGGACGACATGTTGCCGTGCTCTGACAAGACGGCGCGCTCGTGATCGAGCGCCCCCTGATCGAGATCAAGCGCCCGCTCCAGCGCGACCACGACCTTGCTGCCGCCGGGATGACACACAAACCGATCGATTGTTTCGCGCTCGATGCCGATCTTGTGGAGGATCGCACGGATCGCCGGGCCGAGATGCTGCTGGGCGAAGGGCGGGATCTCGCGATCGAAGATCACGCGGAGGCCATGCCGATCGACATCCCAGCCCATGATGTCGAGCGTGCCCGGCCACATGTGCTCGCCGGCCCCTTCGATCTGAGCGAGGCCAGCCTCGCCGGTGCGCAGGACGCAGGCCGCGGCGCCGTCGCCGAAGAGCGCCGTTGCAACGATATTGGCCTTGCTCAGCTGGTCGAGGCGAAAGGCGATCGAGCAGACCTCGACGGCGACGACAAGCACCGTCGAGCCGGGGCGTCCCCGCGCCAGACGCGCGCCGAGCGCAAGCCCGGTCACGCCGCCCGCGCATCCAAGCCCGAATACCGGTACCCGCTCCACGTCCGGACGAAAGCCGAGCCGCTCCGCGACGCGGGCCTCGAGGCTCGGCGTGGCAAGGCCGGTCGAGGATACCGTGACGATGGTGTCGACATCGGCTGCCTGCCGGCCCGAGGCGGCAAGTGCCTCGCCAGCGGCAGCCGCGAACAGATCCCGTGCGCCTTCGAGGTAGGCCGCGGTGCGCTCCTCCCATCCCCGCGCTTCGAAATACCATTCGATCGGCTTGACGGTATTGCGCGTCCGGATGCCGGCGGTGCGGAAGACATGCGCCATCCGGTCGAAGTCCGGAAAGCGGTCGGCGAAGAGGCTGCCGGCGGCATCCGCTACATCGGCCTGTCGCAGGATGTGCGGGGGAACGGCCGTTGCAACAGACAGAAGGGAAGCGCTCGGCGGCTCGTCCGCCCGCCCCTCGAACGATGTAAATTTCGACATCTCGATCTTTCGCCGGGACGCACGCCGGGCCACTCGGCCCTCGCGCTCCGGTCCGGCCGCGGAGCGCGGCGTTAAACACCCGGAGTGATCACGGCATTCGACGGCGGCGCTTCACGTTGATGCGAGGCATCGTGCGGAGGCGTGACGGGACGGGCGACGATCACATCCTGAACACGCCGAACCGCGTCGCCTCCACCGGGGCGTTGAGGCTGGCAGCAAAGGCCAAGGCAAGCACCCGACGGGTCTCTTGCGGCAGAATGATCCCATCGTCCCAGAGACGGGCGGTCGCGTAGTACGGCGAGCCCTCGGTCTCGTATTTCTCGCGGATCGGCGCCTTGAAGGCCTCCTCCTCCGCCGCGCTCCAGGGCTTGCCCTCGGCTTCGAGATTGTCGCGCCGGACGGTCGCCAGCACCGAGGCGGCCTGCTCGCCGCCCATCACGCTGATGCGCGCATTCGGCCAGGTGAACAGGAACCGCGGCTGATAGGCGCGCCCACACATGCCGTAGTTTCCCGCGCCGAACGAACCGCCGATGATCACGGTGATTTTGGGAACACGGGCGCAGGCGACAGCAGTCACGAGCTTGGCGCCATCCTTGGCGATGCCGCCCGCCTCATAGTCGCGGCCGACCATGAAGCCTGCAATATTCTGGAGAAACAGCAGCGGGATATGCCGCTGGCAGCATAGTTCGATGAAATGCGCGCCCTTGAGGGCGCTTTCGGAAAAGAGGATGCCGTTGTTGGCAAGAATGCCGACCGGGATCCCACCGAGATGAGCAAAGCCCGTGACGAGGGTCGGGCCGTAGCGGGTCTTGAACTCATCGAATTCGGATGCATCGACGAGGCGCGCGATGACGGCGCGGACATCGTATTGCTTTTTAAGGTCGGTCGGCACGATGGCCGCCAGATCGCCCGCGTCATGGAGCGGCTCGCGCGATTGGTGCAATACGACATCGGACGGCTTCGAAATGTTGAGATTGGCGACGACCCGGCGCACCAGCGCGAGGGCATGCGCGTCGTCGAGTGCGTAGTGGTCGGCCACTCCGGAAATGCGAGTGTGAACATCCGCCCCGCCGAGTTCCTCGGCGGACACGACTTCCCCCGTTGCGGCCTTTACCAGAGGCGGGCCGGCAAGGAAGATCGTGCCCTGCCTGCGCACGATGATCGTCTCGTCCGACATCGCCGGAACGTAGGCGCCCCCGGCCGTGCAACTTCCCATCACCGCGGCGATCTGGGGGACGCCGGCGGCGGACAATTGCGCCTGGTTGAAGAAGATGCGGCCGAAATGATCGCGATCGGGAAACACTTCCGTCTGATGCGGCAGGTTCGCCCCGCCTGAATCGACGAGATAGACGCACGGAAGCCGGTTCTCCTGAGCAATCTCCTGCGCCCGCAGGTGCTTCTTGACGGTAATGGGGTAATAGGTGCCGCCCTTGATGGTGGAATCGTTGGCGACGACCATCACCTCACGCCCTTCGACGCGGCCGATGCCGGTGATCAGCGCGGCGCCATGAATGTCGTCCTCATACATGCCGCCTGCGGCGAGGGGCGACAGTTCCAGGAAGGGCGAGCCGACATCGAGGAGGCTCGTGACGCGCTGGCGCGGCAGCAATTTGCCGCGCGCCAGATGGCGCTGCCGAGCTTTTTCAGGCCCTCCGACCGCGGCCTCGGCGCGACGCCTTTTCAGCTCATCGGCAAGCGCCTTCCAGGCGGCACGGTTGGCATCGGCTTCTGCTCCGGATGCTTCGACGATCGATTTCAGAACCGTCACGAACGTCCCCTTGCCCACTCGTCTTGCCGCCAATATGGGGACAAATCCGAGGCGAGGGAATCCGGCTCACACGCTCTCGTATTTCTCGATGCGCCACGGTTCGGCGAACGCATCCTTCTCCCACGCCTTCCAGGCGGGCAGGTCCATGATCGCGTCCATGTAGGCCCGCGTCGTCGGCGCGACTTTGATGTCATAGACATGAAAGCGGTTGACGACCGGCGCGAACATTGCATCGGCCGCGCCGAACTCACCGAAAAGGAAGGACTTTTTGCCGCCGAAGCGCTGGCGCGCGTCGCCCCACGCCGCCTCGATGCGAGCCACATCCGCCAATGTCTCGGCGCTCAACGGAATGGCCTTCGGCTGACGCCGTAGGTTCATGGGGCACTGCGTTCGCAAGGCCTGGAAACCTGCGTGCATTTCCGCCGACAAGGACCGGGCGAGGCCTCGGGCGTCCTTCGCCGCCGGCCAGATGGGTTTTTCGGGATAGGCCTCGGCAACGTGTTCGATGATGGCCAGGGATTCCCAGACCGACACGCTCCCGTCCTGCAGCGACGGGCACTTGCCGCTTGGCGCATATTTCAAGATGGCGTCGCGCGTCTCGGGCCTGTCCAGCGGTATGACGACGTCCTCGAATGGAATCTCGAAATGCCGCAGAAGGATCCATGGCCGCATCGACCATGACGAATAGGCCTTGTTGGCGAGGATGAGTTTCACGGCTATGTCGGTTCCAGCGCCCGGAGGGAACTCCAGGATGGCGCGGCGGCGCGGCCAGGGACAAGCGACGATTCGTGATGTTTCGGATCAAGAAGAGCGATCGGCGTTCCGCAGGCGCGAAAGCAAGGCCTGCCTACGCCGGCTCCCTCGCGTAGTGCTCGTCGCTGACCTGCTCCAGCCAGACGACATGGGAGCCATCGAGATGCTCCTGAAAGGCAAGGTGCACCATGCCGACAGTCGGCGATGCTCCGTGCCAATGCTTCTCGTTCGGGGCAATCCATACCGTGTCGCCGGGGCGGATCTCACGAACCGGGCCGCCCCAGGCCTGGGCCCTGCCGAGGCCCGAGAGGACGTGAAGGGTCTGTCCGAGCGGGTGAGTGTGCCAGGCGGTCCGGGCGCCCGGCTCGAACGTGACCTTGACCGCCCTGATCCGCGCCGGATCGGGGGCCTCGATGATCGGATCCTGCCAGACCACCCCCGTAAACCACTCGGCCCGGGCACGCCGGGTCGCGGCCTCTCCCAAAGCGGTGATCTCCATCGCTACCCCCGCGGATTTTTATTGTCCGACCGAGCCTTGCGAAGCGCTGATCGTCAGCCTCGCCACAGCCCGCATCGCGAGCCCGAACAGATAAGCACAGATGATCGATGCCGCGCCCAAGGCGCCGATCGTGCTCTGCACGAATATGGGATCCGTGACGCCGAAGGCGAGACCATAGTGAACGGCCTGCAAGGCGAACCCGGCGAACCGGACGATCTGCAGCCCGAAACCTCTGACCTGATAGTGCCCGCTCCACGATCGATTCCAGATGGTGAGAAGCGTCACGCCCTGTCCGTAGATGACGAACAGCCCCATGATCCCGACCGAGAGCCAGCCAAGCGCCGTCGGATAGGCCGTGACCGCGGCGCGCAGCGGGGGATATTCCACCCACAGCATCGGCGCCAGGAACAGCACGCTCAGGATGAAGCAGATCCTGCCCCGGTAGGCCTTCCACTCGAAGACTCCGCTCTCGTTGGCCACCATCTGATAGACGATGAGAACGCAAAGCAGCGTGATGCCGCGGGTGGCAAAGATGAACACGTCCTGGCGGGCAACGCCGGTGATCGTCAGCGGCACCAGCTGGATGGCGAGCATCCAGAAATATTCCTTCGGGTAGACTTCAGGCCGCCCCCGGTTCGTCGCCTTCACGGTGTGGCTGTCGAGCCCGATCTTCCAGATGCCGGCGCAATAGAGCGCGTACATGACGGCGGCGAGGATCAGGAAGGCCTTGTCCGCCACCATCGACACGATGACGGCCCGCAAGGTGTCGCCATGCTCCGCCATCCAGTCCATGGCTCATCCCTGGAGAGCGCCGGCCGGTTTTCACGCTCGAGAGCGAACGAAGGGCCCGCCCGAAGGTCAATGCGGCGCGAGCGCCCGGTCGATATCCGCGGCGACACGCTCGATCGGCTGCATGCCGTCGATCACCCTGAGCATGCCGCGCGATTTATAGAAGGGCGTAACGACGGCGGTGTCGCGATTGTAGGTTTGAAGCCTGGTCTTGAAGACCTCCGGATCGTCGTCTTTCCGCACCGGCACGCCGGTTGCTCGCGCCTCCTGCGCGCGCCGCTCGATGCGCTCGACGAGCTTGTCATGATCGACGTCGAGTTCGATGACGCCGTCGAGCTTCAATCCCTTCCTGGCGAGCATCGCCTCGAGCGCTTCGGCTTGCGCGACCGTGCGTGGAAAGCCATCGAGAATGAAGCCTTTGCGGGCGTCAGGCTCCTCGATGCGATCGGCGACGATGCCGACGACGATGTCGTCGGAGACGAGGTTGCCCGCGTCCATGACGGCCTTTGCCTGGCGTCCGATCGGCGTTTGCGCCTTGACCGCGGCGCGCAGCATGTCGCCGGTTGAGAGCTGGGGAATTCCGTGTTTTGCGACGAGACGTGCAGCCTGTGTGCCCTTGCCCGCCCCCGGCGGCCCAAGCAGGACAAGCCTCATCGCCTTCTCCCTCTGAGCTTGGCCTTCTTGACGAGGCCCTCGTATTGATGCGCCTGCAGATGCCCGTGGATCTGGGCAACCGTATCCATCGTGACGCTCACCACGATGAGAAGCGACGTGCCTCCGAACAACAGCGACATGCCCGTCTCGGCGACGAACATTTCCGGCAGCAGGCATATCAGGGCGAGATAGGCCGCCCCGAGAACGGTGATGCGGGTGAGCACCGTATCGATGTATTGGGCAGTGCGCTCACCTGGCCGGATGCCGGGCAGGAAGCCGCCGTGCTTCTTCAGATTGTCGGCCGTCTCCTTCGG
>JAFAME010000114.1 GCA_019233695.1 Methylobacteriaceae bacterium
CAGCACCTCATCGCGCATTTCGCCTGGCCGCCGGGCGCGCCCATAGCCGCGCTGATCTCCCGGCATGGCGACGCCGAGATCAACGCCGTTGTCCTGCGTCGCCTCGGCGTCCTTGCCATCCGCGGCTCCGGCGGCCGGGCCGAGAAGATGCGCCGGCGCGGCGGGGTGAGCGCACTGCGCGAAATGCTGCGGGCGCTCTCCCAGGGCACGACTATCATGATGACGGCCGACGTGCCGCGCGTCCCGCGCGTGGCGGGTCTCGGCATCGTGACGCTTGCGCAGCTTTCCGGGCGCCCCATCCGTCCCTTGGCCGTGGTGACCAGCCGCCGGATCGATTTTCGCTCGTGGGACAGAGCGAGCCTGCCTTTGCCCTTCGGCCGCGGGGCAATGGTGCTCGGCGCGCCTATCCACGTGCCGCGCGATGCCGACGATGCTGCACTGCAGGCCGCCCGCCACGCCGTTGAAAATGGCCTGGATGCGGTTCATGCGCGCGCCTACGCGCTCATCGGCGACCTGGATCCTGGACGGCGGCAACGCGACCCGACAGCGCAAAACGACGGCAATAGCGACCACAAGGACGCCGACCGGTGAGCCGACCCGGCCTTCTCTTCACTGCCTATCGCATCATCAGCCGGTCGTTTGGACTGGTCTGCCCGTCACTCCTGGCCTGGCGGCAGGCGCGCGGCAAGGAGGACGCCGATCGGATATCCGAACGCCTCGGAGGAGCTGGCCTGCCGCGCCCGGCAGGCCACCTTGCCTGGCTTCACGGTGCGAGCGTAGGGGAGGGCCTCGCCCTGCTGCCACTCGTCCCGCTCCTCGTCGAGCGCGGGTTGGCCGTCCTCATGACGACCGGCACGCTCACGTCGGCGCGGCTCCTCGAAAGTCGCCTCCCTCCCGGAGCCGTGCATCAGTTCGTGCCGCTCGATGTACCGAAATACGCGCGCCGGTTTCTCTCCCATTGGCGCCCCGACATCTTCCTCCTCGCCGAGTCGGAACTATGGCCGAACCTGATCTTCGAGGCGAGCCGGCGCAACATCCCCATCGTCCTCGTCAATGGGCGAATGTCTGAGCGCTCTCACCGGGGCTGGAGGCGGCTGCCGGGATTCATCGGCGACATGCTTGGCCGGGTGGACCTCTGCCTTGCCCAGACGAGCGGCGATGCCGAGCGTTTCACGGATCTCGGGGCGGCGCATGTGCTCCTGACGGGAAACCTCAAGTATGACGCCCCGCCCCCGGGCGCCGATCGCCAGGAGCTGGCGCAATTGTCGGCCCGCATAGGTGCGAGGCCTGTCTGGGTCGCCGCATCGACGCACAAGGGAGAGGAAGAAGTCATCGCCAATGTCCACCGGCGGCTTGCCGCGAGCTTTCCAAGCTTGCTCACGATCATCGCCCCCCGCCACCCGGAGCGCGGACGGGAGGTTGCCGCCATGGCGCGCGGCAAAGGTCTGAACACCGCCCTGCGGTCGGACCGCGTCTACCCGGATCGCGCTACGCACCTCTATCTTGTGGATACGATCGGCGAGCTCGGGCTTCTCTATCGGCTGACCGGCCTGGTGTTTATGGGAAAGTCGTTGGTTGCCGCCGGCGGTCAGAATCCCATCGAGGCGGCAAAGCTTGGTTGCGCCATCGTCCACGGCCCGCTCGTCCAGAATTTCGGGGAGGTCTATCGCGCTCTCGATGAAGCCGGCGGGGGGGTGTGTGTCGATGGCGCGGAGGGGCTCGTGCGCACCCTCGCGGTGCTGTTCTCGGACGCGGCGCGGCTGCGGACGATGGCACGTGCGGCTGCCGAGGCGATCGAGACTTTTGTGGGCGCGACCCGCCGGACGATGACCGCGATCGAGCCGCTCCTATCAGCCCTCACTGTTGAGGGTTCGGAGTGAGGCGCGCACCGGAATTCTGGTGGCGGAGCCGAACCTCGGCGAGCGCGCGACTTCTGTTTCCGCTCGGCTCGCTCATCGGAGCGGTAGCGGCCCGCCGCATGGCCCGCCCTGGCATGCGGGCAGAAGTTCCGCTCATCTGCGTGGGCAATTTCGTCGTTGGCGGCGCCGGCAAGACGCCAACTGCGCTTGCGCTTGCCGAAATGCTGATCGCGACCGACGAACGACCATTCTTTCTTTCCCGCGGCTATGGCGGAACGCGGCGACCGGAGCCGATTGTCGTCGATCAGGATCGTGCCAGAGCTGCCGACGTCGGCGACGAGCCGCTTCTGCTCGCGAAGGTCGCCCCGACCATCGTGGGCGCCGACCGGATCGCGGCAGCAAGGCTCGCAGTTTCGCGCGGGGCCACTGCCATCGTGATGGACGATGGACTGCAGAGCCGGTCCCTTGAGCTCGACCTTGCGCTCGCGGTCGTTGACGGCGAGACGGGAGTAGGCAACGGGCTTACCCTCCCCGCCGGCCCGCTGCGGGCGCCTCTTGCAGCACAGATGCCGTATGTGAGTGCCGTCGTCGTGATCGGGCCGGGAGCGGCCGGCGAAGCGGTCGCCTGGGCAGCCCGCAGGGCATCAACTCCCGTGCTCCGGGCAACTCTCATGCCTGATATTGACGCGATCTGCCGCCTGCAGGGCCGGCGCGTTCTCGCCTTCGCCGGCATCGGACGGCCGCAAAAATTCTTTGCCACTTTGGAGCGCGCCGGGGTGACGGTCGAAGAACGGATCGCATTCCCGGACCATCATCGGTTTGTGCCGAAGGACATCGCGGACCTCGTGCGCCGCGCCCGAGTGAGGAGCCTCGCGCTGGTGACCACCGAAAAGGACGCGGTCCGCCTGCCGCAGGGCTCGGATGCCGTCGCGCTGCCGGTGCACCTGACGTTTGAAGAGCCGGACAAGATGCGGGGCCTCGTGGAGGCAACCCTCGCCCGCGCCAGGGCTCGCCTCAAGGCCGGTTCCTGACCCCCAGCCGAACGAGAACAGCCTCCGGGCTGCTGTAGGCCTCCTGCCGGTCGACGCTCCAATAACGCAGTTCATCGAGCGGAATCGGACGGCCTGTCACCGCGCAGCGCACGAAAGTGCCCGGACGCACGATGCGATATTCGCCGTCGAGAAACTGGACTTCCGCCTCCCCTGCCGGACGGGGCGGACGCTCGAACCGATTCATGCGTGCTGCGCGATCCTGGAAGTGTCGTCAAAAAAGGTGCCCAGGCGGCCGAACCGGTTCGCGGCACCGACCGGGTCGAAATAAGCGCTTTCGTTCGAATTGCCAATGCCGGTTCCTGCTCCCATTGGAGAAAGTAGGCCTCCTGCCCTTCACAATCCCAGAAACAGCCTGTGGGCCAATGCCGGCGGCAATCCGGCGGCGATGATCTTCTCCGCTGCCGCCTCGATATCGTAGGGAACGCGGCGATAAGTGAGGACGTCGCCCTCGTCGTCGAAGAGCCCGTAGCTTGCCGCCGGATCGCGATTGCGCGGCTGGCCGACCGAGCCGAGCACGGCGAGCCATCTTCGAGATTGTTCGAGCCGCATGCCCGTGTCTGCATCGACGGCATAGGAATGGACCGGCCTGCCGGATGCCGCGCCATAAAGCTGCGGCCGGTGAACGTGGCCGCAGAAGGTCAGCCGGGCGCCGGTCGAAGCGAGGCTCAGCTCCGCATCGCGAGAGGACAGCACGTAGTTCCAGCTCGGCGGCGAGGAGGCTTCGGCATGCACGAACAGGCGATCGACCTCTTCGTATTGCAGGGGCAAGCCGGCAAGAAAGTCCCGCCGCTGTGCGTCCAGCTGCGTCCTTGTCCAATCGATGGCGCCGCGTGCGACAGGATTGAGATCGTACCCTCCTTCCGCAATCGCCGCGTCGTGGTTGCCGAGGAGAACGACCGCACCCCGCGCGGCGTGGTCGGCGACCACGTCCACGGCATAGGCCGGATCGGCACCATAACCGACGATGTCGCCGAGAAACACGTAGCGCTCGGCGCCGTTTGCCTGCGCGTCGTCGAGACAGGCGTCGAGCGCCTCGCGATTTGCGTGAATGTCGGCGAGAACGGCAATCAGCATGTCCATCCTTGCTGCCGAGCAAATCCGTGCTTGCGGCGCCTGCGGAATGAGCCTTTCGCTTCGCGCGGACGAGCGAAATTCCCTATCGTGTCGACAAACCAATGTTCAGGGAAGTGTCATGTCCGAACCAGCGATCAGTGCTCTGGAAGCGAAGACGCCGCAGGTCCGGCCGATCGAGGCCGGAACGCGCATCGGCCACGTGCATCTCAAGGTCGCCGACATCGAGCGCGCGCTCGCCTTCTATTGCGGCGTGCTGGGCTTCGAGCTCATGGCGCGCTACGGTGCTCAGGCCGCTTTCATCTCGGCCGGCGGCTATCACCACCACATCGGGCTCAACACGTGGGAGAGCCTCGGCGGGCAGCCGCCCCCACGCGGCACGACGGGGCTCTATCACCTCGCGGTTCTCTATCCGTCCCGCTCGGCGCTGGCGGATGGATTGCGCCGGCTGCTTGCCGCCGGCATCCACCTCGATGGAGCGAGCGACCACGGTGTCAGCGAAGCCCTCTATCTGCGCGACCCCGACGAGAATGGGGTCGAGCTCTACCGCGATCGCCCGCCGGCCGAATGGCCGCGTACGCCCGACGGGAAGCTCGCGATGTACACGCGACGGCTCGACATTGACGATCTTCTGCGCGAGCCGTGAGCGCTCACAGCAGGAGCCCCTGACGAGGGCCCCCCTCGTCCTCGGCGGCCGACTCGCGTGGGCGGCGCGACCTCGATGACCCGTCGCCTTCCGTCACTCTGACGAAGCCGTCGGCAAATTCGATGTCGAGCCGGGCGCGTGGCGCAACCGCGGCCGCGACGGGGACGGGCGCGCCGAGGGCATCGCGCACCAGCGCGAAGCCGCGCGCGAGCACGCTGCGGTAGCCGAGCGATCCCAGCAATTGTTCGAGCGCGGTGAGGCGCGCGGCGCGGCGTGCAAGATCGGTGCGGCCGGCGGCGGCCAGACGCGATCCAAGCGTCGCCAGCCGTTCGCGGGCTGCTGCGGATTTCTGACGGGCGAGATTCGCCCGCGCCGCGAACGCGGCGGCAACGCGCACGCCGGCGGTCGCCAGGCGCTCGCGCCGGCGCTCGTGGTCGACCCGCGCCGCGCGCGCCAGACGGTGGCCCAATCCATCGAGCCGGGCAATTGCGCGCGCCATCTTCGCCTGCGGCGACTGCGTAGCGAGCCGTCCGGAGAGCCGCCCGAGGCGAATGCGCTGACCGTCAAGGGTGGCCCGCAGCCCATGCACGAGGTGGGCTGCGGCGCGATCGAGCCTTTGACGCGGCACGGCGATGAGCGCATCGGCTGACGGCAATGCCCGGACCGCGCCTCTCAGTTCCGTTCGATGCCGGCCAATCAGCTGGAGCATCGCTGCGCCGTGCCGGTGCGCCAACCCGGCGACCTGGATAGTGAGCTCGGAACGGACGGGCACGCACATTTCCGCCGCTCCCGTCGGCGTCGGAGCACGCAGGTCGGCCGCATGATCGATGAGCGTCCAATCGGTCTCATGTCCGACAGCCGAGACGAGCGGAATGCGGCTCTCGGCGGCCGCCCGCACGACGATCTCCTCGTTAAAGCTCCACAGATCTTCGAGGGCGCCGCCGCCGCGGGCGACGATCATCACATCGGGACGGGCGATGGCGCCGTCGCGACCGAGCGCGTTGAAGCCGCGGATCGCCGCGACGACGTCGGCCGCGCTCGCCTCCCCCTGCACACGCACCGGCCAGACCACCACATGGCGGGGGAAGCGATCGGCGATGCGATGCAGGATGTCGCGAATGACGGCCCCGGTCGGCGAGGTCACGACGCCGACGATGCGCGGCAGATAGGGGATGGCCCGCTTGCGGGCGGCGTCAAACAGGCCTTCCGCGGCGAGCTTGCGGCGACGCTCTTCGAGAAGCGCCATCAGCGCCCCAAGTCCGGCCGGTTCGAGCGTATCGACGATGATCTGATAGGCGGACTTGCCGGGATATGTCGTGACCCTGCCGGTAATGACGACCTGCAGTCCTTCGGCGGGCTTTACCCGCAGGCGCAGGAAGGTGCTGCGCCACACCACGGCATCGATCTTCGCGCCCTCGTCCTTGAGGCAGAAATAGGCGTGGCCGGAAGGATGCGGGCCCCGGTAGTTGGAGATTTCGGCCCGCACGCGCACGAAGCCGAATTCGCTCTCGATGGTGCGCCTGAGCGCTCCGGAAAGCTCGGAGACGGTCCATTCGGGCGCGTTGGTGACGGCTGCGTCAGTCATTGGCCGAAGATGGAGAATCCAAGCCGTCGGTTCCAGGGCGATTGTTGAATTCAAACGAAAATTGGCAGTTTTTGATGACGCGAGCGGACCGACGGCTTGGGGCTATCGCTGCGCCCTTTTGGCAAACTTGAGCGCGGTTGCCGCAAGCGGCCGCACCGCCTCGGCCATGGCGGGCGCGTTCTCGTTCGTCGCGGTGCCGTCGCGCACGCGCCCGACGATGCCTTGAAGGATCGCTGCGATGCGGAAGAAATTATAGGCGAAATAGAAATCGAGATGGGGGATGTCGGCAAGCCCCATCCGCCTTGCATAGGCGCTCGCGTAGGCGTCCCGGGTCGGCAGCCCCAGGGCGGCAAGATCGGCGCCGAGAAGCGATCCGGTACCGGCGCCCGAGGCAAGGCGCGGCATGTCCCAGGCCATCAGGTGATAGGCAAAATCGGCGGCCGGATCACCAACCGTCGAGAGCTCCCAGTCGAGCACGGCGCTGACTGTCGGGGAGCCGCCATTTATGATCAGATTGTCCAGTCGATAATCGCCATGGACGAGGGCCGCTCGGCCTTCGGGCGGGAGGTGCTCCGGCAGCCAGGCCATCAGCCTGTCCATCTCGGGGATGTCGGCCGTCGCGCTCAGCCGATAGTTCTCGCTCCACCGCTTGATCTGGCGGGCAACGTAGCCTTGCGCCTTGCCGAAATCGGCGAGGCCAAGCGTGGCGGGCTCATAGCGGTGGAGGCGGGCAAGCGTGGCGTTCATCACGTCATAGACTCCGGCGCGCTCGCCGGGGGTAGAATCCGGCATGGCCGGGTTCCAGAAGATGCGGCCCTCGATGTGCGCCATGATGTAGAAGGGCGTCCCGATGACTTCCGGATCGGGGCAGAAGAGCAGCGGCTCGGCAACCGGAAAGCCCTCCCGATGAAGCACCGTCATGATCCGGAACTCGCGGTCGACGGCATGGGCGGATGCGAGCAATTTTCCAGGCGGTTTGCGCCGCAGGACATAGCGGCACGCCGGGGTCTCGATGAGGTAAGTCGGGTTCGATTGGCCGCCTTTGAATTGTCGTGCCGCAACCGGGCCGGCGAAGCCGGCAAGCCGGGGCGCGAGGAAATCGGCGAGTGCGGCAAAGTCGAAGGCGAGCGCCGGGGCGATCTCCTTGGTGCCGGAGAAGGAGGCCTGGCGATCGAGGGCTCGCGCCATGATCTATGCCCCGGATGCGCCGATGGAGTGCCGCCATCTTCTAGAGGAACCCAAGCAGGGCCTTGCCGGTCGCATCGGGGTTTTCCTCGGCCAGGAAATGGCCGGACTCGATCATTTGGCCAACCGCATTCGGCGCAAACGTGCGCCGCCAGACGTCAAGCGGGGTCTCGCCGTTGTCCCCGCTCAGATAGGACGAGCTCCAGAGGATCTGCACCGGGCAGACGATCCTTGCGTGAACATCAAGGCTCTCCTCGTCGGTATCCCGATCGGCGCTCGCGCCGGCACGATAGTCCTCGCAAAAAGCATGGATTCGGAGCGGGTCGCCCCAGCCTGCGCGATAATGGGCGAGCGCGCGCTGGTCGAACGCCGCCAGCGATTTGGCCTGCGACCACTTCGTCATCAGGCCTTCGAAATAGCTGTTTGGACCCTCACTGATTTCCACCTCTGGCTCGGGTTCGGGTCGCGCCAGGAAATTCCAATGCGGCGCATCGAAGCCGCCCGCTTCGATCCGGCGCCACATCTCCGATGTCGGCTCGACATCGAGAAGGGCGAGCTTGACGACATTGCCGGGGTGGTCGAGCGCAAGGCGGTAGGCAACGCGCGCCCCGCGGTCGTGTCCGACGATTCGAAATCGCACGTGGCCGAGCTTTTCCATGACGGCCAGCACGTCGCGGCCCATGGCACGCTTTGTATAGAGCGTTCCGTCCTGGCTGCGCGGCACCGCCGACCAGCCATAGCCGCGAAGGTCCATCACAACGACGGTGAACCTTTGCGCCAGCGCCGGCGCCAGCCGGTGCCACATCACCAGAGTCTGGGGAAAGCCGTGCAGCAGCACCAGGGGCGGGCCGGAGCCGGTCGAGCGCGCAAAGATCTTGCCGGCGTCCGTGTCGATCCAATGCGCGGCAAACCCGGGGAAGAGATCGGCAAGATCGGGCATGGCACCTCCATCGCCGCGCGGCAGCCGCTGCCAGTTTATGCCGATGAGGCGTGTGGAGGTAGGCGTTATTGCAGATTTGCATTGCGGCTGCCCGCAGGGCATCGAACTCGGTGTTTGATACTTCCGCTCAACGCTTCTCGCGCTCGATAGCCCGCCAGCCGATATCTCGCCGGCAAAATCCGCCGGGCCAGTCAATCAGGTCGACGGCGGCGTAGGCGCGAGCCTTTGCCTCGGCGACGCTGCCGCCGAGAGCACTGACGCCCAGCACGCGACCGCCTGCCGCAAGCAGGCGCTCGCCTTGCCGTTTCGTCCCGGCCTGAAAGATCGTGACGTCATCGAGCTTTGCCGCCTCGTCGAGCCGACGAATCTCGGTCCCCGTCTCAGGCTCGGCTGGATAATTTTTCGCCGCCATGACGACGGTCAGGGCGGCGCGCTGATCGAAGCGGATCGGGCCTGCGGGGAGCATGCTGTCGCAACACGCCCCGAGGAGCGCCAGGAGGTCGTCCTCGAGCCGCAGCATCAGCACCTGGCACTCGGGGTCGCCAAAACGCACGTTGTATTCGATCAGCTTCGGCCCCGCCGTCGTCAGCATCAAGCCCGCATAGAGAACTCCCCGGTACGGCGTACCCCGCCGGGCCATGCCGGCGAGCGTCGGCACGATGATCTCGGCCATGATCCTTTCGTCCACCGCCTGCGTGACCACCGGAGCGGGCGAATAGGCGCCCATCCCGCCGGTATTCGGGCCGGTGTCCCCCTCGCCCACCCGCTTGTGATCCTGAGCCGAACCGAAGGCCAGCGCCCGCTCGCCATCACAGAGCGCGAAGAACGAGGCCTCCTCGCCTTCGAGGAACTCCTCGATGACGATGCCGGCCTGGCCAAGGCCGCTCGCGAAGAGACTCGTGACGGCCGCTTCGGCTTCCTCGGTGCTGGCGGCGACGATGACGCCCTTGCCAGCCGCCAACCCGTCGGCCTTCACGACGATCGGCGCTCCCTTCGCCTGAAGATGGGCTTTGGCCGACGCCTCGCCTGAAAAGCGCGCGTAGGCTGCGGTCGGAATCGCGAATTCCCGGCAAAAATCCTTGGCAAATCCTTTCGAGCCTTCGAGTGCGGCGGCGGCCTTCGAGGGGCCGAATGCCCTGATCCGCGCGTCCGCGAGCGCATCGACGATGCCGGCCACGAGTGGTGCTTCCGGACCGACCACGACGAGATCGATGCCGGCGTTCCGGCAGAAGTCGATAAGCGCGCGATGATCCGAAATATCGAGGGCGACGTTCGTCGCGAGGGCGGCGGTACCGGGATTTCCCGGTGCAACGAAAAGGCGGCTGAGCCGCGGACTCTTGGCGAGCGCCCACGCGAGCGCGTGCTCTCGACCGCCGCTGCCGATCAAGAGCACGTTCATGACTGCGCTTGACGCTTATGGGCAGGCCCAGACGAGCTGCCCCTCGTCGTTGACGACTTGCGTACAACCACGCAGCACGCGCTTGTCCCACGCATCGATGGCGCGCTCGTTGGCCTCCGAATTGCGCTGCCAGCCTTCGAAGTTGCGCTGATACTGCTCGTTGAGCCGATTGATCGAGTCCTGGAGGGATTGCGGTGAGGCGCCCCTGCAGGCGGCCGGATATTGCATGCACATCTTGAAGATATTGTCGGCGTCTTTCATGCCCTGATCATAGAGCCGCTGCTGGCTCTCGAAGCCCCAGGTCATGTCCATGGGCGGGGGGCCGGGATCGATCCCCATGGGCGGCGGGAAATACGATTGGGCGGATGCGGCTCCAAGCATCGCAAGCGCAGCGATCACTGCCATAACGAACCGCATTGCGTAGCGCCTGAACATCATGTCGGTTGCTCCTGTCGTGCGAGCGCATCGGCACTCATGTCGCCAAGCCACACCGGGATTGAGCGGATTCTTTCGTGGCTGGTCGGAGGCCGCGCCGCTTCATGCGGTTGCCTTGACCCTCGCCGCTTGGCGCGTGCGAATTCCGTCGAAGACAGTCGGATCCGACTGCATTGCATGGTATGCGGCAGTCCCCTCCTTGCGCAACCAGCGCTCGAACCATGCCACGTACAGCGGCGCCTTGAACGGGAACGCGGGATTTGGTCCATTCGCCGGCGATCATGTCGAGCGCGTTGTCCGAGACCGGTGCCAACCCGCCGCCCGGTTCCATTGCGCTTGCTCTTGGCGCCGGCGGGGCCCGCGGCCTCGCCCATATCGGTGTCCTGGAGGCCTTCGATGAGCTTGGCGTTCGCCCGGTGGCGATTGCCGGCACCTCGATGGGCGCCATCGTCGGAGCCGCATATGCGGCCGGACTATCGGCCAGGGACATCCGCGCCCACGCCCTCTCGCTTATGCGCAAGCGCTCGGAGGCGATGGCCCGACTTTTGAAGGCGCGGATCGGCCGATTCGCCCGGATGTTCTCCGACGGCCTCGGCAATCCGATGCTGATCGATGGCGAGATGTTCCTCGACCTGTTCTGGCCCGAGGCCGTCCCGGACCGCTTCGAGGAACTGACCCTGCCCTTCATCGCCGTTGCGACCGACTTCGTCTCGCGGCGCGAGGCGGCGCTGGCATCGGGTCCGCTGGCGCCCGCTGTCGCAGGCTCGATGGCCATTCCCGGCCTCGTGAAGCCGGTCGAAATCGGTCCAATGATCCTCATCGACGGCGGTGCGACGAACCCCCTGCCCTACGATCACCTGTTGGACATTGCCGATATCGTCGTTGCCTGCGACGTCATGACCGGCGGCGGCGATGCCGGATATGCAGCAAGGAGCCCGCGGCCATTCGCAGCCGTGCTCGGCGCCGCCCAGATCATGCAGGTCGCCATCACCCAACAGAAGCTGAAGACGCGCGCTCCGGACCTCCTCATCCGACCGGCGGTCGAAGCTTTCCGGGCGCTCGACTTTTTCAAACTTGGCCAGATCCTGCAAGTAGCGGAGGCCGCCAAGGACGAATTGAAGCGCGACATCGAGCGGATTCTGCGCCGACGCTCATGAATCCGGGCGCTTCGACCGGAAAAATTCCCTCAGGAGCTCGCCCGCTTCGGCAGCGCGAATGCCGCCATAAACCTCGGGCGCGTGATGACAGGTAGGCTGCGTGAAGAAGCGCGCACCATGCTCGATGCCGCCGCCCTTTGGATCCGAGGCGGCAAAATAGAGCCGCCGGATGCGGGCAAAGGAGATTGCCCCCGCGCACATCGTGCAAGGTTCGAGCGTGACGTAGAGGTCGCAATTGGTCAGCCGTTCCGAACCGATGGCACGGCAGGCCTGCCGAAGGGCGAGGATCTCGGCGTGGGCGGTCGGATCGCACTCGGCGAGCGTCCGGTTGCCGGCCGCAGCCAGTACGCTTGCGCCGCGAACGATACACGCCCCGACCGGCACCTCGCCCTGTGCCGCCGCGTCGCGGGCCGCCTTGAACGCATGTGCCCAAGCCCCGGCGGCCGCCTCGTTCATCGTCTTGCATCTCCCGCTTGCTGGTGCGTTCTGGTATCAGGTCGCCATGATCGGACCAAGCGACCACGACCCTGGGACCGAGGCAACCGACCGGCCTCGCAGACCAAAGAAGCCCCCCTTTCCGTCAAAACGGAAAGGGGGGAATCCGAACGGCAAACGACAGAAGAATGTCAGCAGAACCCGGCCGCGCCATCAGCCGGGCACGGTCGAGCGCAGCGCCGACGAGGCAAGGATAGCCAAGGTCATCGCTCGGGCCGGCCTTTGCTCGCGACGCGATGCGGAGCAGTGGATTGCCGCGGGCCGGGTTGCCTTGAATGGCAAGGTGCTGACGAGCTCTGCCCAAAATGTGTCGGCGCAGGATGTGATCCTCATCGACGGCGAGCCGCTGCGACCACGCGAGCGCACGCGTCTGTTCCTGTTCCACAAGCCGCGGGGGCTGGTGACGACGCAGCGCGATCCGGAGGGCCGACCGACCATTTTCGGCGCGCTCCCTGCGACGCTGCCGAGGCTGATGAGCGTCGGCCGCCTCGATATCAATACCGAGGGCCTGTTGCTGCTCACCAACGACGGCGGGCTGGCGCGGGTCCTGGAACTGCCGGCAACCGGCTGGCTCCGGCGCTATCGCGTCCGGGCCAATGGGCGGACCACGCAGGGGGAGCTCGATCGACTGCGCGACGGCCTCACCGTGGAGGGCGTCACCTACGACGGGATCGAAGCCACGCTCGACCGGATTCAAGGCGCGAATGTCTGGCTTACCGTCGGCCTGCGGGAGGGCAAGAACCGCGAGGTCAAGCGCGTGCTCGAGGATCTGGGGCTCGCGGTCAATCGGCTGATCCGCACGTCGTTCGGCCCCTTTCAGCTGGGCGGTCTCGCAGAGGGCGCGATCGAAGAGGTCAAGACGCGCATCATCCGCGACCAGCTCGGCCCCGACCTCGCAAAACAGGCCGGCGTCGATCTCGACGGACCGGTCGCCGACCCGCCCGCGACCCGGACGCGTGAGGATGGCCCCCGCCAAAGGCCGGCGCGAGGACGGCCGCCGCATCCGCCAGGAGTAACGGGACGGGACGGCCCCGAGCGCCTGGGCAAACGGACGGCACCTACAAGGGGTGTGACGGCCGACCGGCGAGAGGACGTGCGGCCCCGGCCGGCGAGGCCGAAGCCGCGCCCGCATCGGCACGTCTCGGTCATGCGCGCCGAGCAATCAGCAAAAACGGTGGCCGGGCGAAAGCGCATCGAGCGCGGCGAGACCGCCGACCGCTCGGGCCGTGCGGTTTCGGTCGAGCGGCTGGTGCGGCCCTCAGCATCAATAGCCGCCCCGAAGCCGGGGCGCCCTGGCAAACCGCGCGGTGCCTGGAGATCCGACGATCGGGCGCCCCGCAGCAATGATCATCGACGTCAAGGTCCCCGCAGATCCGATCACCATGAATCCAACCGCGGCGCCGTCCCTGCACGGCCCTCCAAACCTCAAGGGCCCAGGGCCGGCAAGCCGCCGCGTCGCCCGCGACCGCCGCGCGACAGGCGCTGACAGGGAGTGCGATGCGCATCGTCGGCGGCCGTTTCAGAGGGCGCCCGCTGAAAGGGCCGGCCCCCTCGGAGAGCGGACCCGGTTCGATCAGGCCGACCTCGGACCGCCTTCGCGAGGCCATATTCAACATTCTCGCCCATGCTTACGGCAATCCGGTCGCGGACGCGCGCGTCATTGACTTGTTCGCGGGGACTGGCGCGCTCGGCCTCGAGGCACTCTCGCGCGGCGCCCGTTTTGCCCTCTTCGTCGAGATCGGCACGGAAGCGCGGGCATTGCTCCGCGGCAACGTCGACGCGCTTGGACTCGGCGGTGTCACCCGCATCTTCCGGCGCGACGCCACGAGGCTTGGCGAGGCGCCGCACGGCGAAAAGTTCACGCTGGCGTTCCTCGATCCGCCCTATGGCCGCAATCTCGCCGCGCTCGCTTTGTCCGAGTTGCGGGACGGCGGCTGGCTTGCCGCGGGCGCTCTTTGCCTCGTCGAGGCAGGCGCTGCGGACAAGGAGGATACGCCGCACGGATTCGAGCTCGAGGAGGCGCGGGAATACGGCGACAGCCAGATCAGTTTCTTGCGGTTCTCGAACGCCCGTTCACCCTTTGATCCGGACTGCGGCAAGGCGACACCTTGAGGCGTCCTACTTTCTCCCGAACAGCCGCTCGATATCGCCGAGCTTCAGCTCCACATAGGTGGGCCGGCCGTGGTTGCATTGACCCGATCCGGGCGTTGCTTCCATCTCGCGCAGGAGCGCGTTCATCTCCTCCGGCTTGAGCCGTCGCCCGGCGCGCACCGAATGATGGCACGCCATGGTCGCAAGGACGTGGTCGAGGCGCCTTTCGAGCGTGACGGCACCCCGGTCGTCGGCGAGCGCGTCGGCGACATCGCGCACGAGGCGGGAGATCTCCCCGTCCCCGAGAAGGGCCGGAACCTCGCGTACGGCGACTGCGCCGGGGCCGAAGCCCTCGAGCACGAGGCCGAGGGCTTCGAGTTCGCCGGCATGCTCGATGAGCCTTGCGACCGCATCGCTCTCCATCTCGATGATCGCCGGAACGAGCAGCAGCTGCCGCGCGATGGCCGACCGCGACCTCTCCTGCTTGAGGCGCTCGTAGACGAGGCGCTCGTGGGCGGCGTGCTGATCGACGAGGACGATCCCGTCCGCCGTCTGCGCAACGATATAGGTGTCATGGAGCTGGGCGCGCGCCGCGCCGAGCGGGGATCGGACAGCCGCGAGCGCCGACTCGCCGTCACGGACATCGGCCGCAGGCGATTCGAGTGCGGCAAAGACTGTCTGCGGAGCCTCCGCGAAACCCGCCGCGCCACGAGCATCCGCCGGTGCGGCCGGTGAGCTTTGCCACTCCCACGCTCGCGACCCGTTTCGTCCCGCGGCGGGCCCGCCCGCGCCGAGCGGCGGAGAGCCAAACGTGCGGCGCGCCAGGGCGGCAGCGGCGCGAGCGCCTCCGGTCGTCGCGGCGCGGTGCATGGCGCCCGCGAGCGTCTCTTTCAGCGCCCCGATGATGAGACCCCGCACGAGGCCCGGATCGCGAAACCGCACCTCGGCCTTGGCCGGATGCACGTTGACGTCGACAAGGCCGGGATCGCAGCCGATGAACAGGGCAACGACCGGATATCGATCGAGGCTGAGATAGTCCATGTAGGCTCCCCGGACGGCGCCGAGGAGAACCTTGTCGCGAACCGGCCGGCCATTGACGAAGAGATATTGCATCTGCCCGTTGGCCCGATTGAAGGTCGGAAGCGCCGCAAACCCGCTGAGGCTAACGCCCTCGCGGGCAGCGTCGATCGCCAGCGCATTCTCGCCGAACTCGCGGCCGAGAACCTGCGCAAGCCGCGCCCGCAGACCCTCGGCACCGGCCGAACAGGCCGCATAGTCGAGGCCGGCCAAATGTTCGCCCGCCAGCACGAAGCGCACCTGCGGATGCGCCATCGCCAGCCGTTTGACGACGTCGCTGACGGCGAGCGCCTCGGCGCGATCGCTCTTGAGAAATTTCAATCGGGCCGGCGTCGTTGCGAAAAGATCGCGAATCTCGGTGCGCGTGCCGCGGGCGTGCGCTGCCGGGCGGACGGGGTCCTTGCGGCCGGCGTCGATGAGGATGCGATGACCATGCCTATCGCCGTGCGCCCGCGTGAGAATCTCCAGTCGCGCCACCGAGGCGATCGAGGGGAGCGCCTCGCCGCGAAAGCCGAGCGTAGCGATGTTCGTGAGATCACCGTCGGGGAGCTTCGAAGTCGCGTGGCGCTCGACGGCGAGTTCGAGGTCATCGCCCGGCATTCCGCAGCCATCGTCGGTGACCCGGATCAGCTGCCGCCCGCCCGCCTCGACGACGGTCTCGATGGTCGAGGCGCCGGCATCGAGCGCGTTCTCGATGAGCTCCTTGACGGCAGACGCCGGGCGCTCGACGACCTCGCCCGCCGC
>JAFAME010000120.1 GCA_019233695.1 Methylobacteriaceae bacterium
AGACGAGCGAAAAGGCGGTGGCAAAGAGAGCGAGCTTGCGCATGCAAATGTCTCCGCACGTGAGAGCGTGATTGCCGCTGTGATGCGTCCGGCAATCGAACCGGTCAGGAAGCGATGCTCATCGAGACCACCGCCGCAGCGGCCGCGCTAGGGTGCCACAGCGGCTCATAGCCGTGGGCGAGCGCGTTGAGGATCGCCGGCGGGGTGAGCACCTCGGCAAGAGCGCCCCGCGGGCGCGTGATGCCCGGGCCATAACCCTCAAAACCCCAGGGCAGCAACCGGTCGCCGTGCACGGCGAAGGCTCGGCCGCGCTCGACCAGCATGGCCCCGTCAGGCAGGTCGTCGACAACGAAGATGTGGCGCCGCTTGCCGCGCCCGTTCAGCCGCTCGGCATGCAGGACGAGATCCATCTCGTCGGCTGAAGGAGGCGTGCGGCGCCTGCCGGCCCAAGCACCGGCAAACGACCGAGCGTCGGTGCGGCGGCACTCGAAGCAGGGGCGGTGGCCGGCGGCAAGCGCCGTCGGCTCGTCGAGGAAGAACAGCTCCGTGTAGCTGTCGCCCCAGACCTTGCGCCGACGACCTTTGAACTCGCACACGCAGGCGATCCATCGCCGGCTCGACCAGCGCCGGCCGCCGAGGAGCTTGCCGGCATCGTGAATGCGCCCGCCGCGGTTGCCCATGAAGAGACCGCGCGCAGGTGTGGCGATCAGCTCGCCGAACGGGTCGACGCGGTTCTGCAGGGGGCGGCTGCCTGCCGCCTTGTCCGCACTTGAGGCCAAGGCCATGAGCATCGAATCGCGTGCCTACGGGGTCTCGACTCTGGCCTGCTTGGCCTCGTCGCCGACCGTGTCGATGCCATAGACATCGTCGCGAAAATGCACGGTGCCGTCGGCGCTCGCCCAGCCGGTGAGATAGACCCAGATCACCGGAACGGGCTTGGCGAGCGCGATGTCCTCATGCTTGCCGGTCGCGATATGCGCCTTCATGTTGGCGACGCTCCAGCTGCCCTCCTCGGTGCCCTCGAGCAGCCATTCGGCGAGATCGTAGACGCCGGAGACCCTCACGCAGCCGTGCGACAGAAAGCGGTAGTCCGCCCCGAACAATCGCTTGGTAGGCGTGTCGTGCATGTAGACGGCGTACTTGTTCGGCATGTTGATGCGGATGGCGCCGAGCGAATTGCCGGCGCCCGAATCCTGGCGCAGCGTGTAGTTGGCAGCGCTGTCGCTGTTCCAGTCGACGGCGGTCGGATCGAGCGCCACGCCCCTGCCGTCAAGAATGCGGATCTTGGCCCGGCTGAGATAGCCCGGATCGGTCCGCATCTTCGGGATGATCTCCTTCTTGATGATGGAGGTCGGTACCGTCCAGGTCGGGTTTAGATTGACCGCGGCGACCTTTGCTTGCACCTCGGGCGAGGGATGGTCGGGATCGCCGACGATGGCGATGTAGCGCTTGACGACGCTGCCGTTTTCGACCGCCTCGACCGAGGCTGAGGGGATATTGACGACGACGTAGCGGTCATCGAACGCGAAGTTCACGCCGGCAAGCCGCTGCGCGCTCGAGGCGAGCTGCTTCAAGCGCACGGCTGCCGGCACGTTCAGCGCTTTCAGGGTCGCGCCGGAGACGATGCCTGTCTGCCGCAGCCCGAGACGTTCCTGATAGTGCTTAACCGCATCGCTCAGCGAGGCGTCCCACGTCGTCTCGTCCGTCGGGCCGGTGAAGTCGCCCTCGATGCTGAGCCGCAGCCGCAGGGTGGCAACCAGCGCGCCCTTGGAGCCGGGGCCGATGCGCGCATTCGAGGGCAAGGTCGGCCAGCCGCCGCCGTCGGCGATTGCCGAGTAGCGTTCGGATGCCTTGGCCGTCGTGAAGAACGTGTTCGGCTGATACGTGGGCGTCGGATCGCGCGGGAGCGCGAATTCGCTCGGCGGCGCCGGCTTGGCGATCCGCTTCGGCTTGGGCTTTGCCGGCACGTTCGGAACGGGAGAGCCTGGATTGCCGAGGGCCGGGGCGGCGCCCGGAGCAGCCGGGGTCGCGGGCGCGCTTGCGGCGGGAGCGGGAGCCGACGGGGCGCTCGCGGCCGGAGCTGGAGCCGGGGCATTGGCCGCCGGGGCAGGCGCGGGAGCTGAGGGAGTGGAGGCCGTCGGAGCCGGCGATGCGGCTGCAGGGGCAGGCTGAGAGGGGCCGGCTGGAGGGGAGGGCTGCGCGGGAGCAGGCGCACTGACCGCGGGTGGGGCGGGGGTTGGCGAAGTGTCTTGCGCTGCAGCAGGAATCGCCGCGCCCAGTATCGCCAGGCACGCGCAAGCGGCAAGGTAGATGCGTGCCTCGGCAAGGCCCATGGGCGTTTTCCGATCGAGACGAACCCGCCGACTATGGTGGTCGAATGGTTAACCGCGGCTGAAATCGCTTGCCGGTCGTTAGAGGGAAAGCTTGTGGCTCAATTGGGGCGTGGGGCGACTGCGGCCGCATTCGCACGGGAAATCTCAAGTTGTTGCAGATTGGCCACGATGGCTCCGGATCCGGCAGCGGATGCCGACACCGCTCTTTCCCTGCGCCCCAACCGTCATGGCCGGGCTTTGTCCCGGCCATCCACGCGGTACAAGCTGCCGCAATGCGGGGCGGTTGAGTCTTTCGCAGCAGCGAAGCGGCTCGACCGCGTGGATGCCCGCCACAAGGGCGGGCATGACGGGTAGGGCCTTCAGTCCACTTGGCTGCCCATGCGCCTTCTTGGTTGGGAGCAAATTCCTCCGGCGCGTGCTCAATGCCTTCCGGTTGTGAGGGACGGGTTCACCTGGTCGAATTCGTCGACATCGATCGTTCCCTCCCGATCGAGAATATCGACCACCCGCTCATGATCGGCCTCGGTCGTCTCGACCGAGACGAGAAAGCCGCCACGCTTGAGGCCTTCGGCATAGAAGTGGCGGTCCTCCTCGGCGGGAAACATCTCGCCGAGGACGGCAAGGAATCCCTTGCTCTGCGTCGGATCGAAGGGTGGCCGCTCAGGCGCGGGCTCCTCGCCCGTATCGTGCTCGTAGCCGGGCAGCATGCGGATGCGCTCGCGGGCGATGCCGTTCTCGGCAAGCGTCTCGACCGTACGTTCCGCGTCCGACCGGCCGCCATAGAGGGCGCTCACGGTGCGCACTCGGGCGCCCGTCTCGCGGGCGCCCGACAAACCGGATTGCGTTGCGCCTTTCATGGTCATGCTCCTCGTCCCGAGAGGCCTCGTCGCCGGAGCTTGGCCCGGCACCGGTCAACGAGGGCCGCAAGGCCAAGGTTCCAGGCCTCGAAGCATCTTTGGTGGATGGCAGGAGCGCGCTCCGGCCGTCTGCATGCGACATGCGCTTGCGAGCCCGGTGAAATGTCCTATTTTTCAGGCAGGAGAAGGCCGTCACCCGACCGGGCGGCCGTAGTGAGCGGGCCCGTGAGCGCCATCGCCTTTCCTGCCCCGGATGCGAGCATTCTCTTTCACCGCGAGGCGATCCTCGCGGGGCTTTCAGCGCTTGTGCCGCCGTCATCGCTGGTGACGAGCGAGGACGAGCGACGGGCGTTCGAAACCGACGCGCTCACCGCCTACCGCCGCCTGCCTCTCGCCGTCGTGCTGCCGCAGACGACCGATCAGGTGAGCGCCGTCCTGAAATTCTGCCACGAGCAGAAGGTGAAGATCGTGCCCCGCGGCGCCGGCACGTCTCTCTCGGGCGGCGCCATTCCGCAAGAGGATGCAATCGTCGTCGGCCTTTCCAAGATGAACCGCATCCTTGCCATCGACTATGTCAACCGCACGGCGCGGGTCGAGGCAGGGGTCACCAACCTCGCCATCACCGAGGCGGTGAGCGAAGAAGGCTTCTTCTATGCCCCCGATCCGTCTTCCCAGCTTGCCTGCACGATCGGCGGCAATATCGGGATGAATTCCGGCGGTGCGCATTGCCTCAAGTACGGGGTCACCACCAACAACGTGCTCGGCGTTCGGATCGTGCTGATAGACGGAACAATCCTCGATGTCGGCGGCGATCATCTCGACAGCGGCGGGCTCGATCTCCTTGGCCTCATCGTCGGCTCCGAGGGCCAGCTCGGCATGGTGACCGAGGCGACGGTGCGCATCCTGCGGGCGGCCGAAGGGGCGCGGCCGGTGCTGTTCGGGTTTCCGACGAGCGAGGCGGCGGGCGCTGCGGTCGCAGCCATCATCGGGGCGGGCATCATCCCGGTCGCCATGGAGTTTATGGACAAGCCGGCAATCGAGATCTGCGAGGCCTTCGCCCATGCCGGCTATCCACTCGATGTCGAGGCGATGCTCATCATCGAGGTCGAAGGCTCGGATGCGGAAATGGACGCCGAACTCGCCCGCATCATCGACATCGCCAGGCAGCACGGGGTGAAGACCATCCGCGAGAGCCGCTCGGCAATGGAAACGGCCGCCATCTGGAAGGGCCGCAAATCGGCCTTCGGCGCCACCGGGCGCGTTGCCGACTACATCTGCATGGACGGCACCATCCCGACCGGGCAATTGCCCAAGGTGCTCCAGCGGATGAGCGAGATCGTCGCCGGCTATGGCCTGCGTGTCGCCAATGTCTTCCACGCGGGCGACGGCAACCTCCATCCGCTTGTCCTCTACAATTGCAACGACCCGCAGGAGCAGGCGAAGGCCGAGGCGGCGGGCGCCGACATCCTGAAGCTCTGCGTCGAGGTCGGCGGATGCCTGACGGGCGAGCATGGGGTTGGCATCGAGAAGCGCGACCTCATGCGGTTTCAGTTCGATACCGCCGATCTCGATCAGCAGATGCGCGTGCGTGCCGTGTTCGATCCCGATTGGCTCTTGAACCCTGCCAAGGTCTTCCCGCTGGAGGGCAGGGTCGCGGCATGAGCCCCAGGCCGCCGGCGTGAGCGATGTTTTGATCCCGGCAAACGACGCCGAGGCCGCTGCCGTGATTGCCGAGGCGCGCAAGGCCCGCCGGCCGCTGGCGATCTGCGGCGGCAACAGCCGCGCCGGGCTTGGCCGCTTCGCGCAGACGGAGGCGACCCTCTCGACCGCCGACCTCCTCGGCATCACTCTCCATGAGCCTGCCGAGCTCGTCATCGCCGCGCGGGCGGGAACGCCGCTTGCCGAGGTCGAGCGCAAGCTCGGCGAGGACGGCCAGGAGCTGGCGTTCGAGCCGATGGACCACCGCAGGCTATTCGGCAGCCGCGGCGAGCCGACGATCGGCGCCGTCGCCGCCTGCAACATCTCGGGGCCCCGTCGCATTGCCGCGGGAGCGGCGCGCGATGCGCTGATCGGCGTGCGCCTCGTCAACGGGCGGGGCGAGGTCGTGAAGTCAGGCGGGCGGGTCGTGAAGAACGTGACCGGTCTCGATCTCGCAAGGCTGGTATGCGGCGCCTATGGCACCCTCGGCCTTTTGACGGAAGTGACGTTTCGCGTGCGGCCCAAGGCCGAGCGGTCAAGCACGCTTGCGTTCGAAGGTCTCGACGATGCACGCGCCATTGCCGCACTGTCGAAGGGGCTCGGCTCGCCCTTCGAGGTGAGCGGGGCGGCGCATCTGCCAGGGGGGATGGGCGGCGATGCCGCGCGCACGCTCTTGCGGATCGAGGGCTTCTCGAACTCGGTCGAGCATCGCCTGGGCGAACTGACCCGCCTGCTCGCCGATTGCGGGGCGCCCAAGGTGCTCGACGGCGAGGCCTCGCTTTTCCTGTGGCGCGACGTTCGCGATGCAGCCGTCCTCGCCGAGCCGCGCGAGCCGGCGGTGTGGCGCATCTCGGTTGCGCCGAGCAACGGGCCGAAGCTCATCGCCAGTCTTGATGTGGCGGGCGCGCGGCACTTCTATGATTGGGGTGGGGGCCTTGTCTGGCTCTCCTGCGAGGCGGCGGG
>JAFAME010000059.1 GCA_019233695.1 Methylobacteriaceae bacterium
TCCGACCGCGCCGACCTCGGTCAGCGAGCCCGAGCCAGACGTACCTGAGGGCACCGAGTTCGTCACCCAGACCATTCGCGAAGCGCTGCGCGACGCGATGGCCGAGGAGATGCGCCGCGACGGCGACGTCTTCATCATGGGCGAGGAGGTTGCCGAATATCAGGGCGCCTACAAGGTCACGCAGGGCCTGTTGCAGGAATTCGGCGCCAAGCGCGTCATCGACACGCCGATCACCGAGCACGGCTTTGCCGGGGTCGGCATCGGCGCCGCGTTGACCGGGCTGAAGCCGATCGTCGAGTTCATGACCTTCAATTTGACCATGCCGGCGATGGATCAGCTCATCAACTCGGCCGCCAAGACGCTCTACATGTCGGGCGGCCAGATGGGCTGCCCGATCGTGTTCAGGGGTCCCAACGGCGCCGCCGCGCGCGTGGCCGCCCAGCATTCGCAGGATTATTCAGCCTGGTATTCGCATGTTCCGGGGCTGAAGGTCGTGGCGCCGTTCACGGCGGCTGATGCCAAGGGGCTCCTGAAGTCGGCGATCCGCGACCCGAACCCGGTGATGTTCCTCGAAAACGAGATCCTCTACGGCCAATCCTTCGAGGTGCCGCAGCTCGAGGACTTTCTCGTGCCGATCGGCAAGGCGCGGGTGCATCGGCAGGGCAAGGACGTAACGTTCGTCGCCTGGTCGATTGGAATGACCTATGCGCTGAAAGCGGCAGACGAGCTCGCCAAGGAGGGCATCGAGGCCGAGATCATCGATCTGCGGACCCTGCGGCCGATGGATACGCAGGCAGTTGTCGCCTCGGTCAAGAAGACCGGCCGCTGCGTCACGATCGAGGAAGGCTGGGGTCAGTCGGGCGTCGGGGCGGAGGTCGCCGCGCGGATCATGGAAGGCGCCTTCGACTATCTCGACGCGCCGGTCGCGCGAGTGACCGGAAAGGATGTACCGATGCCCTATGCGGCAAACCTTGAAAAACTGGCCTTGCCGAGCATCGCCGAGGTGGTGCAGGCCGCCAAGGCCGTACTCTACCGGTGATCTGATGGTGGCGAGAGTTCTCAAGCAGCTCGCAGCACCGCCTGATGCCGTCGAAAAGGGCGGCGATGAGATATTGCGCGTCTTCGTGGTCGACGGCGGCCTCAGCGTCAGTCTGCAAAGAGCCTTCGATCAGGCGAGCACGTGGGGGGTCCTGCTCGTCGATCTTGCCCGACACGCCGCCCGCATCTATGCGCGGGAGACCGACCTCACCGAGCAGGCCGCGCTCGACGAGATCCGCCGACTTTTCGATGCGGAATGGTCGCGCCCGACCGATCTCGGCAGCACCCATTCGCTGAATTGAGACGCCCATGCCCAGCAACATCCTCATGCCCGCCCTCTCGCCGACGATGGAGAAGGGCAACCTTGCAAAGTGGCTGAAGAAGGAGGGCGACGAGATCAAGTCGGGCGACGTCATTGCCGAAATCGAGACCGACAAGGCAACGATGGAGGTCGAAGCGGTCGATGAAGGCGTGCTCGCCCGCATCGTCGTGCCCGAAGGCACTCAGGACGTGCCGGTGAACGAGCTCATCGGGATCATCGCGAGCGAAGGCGAGGATCCGAAGGCCGTGTCGGGCGGGGCAGGGGCATCGACCGCGGCAGCCGCCAAGCAGCCGTCGCCGGCACAGCAAGCTGCGCCTGCCAAGCCGGCCGCCGCCGCCGCCGCGGGCGCGGCGCCGCCTGCGCCCGAAAGGCCGGTCCCCGCCCCGCCATCTCCTCCGGGGGCGCAAGCCCCGAGCACTCCGGCGGCAAGACCCACAGGCAATGGCGCATCCGGCGCCCGCCTCTTTGCCTCCCCGCTGGCGCGGCGGCTCGCCCGCGAGGCCGGGCTCGATCTTGCAAGGCTCACCGGCTCGGGCCCGCACGGCCGTATCGTCGAGCGCGACATCAAGGCCGCAGTCGCCGGCGGCGGCGCAAAGGCCGCGGCGCCCGCGCCTTCCGCCGCCATTGCGCCGAAGCCCGCCGCTGCGCCGCTCGCCCCGGCCATCTCGGACGAGATCGTCAAGAAGCTCTTCGAGGCGAACTCCTTCGAGGAGGTCCCGCACGATTCAATGCGCAAGACGATCGCCCGCCGCCTGGTCGAGGCCAAGCAGACGATCCCGCATTTCTATCTCTCGCTCGACTGCGAGATCGACGCGCTCCTCGCCTTGCGCGAGCAGATCAACAAGGCCGCGCCCCAAGACAAGGACGGCAAGCCGGCCTACAGGATCTCGGTCAACGACTTCGTCATCAAGGCGCTGGCGACGGCACTGATGCGGGTGCCTGAGGCGAACGTCACCTGGACAGAGGCAGCGATGCTCAAGCACAAGCACGCCGACGTCGGCGTCGCCGTCTCGATCCCCGGCGGGCTCATCACGCCCGTCGTGCGCAGGGCCGAGACCAAGACGGTGTCGGTCATCTCCAACGAGATGAAGGACTATGCGGCCCGCGCCAAGGTGCGCCGGCTGAAGCCCGAGGAATACCAGGGCGGCACGACCGCGGTATCGAATCTCGGCATGTTCGGCATCACCAGCTTCTCCGCCGTGATCAACCCGCCGCACGCCACCATCCTGGCGGTGGGGACGGGCGAGCAGCGTGTCGTCGTCAGGAAGGGCGCGCCGGCGGTCGCCACGATCATGACCGTCACGCTCTCGACAGACCATCGTGCCGTCGACGGCGCACTCGGGGCCCAGCTCCTCCAGGCCTTCAAGGTGCTCATCGAGGCCCCGGCCGGGATGCTGGCGTAGTTTGGTGGTCGGAAATAGAGGGCAACACAGCGAAGCAATTAAGTCGATTTCTCCCATCACCCGTCCCACGAAGGCGGGACCGAGACCTTCCTGCGACGAGGTTGCGACGACCACCGGTTCCGCTTTCGCGAGAATGAGTGACATTGCCCGGGTCCTCGGAAGACTCCGATCGCTGACTACAATGCCGAGGGATGTTACCGCGAGCCTCAACCCCTATATGATTTGTCGTATGGAGGGCACATGTCCGAGATCAATGACCTTGTTTTGCCGGTACTGAAGAAAATTCAGTCGGACCTCTCTGAGGTGAAGATCGACCTCGGCGAGGTAAAGCAGAAGCTCGACACGGTCGAAGGATATGTGACCTATCACATGGGAATCACCTTCCAGCACAAGGCCGATCTCGAGGCTATGCAAAGGGACATCGCCGACCTGAAGAAGCGACTGGCGGTCGTTGAGATGCGATCGTAGCTGCAGCTGGGACGTCGGAGTGACTTGCCGGTCGGTACTTTTCGGCTGCCTTGACCTCTTGCGAGGAAATGCCCGCTCGATTCCTCCCGCAGCTCCCCAGGAGCGATCTGCGGTTTCGGATCAAACTCTCAACGCCACGATCGCGGCGCCCTTCGCCGAGTTCTACTCGATTTGCGTGCGTGGACCCCCACCCGTAACCCCTCCCCACAGGGGAATGAAAGCGATCCCATGCCCACCTACGACATCCTGATCATCGGCAGCGGTCCCGGCGGCTATGTCACCGCGATCCGCTCGGCCCAATTGGGCTTCAAGACGGGCATCATCGAGCGCGAACACCTTGGCGGCATCTGCCTCAACTGGGGCTGCATACCGACCAAGGCGCTGCTGCGCTCGGCCGAAATCTTCGGTTACGCGCGCCACATGAAGGACTACGGGCTGACGCTCGAAGGCACTATCGGCCACGACATGGGCGCGATCGTCAAGCGCTCACGCAATGTCTCGGGCCAGCTCAACCAGGGCGTCGGCTTCCTGATGCGCAAGAACAAGGTCGACGTGATCTGGGGCGAGGCGCAGATCGCCAAGCCCGGCGAAGTCGTGGTCAAGGCTTCGACGAAGTCGGTACAGGGCCCGCCGATCGCCGCGCCCAAGGGTGCCCTGGGTCCGGGGACCTATGGCGCCAAGCACATCATCATCGCCACCGGCGCGCGCCCGCGCGCATTGCCCGGCATCGAGCCGGACAAGAAGCTCGTCTGGACCTATTTCGAGGCCATGGTGCTGGACCGGCTGCCGAAATCCCTCCTCGTCATCGGCTCGGGCGCCATCGGCATCGAGTTCGCCTCATTCTTCCGGACCCTTGGCTCCGAAGTGACGGTCGTCGAGATCCTGCCGCAGATCCTGCCGGCCGAAGATGCCGAGATCGCCGCCCACGCCCGCAAGCGCTTCGAGAAGGCGGGGATCAAGATCCTGACCGGCGCCAAGGTGGCATCGATCGAGAAGGGCGCCGACTCGGTCGTCGCCACCATCGACGACGGCAAGGGCGGCACACAGAAGATCACCGTCGAGCGCGTCATCTCTGCCGTCGGCGTCACCGGCAATATCGAGAACCTGGGGCTCGAAAAGCTCGGCGTGAAGACCGAGCGCGGCACGATCGTCACGGACGGCGTCGGGCGGACCAACGTCGCGGGCCTTTGTGCCATCGGCGACGTGGCCGGACCGCCGATGCTCGCCCACAAGGCCGAGCACGAGGGCGTCGTCTGCGTCGAGGCGATCAAGGGACTTGCGGCGCATCCGATCGACAAGCGGAAGAGCCCGGGCTGCACCTACTGCCAGCCCCAGATCGCCAGCGTGGGGCTGACGGAGGCGAAGGCGAAGGAGGCCGGGATG
>JAFAME010000312.1 GCA_019233695.1 Methylobacteriaceae bacterium
GGCAACCGCAAAGCAGATGCCCTGGGCCCCGAGAATGATGGCCGTATTGATGCCGATCACCTCGCCGGCGGAGGACACGAGCGGGCCGCCGGAATTGCCGGGATTCAACGCAGCATCGGTCTGGATCACGTCCTCGATCACGTGGCCGGTGCGGGCGCGCAAGGACCGGCCGAGCGCAGAGACGACCCCGGTCGTCACCGTCGCGTCAAAGCCGAGCGGGTTCCCGATCGCGATGGCGATCTGGCCGCGCCGCAGGCGCTTCGAATCGCCAAGGATGGCGGCGGCCAGGGTGGCGTTCTCGTCGATGCGCACCAGCGCAAGGTCGGTGTCGGGATCATCGCCGAGAACGCGCGCCGAAAAATGCCGTCCGTCGGGGACCGTCACCTCGACGCCGCGAGCGCCCTGGACGACATGGCTGTTGGTGAGGACGAGCCCGTCGGGCGAGACCACAACCCCCGACCCCGACCCGCCGCGCTTGTCGCCATGCCGAACGTCGAGGCGCACCACCGAAGGGCCGACGCGCTCGACGATGTCGCTGACGCGGGCCGAATAGGCGTCCAGAAGGCTGTCGTCACGGGGCGCGTCCTCCCGGCCACCCGGGAGCTGGACGCGGTCGACGGGGTCGCGAATGGAGGCAAGGGAGATATCAGTGTGCAACATGAGCTTGCCAATCGAATGAGCGTGGCCTGATATGGGTGCGCTCAAGGCCCCGCAAAAGAGGCAGGCGGCGGCACGGCTTGCATGCGCTTTTGACGCCCCTAGTTGATGATGCGATACGTGGCGTCGCTGCGGCGTCGAAAGCCCGCAACGCGCCACTCGTCGCCATCTGCGACGGCACTTCCTGCGAGGGCACTTCCAAATGAAACCGATGAAGTTCGGAATTGGCCAGGCGGTCAAACGGGTCGAGGACGCGCGCCTGATTACCGGCCATGGCCAATACACGGCGGACTATCTGCCTACGGGAACTCTCGCCGCGGTTTTCCTGCGCAGCCCGCACGCGCATGCCCGCTTCACGGTCTCGGACACGAGCGCGGCAAAGTCGATGCCGGGTGTGCGCCTCATCGCCACTGCCGCCGACGTTGCCCACCTCGGCGATCTGCCGTGCGTTGCCGCGCTCGGCAATTCCGACGGCAGCAAGATGCCGCTGCCTCCCTACCCGGTGCTCGCCAAGGACGAGGTGCTGCACGTCGGCGATGCCGTTGCGATGGTGGTCGCCGAAACCGAGGCGCAGGCCCGCGAGGCGGCCGACGCCATCGAAATCGACTGGGAGCCGCTCGCCGCGGTCATCGAGATGACGGATGCCATCGCGCCCGGCGCCGCGTCGGTGTGGCGCCAGGCTGCGGGCAATATCGCCTATGACGCCCACATGGGCGACAAGGCCAAGACCGATGCCGCTTTTTCAAAGGCGGCTCAGGTCGTGTCGTTGCAGGTCGTCAACAACCGGCTCATCGCCAACTACATGGAGCCGCGCGCCGCGATCGGCGAGTACGATGCGGCCTCGGGCCGCTACACGCTGACGGTTGCAAGCCAAGGCGTGCATGGTCTGCGCGATATTCTCTCCAAACAAATCCTGAAGGTCCCGCCTGAAAACCTGCGGGTCGTGACCCCCGACGTCGGCGGCGGATTCGGCACCAAGGCGTTCATGTATCGCGAATATCCGCTCGTGCTCGACGCCGCGCGCCAGGTCGGTGCGCCGGTTCGCTGGGTCTCCGATCGCTCGGAGCATTTCATCGGCGATGCGCAGGGCCGCGACAATCTCACCACGGCCGAGATGGCGCTCGACAAGAACGGCCGCTTCCTCGCAATGCGGGTCGACATCCTGGGCAATCTCGGCGCGTATCTCTCGCAGTTCGCTCCCTATATCCCGTGGCTCGGCGCCACCATGGCGACCGGGACCTACGATATTCCCGTGCTCCACGCCCGCGTGCGCGGCATCTACACGCATACGCTGCCCGTCGATGCCTACCGCGGCGCCGGCCGGCCCGAGGCGGCCTACGTGCTCGAACGGCTGGTCGATCAATGCGCGCGCCAGATCGGCATGCCGCGCGAGGAGCTGCGGGCGAAGAACTTCGTGAAATCGACGCAGATGCCCTACAAGACCATCACCGATCGGACCTACGACGTCGGCGACTTCGAAGGCGCGATGCGCAAGTCGCTTGCCAATGCCGGCTATTTCGACTTCGACAGGCGGATTGACGAGTCCAAGCGCCGGGGCAAGGTCCGCGGCATCGGCTTTGCCAGCTACATCGAATGCACGGCCTGGGGCGACGGCGAGGAAGGTTCGGTCAAGCTTGAGCCCGACGGAACCTTCACCGTGCTCATCGGCACGCAGTCGAACGGCCAGGGTCACGCGACCGCCTACGCCCAGGTCGTCTCCCAGCATCTCGATGTTCCGCTTGAGCGCATCCGCGTCATTCAGGGTGACAGCGACCGCATTCCGACCGGTCATGGCACGGGCGGATCGCGGTCGATCCCCATCGGCGCCGCGATGCTGGCGCGCGCTTCCGAAAAGCTCTCGGTCCAGCTCAAGGAGCTGGCAGCCGACAAGCTCGAAGCGGCCGCGGCCGATCTCGAAATCGCCGACGGCCGGGTCAGGATCGCCGGGACCGATCGGTCGATCAGCTTCGAAGAGATCGCAAAGCTGCCCGGCGCGACGCCCGAAAAGCTCAAGGCGGTCGACGAGTTCGTCCCGCCGACGGCCACCTATCCCAACGGGACGCATGTGTGTGAACTCGAGATCGACCCCGACACGGGCGTTACCGAGATCCTGCGCTACGGCGTGTGCGACGACTTCGGCTTCACGCTCAATCCCTTGCTGCTGGCGGGCCAGGTCCACGGCGGGGTTGCCCAGGGCATCGGGCAGGCGCTTTACGAGCGCACCGTCTACAGCGAGGACGGCCAGCTTCTGACCGCAAGCTTCATGGACTATTGCATGCCGCGAGCGGCCGACATCCCCGAATTCCACTTCGAGACCTGCAACGTCCCCTCGACGACGAACCCGCTGGGGCTCAAAGGAGCAGGGGAGGCAGGCTCGATCGCGGCATGTCCCACGGTCATGAATGCCGTCGTCGACGCGCTGCACAGAGCTTATGGGATCGATCACATCGATATGCCCGCCACGCCGTCGCGGGTCTTCGCCGCCGTTCAGCAAGCCAGGCACTGACCTCACAGGCTTGTGATCCTTGCGGCAGCGCGCGCGCCGCAAGGGCCGGCTTGCAGGCATGCAGGTCAGGTGTTTGTAAGCTTGCGCCTGTGCGCATCGCCGGGAGGCTCGGATGCACCGGGGCCTACACTAGTGGGAGGCAATTGATGATCCGCAGTTTTTTGGTCGCCGGACTCCTGACGCTCGGCATCGGGACGGTCCTCGCGCAGAACCTCGACGTCATCAAGGAGCGCAAACAGACGATGAAGAGCGCCGGCGATGCCACCGGCGATCCGGTCAAGATGATCAAGGGCGAATTGCCCTTCGATCTTCCCAAGGTGCAGGCCTCGCTGCAGACCTATGTCGCCGTCGCCAAGAAGATGCCGACGCTGTTTCCAGACGATTCCAAGACCGGAGACGACACGGCGGCCCTGCCGAAGATCTGGGAGAACAAGGACGACGTGATCGCCCGCTACGCCAAACTCGGCACCGATGCGACGGCCGCCCTTACCACGATCAAGGACGAGGCGAGCCTCAAGGCAACCTTTCCGAATATCCTGAAGAATTGCGGTGGCTGCCACGAAACCTATCGCGCCAGCAAGAGCTAGCACCGATTCCAAGAAACCAATCCTTGTCATCCCGGAAGCGCGAAGCGCTCTCCGGGATCCGGCGCCAGATCCCGGCTCTCCGCGTCGCTCCGGCCGGGATGACACGAATATGACTCGAATCTCGGAGCGCTCAATTGGCTGCGGACGACTGACCGCACCGTCTCGGTTCGTTGCTGCGATATCCGGCCTGCGCGCAGGGGCCGATTGCGCATGCAGGAACCGGGAATATTTCGGGGGACCGGCGGTCTTCCTCATGGTTCATGGTCCGGAGGCTTAGGTCGGCATGAGGCGCCTGCTGCTTGCGATCATCGTGCTCGCCGTGATCGGGGCAGGGGCTTTCTGGTGGATCACCGAGCCGAGGCCGGCCTATCCGCGCGACCAGTGGGCGGCGCTCGAAGAGGGAGGCGACGCGGAGCGCGGGCGGATCGTCTTCGACGCCGGCGGGTGCGCGTCCTGCCACACCACGCCCGGGCAGAATGACCGACTTAAGCTTGGCGGCGGATTGCAGCTGAAGTCGCCCTTCGGCAGTTTCTTCGTGCCGAACATCTCGCCCGATGCCAACGACGGCATCGGCAAATGGAAGGTCGTCGACCTCGCCAACGCCATGCTGAGCGGCGTGTCGCCGGAGGGGGCCCACTACTATCCGGCATTTCCCTATACGTCGTTCCATCGCGTCAAGCTCGACGATGTCCGCGACCTGATGGCGTTCCTGCGGACGCTGCCGCCGATTTCGGGCAAGGCGCGGCCGCACGACTTGGCTTTCCCTTTCAACATCCGCCGAACCCTCGGCGTCTGGAAGTTCCTGTTCTTTCACCGCGGGGACCTGGCGCCCGATCCGTCGAAAAGCCCCGAATGGAATCGCGGCCGCTACCTGGTCGAGGGGCTCGGGCACTGCGCCGAGTGCCATTCGCCGCGCAATTTCATGGGTGCCATCATCGAGAGCCAGCGCTTTGCCGGCGGGCCCGATCTCGAAGGCAAGGGAAATGTTCCGAACATCACCTCCGGCAAGGGGGGTATCGCCAACTGGTCGAAGAAGGACATCGTCGAACTGCTGACGACCGGGCTCAAGCCCGATTTCGACACCATCGGCAGCACGATGGGGGAAGTCGTCAAGAATACCGCCGATCTGCCGCAGTCCGATCGCGAAGCCATCGCCGAATATGTCAAGTCGCTGCCGCCGCGTGACAGCGCGGCGCGGCGAAGCGCGACCGGTCAGTAGCGAATAGTGAGTAATGAACAGGGCAGTGGGCGCCGAAGGGATTGAGCGAGGTGCGTCGTTCCCTCCCCACAAGGCCCGCAAGCGGAGCGGAACCGTTTCCGCCGTCGCGGCTGGTCTCCACTGCCTATATCCGACTGCCGACTGCCGACTGCCGACTGCCGACCACTTCACATGCCGCTTCCGTCAGGCTCGCGGCATACGACCGAAGCGGCCCTTGCAGTCGGCCATAGAGCACGAACGTGGCGGGTTGCAGCACCACGCCAAGCGCCTTTGCCGTGGCGAGGTCGGCGTTGCGCTCGCCGATCTCGCCCGCTGCATGGGCGTCCGCCATCATGCGCCGCAACGCCTCGACCGCGTTGCCCCCTTCGTCGCGCGGCACGAAGCGCAGGTGCGCGTGCTGGTTCAGAAGGATGAACGAGAACACGTCCGGCTGCTGGTCGAACAATGTGCAGAAGAGCTCGATGAGGGCGCGCGCCTTCGCCCGGAACGGCCGCTTCTGCCGTGCGATCCCGGCAATGGCGGAAGCGAGTGCACAATAGTGCGCCAGGAACAGCTCGCGGCCGATCGCCTCCTTCGATCTGAAATAGCGGTAGAGCGCGGCATCGGCGACGCCGACGCCCTGGGCGATGTCGCGGATCGAGGTCGCGTCAAACCCCTTCTCGGCGAAGAGCCGCAGCGCCTCGCGCTCGATGCGTGCCCGCGTCACCGTGCTGTCGCGGACCCTGATGTCGCTCATTGAACTCAGGCCGCCTTGTCGAGGCCAAGCCGGTTGCGCACCAGCCGGTTGATTTCTACATAGTCGGTCTTGCCGGAGCCGAGCACCGGGATGGCCTCGACGACCAGGACCTCGGAGGGCGCCATCAGCTCCGTCGCGCCCTTGGCCTTCATGTGCGCTGCGATGTCGCTGCGTTGTGCGCCGGGCTTGGTGGTCACCATCACCAGCCGTTCGCCCTTCTTGGCATCGGGCACGGCGACGACGCTCGGCGGGTGTTCCGGCCACAGGTCGGCGCAAATCTGCTCGACAGCAGCAAGCGACACCATCTCGCCGGCAATCTTGGCGAAGCGCTTGGCCCGGCCCTTGATCGTGACGAACCTCAGCGGATCGACCTCGCAGATATCTCCCGTGTCGTGCCAGCCGCCGGCCGGCGGGTCGATGACGCCCGGATTCTCCGCGCGGTAGTAGCCGAGCATGATATTCGGTCCGCGCACCTTGAGGCGCCCGCCGTCCTCGATGCCCGGCACCTCTTCGAGGTGATGGTCGACGCCCGGCATGAGCCGTCCGACGCTGCCGTTGCGGTTGAACATCGGCGTGTTGACGGCGAGCACCGGCCCTGTCTCGGTGACGCCGTAGCCCTCGTAGATTTTCAGACCGAACCGTTCCATGTAGACGCGCCGCGTCTCGGGCTTCACCGGCTCGGCGCCGGCGCAGATGTAGCGCAGCGAGCGGAAATCGTAGGGGCTCGCGGTGCGGGCATAGCCGTTGAGGAAGGTGTCGGTACCGAGGAGCACCGTGGCGTTCGTCACGTAGACGAGCTCGGGGATCTGCCGGTAGTGCAGGGGGGTCGGATAGAGGTAGAGCTTCATGCCGGTGACGAGCGGCAGCACCATGCCGCCGGTCATGCCGAAGGAATGGAACACCGGCAGCACGTTGAACATGATGTCGGCGGCGCCGAGGTCGGTGCGGGCCTGCACCTGAGCGCAGTTCGCCAAAATGTTGCGGTGGGAGAGGACGACCCCCTTCGGCACCCCCTCCGAGCCCGAGGTGAAGACAATGGCGGCCGGGTCGTCCGGCCGGCGCCTGCCGAGGGCGCGGCCCTTGTCGAGAAGGGCGCGCAGCTTATCGATGAGCGTGACCGATTTGCGCACGTCCTCCAGGCGGCGCACGGTGACGACCTCACCCAAGGCATCCATCACCGCGCCGAGCTTTGCCTTCTCGATGAAGGCCTGCGAGGTGAGGATAGTGCCGATCCTGGCGGCCTTGCAGGCAGCGATGAGGTTCTTCGAGCCCGCCGTGTAGTTCATCATCGCCGGCACGCGGCCCGCCGCCTGCAGGGCGAGATAGGTGATGGCGGCGCCGTTGGCATTGGGCAGCATCAACCCGACGTTCTCGCCCACCTCGGTGAAGGCCATGACCTTGCGGGCAAGCACGGTGGCCGCAACCAGCGCCTTCTTCGCCGTCATCCTGCCGGTCACCGGGTCTTCGAGCATGACGCGGCCCATGCCGAAGCGGCGCGCCGCATCGCCCACGGCGGCGATGATGGTGCGGTTGAAATCGGTCGTCTCGAACATCAGGTCCGACATCACGTCGTAGAGCGCGGCCCCCGCCGCCTGCCGCCGCGCCTTGCCGCGCAACGAGGTGTCGACCGCGAGCCGCCGCGGCGCCAAAAATGTCACCTTCACCTTGGGGAAGATGCGGCGGCGCACCTGACCGACCTTGAGATACGAGAAATGCGTCTGTTCGAGCCCGTCGAGGCGCACCGGCACGACCATCGCCTCGGCCTTGTCGGCGATCATGGCCGCCCCATCATAGACCTTCATCAGCGCGCCGGTGACGGTGAGCCGCCCTTCGGGGAAGATCACGAGGCGGTTGCCGGCGCGCACCTCCTCGATGGCGCGGCGCGTCGACATCGGCCGCGTCGGGTCCATCGGATAGGCGTTGATGAAGCGCAGGAACGGCCGCACCCACCATTTGCGCGCCATGCCGCTGTCGATGGCAAAGGAGGTGGCGTCGTCGACGACGGAGAAGATCACGGCGGCATCGATCAGCGACAGGTGATTGACCGCGATGACGCAGCGCTCGCCGGCGCCCGCCATGTGCTCCACGCCCTTCACCTCGAGCCGGTAGCAGAGGCGGAAGAGCAGGTTGAGGAAATCGCGGGCGAAATTCCCGGGGAGCTTGGCGAAGAGCACGATCGCCGCGCCGATGGTCAGCACGCCGAGGCCGATGAGCAGCGCCGGCTCTGAGGCGCCGAGCGTCTGCAGGCCGGCAGCGGCAAGCGTGCCGCCGACCATGAAGAGGGCGTTGATGATGTTGACTGCGGCGATGACCCGGGCGCGCCGGTCCGGCCCCGCCCAGGCCTGCACCGCCGCGAAAGCCGGCACGATATAGAGGCCGCCCGCGGCGGCCACGCCGACAACGTCGAGCGCGAGACGGATGCCGCCCGCGCTGTGGGCGAAGGCAAGGAGGTCGATCGCGGCTGAGGCCGTCGCCATGCCGGCCGTGGTGACGCCGAGGTCGATCAGGAAGGCTGCCATCAGAAGGGCGGCGAGCGGCACCGGCAGCAGGAAGATGCGGCCGTGGGCGACCTTTGCCGCCACGATCGAGCCGATGGCGATGCCGATCGCAAAGAGCGCGTTGATCGCCATCTCGATGGCGATGTCGGCGCCGACGCGCTCCTTGATGACCACCGGCACGAGCGACAGGGCGACCGCGCCGACCATCCAGAACCAGCTCGTCGCAAGCCCGCCGATCATGAGGCGCCGGTCGCGGGAGAGATCGCGGACGAGCTCGAACGTCGAGGCAAGGATGTTGGGATTGACGGTGAGGTTCGGCGCCGCCGTGCCCGTCTTCGGGATGAACCGGCTCGCGAGCCAGGCGACGAGCGCGATCGCCATCAGCTGCACGACGACGAGGGGGGCAGGCTCGCCGCCGGTCGCGGCAAGGCCGCCCACGACGATGCCGAGCAGGATCGCAGCGAATGTCGCGGCTTCGACAAGCGCATTGCCGGCCGGCAGCTCGCTCGTGGCGAGGTGGTCGGGCAGGATGCCGTATTTGATCGGGGTGAAGAGGGCGGCGATGATTCCGAGGCCGACAAGCGCCGTGTAAAGGAGGGGGATCGAGCCGGTGCAAAAACCCGCCGCGGCGATCATCTGGATGCCGATCTCGCCGAACTTCATCCACTGGGCGGTCGAGGCCTTGTCGCGGCTGTCGGCAAGCTCGCCGGCAAAGCCGGAGAGGAGGAGCGTCGGCATCATGAAGAGACCGATGGCAAGCGAGATCATCGGCCCGGCATGCTCCTGCCCCAGCCGGAAGAGCACCAGCATGGCGAGCATGTTGCGCACGAAATTGTCGTTGAAGGCGGAGAAGAACTGGCACCAGAAAAGCGGCGCAAAGCGGCGGGATTTGAGGAGGGAAGCAAACATTGGTGCCTCTCCAAGTGCGGGCTGCTGAGGGCTCGCGAGTTAGTGAGTGTTCACTAACTCAAATGGAACGGCATGTCAAGACGAGTACCTGGAAAGGCCAGAGGCCTAGGTCACCGACTCATAAATCGCATCCAGATTCGAGCGCAGGCAAGTTTGACGAGGGCAAGGTAGTTTGAAGCGTGCTTTTCGAAACGGGTCGCGATGGCTCGGTAGTGTTTGAGCTTGTTGAAGAAGCGTTCAATCAGGTTTCTG
>JAFAME010000149.1 GCA_019233695.1 Methylobacteriaceae bacterium
CCTTCGGCCGGCCCCATCGCTAGTGAGACGGTTCGGATGCTGCTCAGATGACTACGGCGCGACTCATTCCTTTGGCATGTGTCCCGTATGGCCTGAAGGCCTTTAGCAGGCTCGCCGCCCTCAGGGCTACGCCGCCTGGCTCAGCCGCAGCGTCACCATCTCGCGCAGGGCCCGCAGGTCCTTGGCGAAAAGGCGGATGCCTTCAGAGAGCTTCTCGGTCGCCATCTGGTCCTCGTTCATCCCGAACCGGAACCCGGCCTCGTCGAAGCTGATCTTCGGCGGCGCGTTGCGGGCGCTCGATTCCGGATCGAGGCGGCGCGCCAGCGGGCCGTTGTCGTTTGCCAGCGCCTCGAGAAGCTGCGGCGAAATCGTCAATCGGTCGCAGCCGGCCAGCGCCTCGATCTCGCCGGTGTTGCGGAAGGAGGCGCCCATCACCACCGTCTTTATTCCGTAGGCCTTGTAGTAAGCATAGATGCTGCGCACCGACAGAACGCCGGGATCGGTTTCGGCCGTGTAGGTCTTGCCCTCGGCCTTCACGTGCCAGTCGAAGATGCGCCCGACGAACGGCGAGATGAGAAACACCCCGGCCTCGGCACAGGCAATTGCCTGGGTCAGCGAGAACAAGAGGGTGAGGTTGCAGTCGATGCCTTCACGCTGCAAAATCTCGGCGGCGCGGATGCCTTCCCAGGTCGATGCGAGCTTGATCAGAATCCGTTCGCGGGAGACTCCGCGACTTTCGTAGTCGGCGATCAGCGCGCGGGCCTTGGCGATGCTTGCCGGCGTGTCGAAGGAAAGATCGGCGTCGACCTCGGTCGAGACGCGGCCGGGCACGATCTTGGTCAGCTCGGTGCCGAAGTTGACCGCAAGCCGGTCGGTCACGGCACCCGGGCTCGCGTGCTGGCGCCGGCCCCAGCTGATGGCCTCATCGACCAGCGGAGCATAGGCCTTCATTTGAGAGGCCTTCAGGATAAGGGTCGGATTGGTGGTCGCATCCGTCGGCTTGAAAACCCGGATCGCCTCCATGTCGCCGGTGTCGGAAACGACGACGGTCATGGTTTTCAGCTGTTCAAGCTTCGATGCCATATTGATGTCCTCCGCTGCACCGTCCCCTATGTAGTGGAAATCGCCCGCCGAGGGGAGGGGTGTTTGACGGCATCGTGCGCAACTCGAGAACGTGGGCCCGATCGATGATGGCCGGCAGACGCATGGGGGCGGCGTCGACGAGGCGATTCAAGTCGCGCAACGGCTCGCATCTCTTCTTCAGCGAGCTCGGCTTCGGCAGCGCCTCGCTCGGCAATCTCTATCAGGCGATCAGCGAGAAGGATGCCCGGCGTACGCTCGATGCGGCATGGGCGGCAGGCTGTCGCTATTTCGACACCGCTCCGCTCTATGGGCTGGGCCTCGCCGAAACCCGCCTGAATTCCTTCCTTCGCGACCGGCGATCCGAAAAATACGTCCTGTCGACCAAGGTGGGCCGTCTCCTGACCCTTGCGCGTCCGGATGAGCGCACGGGAACAGGCAAGTTCTTCGATGTGCCGTCGCGGCGCGAAATCTTCGACTATTCGTATGACGGCGTGATGCGATCGGTCGCCTTTTCGCTGGAGCGGCTCGGTGTCGATGAGATCGACATCCTCTTGGGCCATGACCTCGACATCTTTACGCACGGGTCGAAAGCCGCCTGCGACCAGCGCATCGGGGAATTCATGGAGGGCGGCTACAGGGCGCTCGTCAAACTGCGCGACGACAAGGTGGTGAAAGCGATCGGCGCCGGGATCAACGAATGGCAGGTGGCCGAGATGCTGGCGCACGCCGGCGACTTCGATCTGTTCCTGCTGGCCGGCCGCTACACGCTCCTCGAGCAGCAGGCGCTCGAGAGCTTTCTGCCCTATTGCGTCGAGCGGCAAATCGGCATCGTCGTCGGCGGCCCGTTCAATTCCGGCATTCTCGCCAGCGGGCCGCGAACCGGCGCCTTCTACAATTATGAGCTTGCCTCCAGGGACATCCGCGACCGGGTCAGCCGCATCGAGGCCGTCTGCCGGGCCCACAAGGTGAAGCTTGCCGCCGCGGCGATCAGGTTTCCGCTCGGCCATCCAGCCGTGGTCTCGGTCATCCCCGGGGCCAAGAGCCCGGAGGAGATCAGACGCAACGTCGCCATGATGACGGCCACGATCCCGGCCGCGCTGTGGCGCGATTTGAAGAGTCAGGGGCTGCTGCGGGAGGATGCCCCTATTCCGAAATAGTCCCCCTGGCCGGCGTTCCGAAGCGATCCCCCACCGGCTGCCCAACGGAGCCATCCCATGCTCAAAGGCATCGACCCGATCCTCTCGCCCGATCTGCTGCGCGTCCTGCGGGCCATGGGCCATGGCGATGAGATCGCCATCGTCGATGCCAACTACCCCGCCGAGGGCGCCGGCCCGGAGATCGTGCGGCTCGACGGGATCCCCGCGACGCGGGTGCTCGATGCGGTGCTCGCCCTCATGCCGCTCGACGAGTTCGTACCGGATGCCTGCTGGCGGATGGAAGTGGTCGGGGATGCGAGGAAGGAGGAGCCGATCTTCGAGGAATTCCGCGCCATCATCGCGCGCCGGGAGGGCGGCAATTTCAGGCTCGCCTCGCTCGAACGGTTCAAGTTCTATGATCGGGCCAACGCCGCCTTCGCGATGGTGGCGACCGGCGAGAGGCGGCTCTACGGCAACATCATCCTGAAGAAGGGCATCATCCGGCCCGAATGACGCGGGGGCCCCGGCTGCCGGTGCGGCAGTCTCGACGCATATCCTGGCGCGCGCTAGAACGAGGCAACAGCCAGCGAGGAAAGCGCTCATGATCCAATACGGGCATTTCATTGGCGGCAAGCGCGTCCCCGGCGCTTCCGGCCGCGAGGGCGAGGTCTTCCAGCCGATGACCGGCGAGGTTCGCGCCAAGGTCGCTTTCGCGAGCAAGGCCGAGGTGCGCGCCGCCGTCGAGAACGCCAAGGCGGCGCAGCCTGCCTGGGCCGCCACCAACCCGCAGCGCCGCGCCCGCGTGATGACGCGCTTTCTCGACCTTGCCGCCCGGCACAGCGACGAGCTCGCCGACATTCTGGCGCGCGAGCACGGCAAGACCGTCGCCGACGCCAAGGGCGATATCCAGCGCGGCGTCGAGGTGGTGGAGTTTGCGTGCGGCATCCCGCATCTCATGAAGGGCGAGTTCACCGACGGGGCCGGCCCCGGCATCGACGTCTATTCGATGCGCCAAGCGCTCGGCGTCGTAGCCGGCATCACGCCGTTCAATTTTCCCGCCATGATCCCGCTGTGGAAGGCAGCACCCGCCATCGCCTGCGGCAACGCCTTCATCCTGAAGCCTTCCGAGCGCGATCCGGGTGTGCCGTTGCGGCTTGCCGAGCTCTTCATCGAGGCGGGCCTGCCGCCGGGCATCCTCAACGTCGTCAACGGCGACAAGGAGGCGGTCGACGCCATCCTCGACGACCCCGACATCCAGGCAGTCGGCTTCGTCGGCTCGACGCCCATCGCGCAATACATCTATGCGCGGGGCACTGCGGCCGGCAAACGCGTACAGTGTTTCGGCGGCGCCAAGAACCACATGATCGTCATGCCGGATGCCGACATGAACCAGGCCGTCGATGCGCTGGTCGGAGCGGGCTACGGCTCGGCCGGCGAGCGCTGCATGGCGGTGTCGGTGGCCGTCCCGGTCGGGGAGACGACGGCGAACGAACTCGTCAAGCGGCTCATCCCGCGCGTCGAAAGCCTGAAGATCGGCCCCTCGACGGACAGTTCCGCCGATTTCGGCCCCCTCGTCACCAAAGCGCATCTCGACAAGGTGAGGGGCTATGTCGATCTCGGCATTCAGGAGGGCGCCGAACTCGTCGTCGATGGCCGCAATTTCCGCATGCAGGGCTACGAGAACGGCTTCTACATGGGCGGCTGCCTCTTCGATCACGTGACGTCCGACATGCGCATCTACAAGGAGGAGATTTTCGGGCCGGTGCTGTCGGTTGTGCGCGCCAAGACCTACAACGAGGGCCTGCGCCTCGCCAACGAGCACGAATACGGCAACGGAGTCGCCATCTTCACGCGCGACGGGGATGCCGCGCGCGACTTCGCCTCGAAGGTGCAGGTCGGCATGGTGGGCGTCAACGTGCCGATCCCGGTGCCGATCGCCTACTATACCTTCGGCGGCTGGAAGCGCTCAGGTTTCGGCGACCTCAATCAGCACGGACCGGATTCGGTGCGCTTCTATACAAAGACAAAGACGGTGACCTCCCGCTGGCCCTCCGGCATCAAGGACGGATCGGAGTTCGTCATCCCGACGATGAGTTGAGGGGCCGCCGGGCGCTTCGACATGGCAAGCATCGCCGTGATCGGCCTCGGCAACATGGGCGGCCCGATGGCTGCCAACCTCGCTCGGGCCGGGCTTGTGGTGCACGGCTTCGATCTTGTCGCGGAGCTGCGGGAGGCGGCGGCGGGCAATGGGGTTGTGGTCGCAGCCTGTGCGACCGCGGCGGCAGGGGCAGCCGACATCGTCCTGACCATGTTGCCGGCGGGCAGGGACGTCCTTGGAGTGTGGGGAGAGGCGATCCCGGCGGCAAAGCCGGACGCGCTGTTCATCGATTGCTCGACGATCGACGTCGAGAGCGCGCGCCAAGCTCATGCCATGGCGAGCACGGCGGCCATCCGTTCGCTCGACGCGCCGGTCTCCGGCGGCACTGCGGGCGCCAAGGCCGCGACACTCACCTTCATGTGCGGCGGCGAAGCTTCAGCCTTCGATGCCGCCAAGCCCATTCTCGAGAAGATGGGCCGCAAGATCGTCCACTGCGGGGGGCCCGGCGCGGGGCAGGCGGCCAAGATCTGCAACAACATGATTCTCGGGGCGACGATGATCGTCACGGCCGAGGCTTTCGTGCTCGCCGAGAGGCTCGGGTTGTCGCATCAGGCTCTGTTCGATGTGGCCGCCAATTCGTCAGGACAGTCCTGGTCGCTTACGGTCAATTGCCCGGTCCCCGGCCTCGTGCCGACGAGCGCCGCCAACCGCGACTACAAGCCGGGCTTTGCCGCCTCGCTGATGCTCAAGGACCTGAAACTTGCGCAGGACGCCGCCTCTGCCTGCGGCGCTTCGACGCCGCTCGGCAGCGCTGCCGCGCAACTCTATGGCCTTTACAACGCCTGGGGAGAGGGCGGGGCCGATTTCTCCGGCATCATCCATCTGATCAGGGGAACGGCAGAGGGGCGTGAGACTTGGCGGGGGAGCGCCCCCAAGACTTGAGGGTCTTGACGCCGATTCTGCCTCCTTGCATCGAGATTTGCTCGGGTGTTGCCAAAGCCCCACAGTGCAATCGCGGGTCCGGCTGTAGATTGTCGGCGACCGGTCGAGATCCTGCCTGCAATGTCGCTCATGCCGCCCCGCACCTTCCAGGCGTCCGAAGACCCAGCGCTGCTGACGGCGCAGCTTCTCGTTCGTATCGGGTTCGGCGTCCTTGCCATTGCCGTACCGGTAACCGCCGCATTTTCGCGTCGGGCGCTGTTCGTGCTTCTTCCGTTCGGTGCCGCGCTTATCCTGATCGCCGCCGTGCTGTCCCAGCCCCGGCGGGGCTGGGACAGGCTTCTTTCAGCTCTTCGCTCGCCGATCGGCATCGCCGCGTTGTTTCTCTGCCTGTGGTCGGCGCTGTCGCTGTTGTGGACCCCCTATCCGGTCGATGGCATGCAGCGCCTTCTCAAGGTCGTCAGCACGCTGGCACTTGCGACCGTCGCCGCCGCGTTCCTCCCCGAGCGGATGCGGCTCTCCTCCCTCTATCTGCTGCCGATCGGAGTGGCCCTGGCCTCAGTGATGACCTTTGTCATCGCTCTCAACGGCGGCGCGCACATCTCCGGCACCCCCGAGGGCGACTCGTTTACCCTGCAGCGCGCCGTCATCGCTCTCATCATCCTGGTATGGCCGGCTCTGGCGATGCTGACGACGAGAGGGCGGGGGCCTCATGCCGGCGCTCTCGCCGTCGGTGTCGCCGCGGGCGCCATCGCGGCAAGATCGCCGCCCGCGCTTCTCGCCCTCAGCGTCGGAGCGCTCGCCTACGCGGCGTCCAGATTCGACCTGCGTCGGACCGCGTTGGTCCTTGCCCTGGCGGCTGCCATGCTGTTTATCGCGGCGCCGGCGCTGCCGTTCCTGATCAAGGCCACTGCATCATTCTCGACCGGGGCCGAGCCGCATTGGATGCGTACCGTCGATGTCTGGGTCGACATTGTGCGGCCCCAAAAGGCGCGGCTGATCACCGGGCATGGCCTGGAGACCATGTTGCGCGGCATGCTGGCGGGCTATCTGCCGCCAGGAACGCCGAGGAGCATCCTTTTCGAGGTCTGGTATGAGCTCGGCGTCGTCGGCGCGGTCACGATGGCGTTCCTCCTCGCGCGGGCATTTTGGACGGCCGGCAAGGGCACCCCCGGCGTCGCACCGTTCCTTGTCGCCGCGCTCGCCGCCGCCGTGACGCTCGCCGTGCTCGATGCCAACATGGCACAGCTCTGGTGGGTGACCTTGCTCGGCATCGCGGCGATCTGCTTTGCGGCGGTCCTCAATGGCCAATACCGAACGAAGCGTCCGGTGGCGCGTCCGTCTATCGATTCGCCCCCGCGATCGACGGCCTTTTGACCGCATCGTCGTCTGGCTCGGTCGTCGCCCGGAGCAGCGATCGAGTATTGGCTCCGAATTGCGCCGCGAAGAATGCCTGATACGAGCCGCCGCGGGCAATCAGCTCCTGATGGGTGCCGCGTTCGACCGCCCGGCCGCCCTCGATCACGCAGATCGTGTCGGCATTGATGATCGTCTGCAGCCGATGCGCCACGACGACCACGGTGCGTCCGAGCCGCAGTTCGTCGAGTGCCTTTTGGACTTCGCGCTCCGATTCCGAATCAAGCGCCGCCGTCGGTTCATCGAGCAGGATGATGTGCGCATCCTTCAGGATCGCGCGGGCAATCGCAATGCGCTGCCGCTGCCCGCCGGAAAGCTGCGCACCCTGCTCGCCGACGCTCGTGGCATATCCGGCCGCAAATCCGCTGATGAACTCGTGGGCGTGCGCCTTGCTGGCGGCGGCGCGGATTTCCGTGTCGGTCGCGCCCGGCTTGCCGAGCGCAATATTGTCGCGGATCGTCCCGCGAAACAGGAAGACGTCCTGCGAAACGAAGGCGATCCTTGCCCGCAGCGAGGCAAGATCGACTTCGCCGATGTTCTGCCCGTCAATGCGCATCGTCCCGGCGCAGGGGTCGTAGAAGCGCTGGATGAGATTGATGATTGTCGTCTTGCCGGCGCCCGATGGTCCGACGAGCGCGGTCATGCGGTTGGGCTCCACCACAAGCTCCAGACCGCGCAGAACCGGCTCTCCTGCCCGATAGTGGAAGTCGACGGCCTCGAAGACGATGCGCCCTTCCGCGACCGCAAGCGGGGGTTTGCCGGGCGTGTGGTCCTCGCGGGCTGGCATGTCGATGATCTCGTAGATCAGGCGCGCACCGACGAGGCCGCTCTGGACGTCGAGGTTGAGGCGCCCCAAGCGCCTGGCTGGCTCGTAGGCCATCAGGAGCGCGGCCATGAAGGCGAAGAACGAGCCCGGGTCGGCGTTGGCGAGCGTGACACGCCAGCTGCCGTAGAGGATGATGGCGGCAACGGCCAAGCCTCCCAGCGTATCCGAGAGCGGGCCCGAGAGCGCCACGCCGGCGGCCATCCGATTGGCCGACCGCTGCACCTCGCGGATCGCGGCGGCCATGCGGCTGCGCATGGTCTCTTCAAGACCGAAGGATTTGATGATCCTGATGCCGAGAACGGTCTCCTGCATGGTTTGCATGATCCGCGTCGAGCCGTCAAAGGAACGGCGTGCGAACTTGCGCACTCGGCGGATGACCTGGCCGAGGGCCGCTGCCGCCACCGGGACGACGGAGATGGCGAGAATCGCCATGAGGGGATCCTCGACGAGCATCACTATCGCGAGGGCAATCACCGTGAGGATGTCGCGACCGAGGCTGGAGATCAACAGCTGCAGCGTGTCGCGCACGCCGTTGGCAGCCATGGCGAGCCGCGCCATGAACTCGCTTGAATGGTGAGTTTGAAAGAAATCCACGTCCTGGCGCAGGAGATGGTCGTAGACGCGCGCCTGGACCGTCGCGACGATCTTGTTGCCGGTACGCGACATGATGACCAGTTGTCCGTAGGTCGCCACGCCGCGAAGCATGTAGAGACCGGCCGTGACGAACGCGAGCCAGCGTAAATGCTTGAAGTCGGACGCACTCATCATGCCGTTGACGATGGGCCGCAGGAGCGACACCGACGCGCCGGTCGCCACCGCGCTCACCGCCATCAGCAATCCCGCGGCCGCATAGGCCAGAACATACGTCCGGCCATGTTCCCCGATCAGCCGGCGGATCATGGCAAAGGTGCCCGTCTGCTGCAGCAGCAGGACTTCAGTCGAGGGCTCGGCCGGCAGCATAAGCCGTTGCTAGCCGTCCGGCGCCTTCTATTCAAGGCGATTTGCGACCATCGCCCCCGGAATGCGGCAGTTGTACCGACGACAAAGGCGGGCGGATTGCGGCCGCCGGCTGCACCCGCGCCTCTTTCGTCTTGCAGTCGGCACCGACCTCACATCGTGATAGTCTCCACGCGGAGACTCCTCATGCCCATCATCAGCACGGTCACCGATCTTGTCGACGACGTTGCCACTTGGCGACACGACTTTCACATGCATCCGGAGCTTCTCTATGAGGTGCATCGGACCGCCGCCATCGTTGCCGAGAAGCTGAACGGCTTCGGTTGCGATGAGGTCGTCGCGGGGATCGGCCGCACTGGCGTCGTCGGGATCATCCGCGGCCGCCGCCAGGCGTCGCGCAAGACGATTGCGCTTCGCGCCGACATGGACGCCCTGCCGATCCAAGAAGACACTGATGTTCCGTATAAATCAACCATCGACGGCAAGATGCACGCCTGCGGCCACGACGGACACACGGCGATGCTGTTGGGCGCCGCCCGACATCTTTGCGAGACACGCAATTTCGACGGGACGGCCGCCATGGTCTTCCAGCCGGCGGAGGAGGGTGGCGCCGGCGGCAAGGCGATGCTCGACGATCGCCTCATGGACCGCTTTGGGATCGGTGAGGTCTATGGAATGCATGCGATGCCCGGGTTGCCGGTCGGAGCCTTCGCCATCTGCGCCGGGCCGATCATGGCGGCGGCCGACCGTTTCGAGATCACCGTCAAGGGCGTCGGCGGCCATGCCGCGCGGCCGCACGAATGCATCGACCCCATCATGGTCGGCGCTCAGATCGTTGGTGCCTTGCAGACGATTGCGGCGCGCGGCGTCGATCCGCTCGATGCCTGTGTGGTGTCCATCACGCGTTTCCACGCGGGCGAGGCGGTCAACGTCATTCCGACGAGCGCGCAGCTCGGCGGGACCATTCGCGCCCTGTCGGAACCGGTTCGCAGCTTCGCCGAGACGCGCCTGCATGAGATCGTCGAGGGAACTGCCGCCACGCATCGCACGACGGCCACGATCGCCTACCAGCGCGGCTATCCCGTCACGATCAACGATGCGGAAAAGACGAACTTTGCCATCCAGGCCGCCTGCGACATCGTCGGTGCCGATCGCATCGATACGGCACTGCCTCCCTCGATGGGAGCCGAGGACTTTTCCTACATGCTCGAAGCTTGCCCAGGCGCCTATATTTTCATCGGCAACGGTGACGGAGCGAGCTGGCATCATCCGGCGTTCGACTTCAATGATGCAGCCCTGCCGTTCGGCATCAGCTATTGGGCGCGGCTCGTCGAGAATCGGCTGCCGCTTTAGAAGCTATTGGCTCGCCGCGACATAGTCCGACAATGTCGCTGCGAGGTGATCGAACAACAGGCGCACGCGCCGGCTGCTGCGCAGATCCTCGTGCATGGCAAGCCACATGTCGAGCTCGAATCTCAGGCTTTCAGGGAGCACGGGGACCAGGTTCGGATCGCGCCTTGCAATGCCGAGTTGGCATCCTCCGATGCCGAAACCTGCGCGCAAGGCCGCAAGCTGTGCAACGTCGCTGTCGCAACGGAACGCGAAATCATCGCGAGCGAGTTCGAATCCCGCCCTCGCTGCAATCCTTGCATTGCTCATGTCCCGGTCAAAGCCGATGAGCGGATGATCGACGATCTCGCCGAGGTCGCGGGGCAGAGGATGGCGGTCGGCGTAGGCCTTGTGCGCATAGAGGCCGACGGCAATCGGCCCGATGTGGCGGGCGACGAGAGCATCCTGGGACGGGCGCATCATGCGCACGGCGATGTCGGCGTCGCGCCGCAGCAGATCCTGCGTCCGGTTCGACAGCACGAGCTCGATGACAATTCCCGGATGCATCTCGCGAAAGGCAGCGAGGATTTGCGGCAAGACCTCATTGCCGATGACCTCGCTTGCCGTGATCCGAACGGTTCCGCGCTCCTCGGCGGCCTCGCCGGAGGCCGCTCGAACCAGCGCATCCGCTGCCGCCGCCATCGCCTCGGCGTGGGCGACGAGCTCCAGGGCGCCCGCGGTCGGCTCAAGGCCTCTCTGCGAACGCGTGAACAGCGGGATTTTGAGTAGCGCCTCGAGCTCATCGACGTGCCGACCAACGGTCGGCTGCGTCAGTCCGAGGGAGCGAGCCGCGGCCGAAAGGCTGCCCTCCCTGATGACGGCAAGAAATGAACGATGGAGATCCCAGCTGGGGTCGTGAGTCATACGAAATCGTATGGCATCGATATGCTTTTCGGCAATTTATTTATGAAGGCATGAGGCACACCTTGGCCTTCGAGAATTTTCTCTCGGAGACTAACCCATGACTCAGGCAATCGATAGAACGGCGCGCCGGCGCCTTGCGCTCGTGATCGGGGCGACCGGAACCATCGGCAGCGCTGCGGCCGCGGCGCTTAAGACGCACGGCTGGGCCGTCCGAGCGCTGACCCGCGATCCCGGGCGCATCTCCGGCGGCCCTGCCGGGATCGATTGGGTGAAGGGCGACGCCATGGTCGCCCGCGATGTCGTCAGGGCCGCCGAGGGCGTGACCCTCATCGTTCACGCCGCCAATCCTCCCGGCTACAGGAACTGGCGCGGTCTTGCCATCCCGATGCTGCAGGCCTCCATCGCGGCGGCCCGCGCCAGCGGCGCGCGTCTCGTGCTTCCGGGCACCGTCTATAACTTCGGCGCCGATGCGGGCCCGGTCATCACCGAGGCATCACCGCAGCATCCGACGACTCGAAAGGGTGCCGTGCGGGTCGAGATGGAGCGCCTGCTGGCGGAGGCGGCCCGCACGGGCGTGCGCTCGCTCATCGTTCGCGCCGGCGACTTTTTCGGCCCGCATGCAAAGAACAGCTGGTTCACGCAAGGGCTCGTCCGCGGAAGCCGACCGCTGCAATCGATTCCCTACCCTGGCCCCCGCCACGTCGGACATACCTGGGCCTATGTGCCGGATCTCGCCGAGACGATCACGCGCCTCGCCGAGATCGAGGCCGATCTCCCGGACCACGAGATGTTCAATTTCGGCGGGCACTGGATGGAGCCGGGGGTCGAAATGGCGCATGCGGTGCGCCGGGCTTTGGGGGCTCCCGAGCTGCCGATTCGCGGCTTTCCTTGGTACGCGGTCTATCTCGCCGCACCTTTCGTGACCATGATGCGCGAGATGATCGAAATGCGCTATCTCTGGAAGGTGCCCCTGCGGCTTGACAACCGCAAGCTTGTCAGCGTGCTTGGCACGGAGCCGCACACGCCGCTCGATCAGGCAGTGCGCGCGTCGCTGCAAAGTCTTGGACATCTCGAACCGACGGCGGTTGAACGCGAGCGTACTCTGACGGCGCTGTGACTGTGCGGTGCTCAGCCGAGTCGGAATTGGCCAGGTGCAAGCTTCCGGTCATGGGTGGCGCTAGATCCGCCTATTCAGGATGCGGGTTCGCCATCCTGCGGAAAGATGCCTGCGGCTTCCTTCGCCGCGGCGCCGCCCAACTGGTGCGACACCCGCTCAATGCGCGCGGCGGCACGCGACAGCGCCTGAGCAACGGAATCGGTCCAACCATCGCTTGAGGCCTGGGCGGCGCCGTGTGCGAGCTGCAGCTCCGACTTCTCCTCCTCGAGGGCAGCAATCCGCTTGCGCGCCTCGACGAGCTCATCGGCAAGGGTCAGCGCCGCCATCACGGTGATACGCTGATCGCCGATCTCGCCGAAGGAGCCCCGCAATTCGGTGATCTTCCGTTCGAGGGTGCGGGCCAATTCCTCCAGATGCGGTTCCTCGCCATCGCCACACGCCATCCGGTATGGGCGTCCGGCGATCGTGACCGTCACGTGCGCCATCACGATTCTCCCCGACGGATCTACCCGGCCTCCTCGGCCGGCTCGATTGTGTCAAGCACGGCGCGGATCGTCGCGCTCGCCCGCTCCAGCCGGCGCGCCACCTCCCCGTTGGCGGTCGCCAACGCCTTGTTGCGCGCGATCGTCCCGTCGAGTTCGACCGCCAACCGCGAGCGATCGTCCTGCATGACGGCGTATTCCTCTTCGAGGTTGGCGCGCTCGGCCTCCGCCTGGGCGCGCCTTGCCTCGGCCGCTTCCAGCATTTCGATGGCGGCCGCCAGCCGCTTCAATGCGCTATCGAGGTTGTCGCGTGGGGTCATCGGATTTCAATGGCTTCGCGGCGGGACCTTAGGCTTCGCACGAACCCTGCGTCAACGCGAGATCGAATCTCCCCACAGTTTAGACGCGACACTTTGGGCAATTGTCGGGCCGGTCCGGTGCGTTGACACAAGGGGGCGAGGTGCTATCAAGCGCGCGGGCGTGGCGCCCGGCCGCGCCGCCCCACCGTTTTCGTGCGCCCCCGTTTCGAGTTCAGCCTCGAACGCCGCCCGCCAACCGGACCGAAACATGGCACCGAGCGTCTCCCATTCCTCGATGGCAAATGCCATCCGTGCGCTCGCCATGGACGCGGTCGAGTTGGCGAAGTCGGGCCATCCGGGCCTGCCGATGGGGGCCGCGGACGTGGCAACCGTCTTGTTCGCGCACGTCCTGAAATTCGATGCGGCAGCGCCGCACTGGCCGGATCGCGATCGTTTCGTCCTGTCGGCCGGACACGGCTCGATGCTGCTCTATTCCCTCCTCTACCTGGTGGGGGAAGGCGGCATGACCATCGACGATCTGAAGCATTTCCGCCAGGTCGGCTCCAACACGCCGGGGCATCCCGAATATCATCATACAATTGGCGTCGAGACGACGACGGGTCCGCTCGGCCAGGGCATATCGACAGCCGTCGGCATGGCGCTGGCCGAACGCATGCTCGCCGCTGAATTTGGCCCGGTCGTCGATCACATGACCTACGTCCTCGCCTCGGACGGTGATCTTATGGAGGGCATCTCGCACGAGGCGATCTCGATTGCCGGGCATCTGCGCCTGAACAAGCTGATCGTGCTTTATGACGACAACGGCATCTCGATCGACGGCCCGCTGTCGCTTGCCGATTCCGTCGATCAGGTGAAGCGCTTCCAGGCGGCCAACTGGAATGCCGAGCGCATCGACGGGCAGGATCCCGAGGCGATCCTGCATGCCATCTGCAAGGCGCAGGCGTCCGACAAGCCGAGCCTGATCGCGTGCCGAACTACGATCGGCTACGGCGCGCCGAAGCGGGCGGGCACCAACAAGGCACACGGGGAAGCGCTCGGCGCCGAGGAGGTCGCTGGCGCGCGCAAGAACCTGCACTGGCCGTACCCGCCCTTCGAAATCCCGGACGAAATTCTGGAGGCTTGGCGGGCGGTCGGCCGGAAGGGCGCCGTCGCTCATGCCGCCTGGAAGACGGCGCATGCGGCGCTTCCGATGGAAAGGCGGGCCGAGTTCGATCGCCGCCTTGCCGGCAATCTGCCGCGGACATTCGATGCTGTGGTCAAGGCCTACAAGGAGAAGCTTGCGGCTGAACCGGTGGAAATCGCCACGCGAAAAGCGTCGGAGGCGATGCTGAAAGTGCTCGCGCCTGCCGTCCCCGAGCTCATCACGAGTTCGGCCGATCTTACTCCCTCCAACAATACCAAGGTCGAGGCCACGCACGACATCTCGCCTGGCAGTTACGGCGGTCGCTACGTGCACTGGGGAGTGCGCGAACATGGCATGGCGGCAGCGCTGAACGGCTTGGCTGTGCACGGCGGATTTGCGCCCTCGGGAGCGACGTTCCTCGTCTTTACCGACTATTGTCGCCCGGCGATCCGCCTTGCCGCCCTGATGGGCATCCGCGTCATCCTGGTGATGACGCATGATTCCATCGGCCTTGGCGAAGACGGCCCGACGCATCAGCCGATCGAGCATCTCGCAGCCCTGCGCGCCATCCCCAACCTCCTCGTATTCCGGCCGGCGGACTCGACCGAGACGGTCGAGTGCTGGGAACTTGCCCTCAAGACGACGACCTCGCCCTCGATCCTGGCGCTGACCCGCCAAAACCTTCCGGCCGTGCGGCGCAAGATGACGGATGAGAACCTGTGCGCCCGGGGCGCCTACGAGGTCTCTCCGGCGAGCGGCACCGCGGCGGTTTCCTTGTTTGCCTCCGGCTCGGAGGTGTCGATTGCGCTCGATGCGCAAAAGCTCCTCGGCGATGAGGGCGTGAGCGCCCGGGTCGTGTCGGTGCCCTGCATGAATCTCTTCGACCAGCAGGACGAGGTCTATCGGCGCACCGTCATCGGCGACGCGCCGATCCGGGTCGGCGTCGAGGCAGCCGTTCGCCAGGGCTGGGATCCGATCATCGGCGTCGACGGCGCCTTCATCGGCATGTCCACGTTCGGCGCGAGTGGTCCCTACAAGAAGGTCTACGAACATTTCGGCATCACGCCGCAGGCGGTGGCCGCCGCGGCGCTCAGGCGCCACAATCTCGCCTGATATTCGCGAAGATCGTGCCGCTCGCCACCTGCGGATCATCCGCTGATCCTTGTCGAGGAGACTGCAATGACGGTCAGGGTCGCAATCAACGGGTTTGGACGCATCGGACGCAACGTCCTTCGCGCCATTGTGGAATCGGGTCGCAGCGACATCGAGGTCGTCTCGGTCAATGACCTCGGGCCGGTCGAGACCAATGCGCATCTGCTGCGGTTCGATTCGGTGCACGGCCGTTTCCCGCATGAAGTGACCGTCAAGGGCGATACGATCAGCTGCGGCAATGGCGCGATCAAGGTGACGGCCGTCAAGAACCCGGCCGAGCTGCCGCACAAGGAGCTCGGCATCGACGTGGCGCTCGAGTGCACCGGCATCTTCACCTCCAAGGACAAGGCGAAGATGCATCTCGATGCCGGCGCCAGGCGGGTCCTGGTCTCGGCGCCCGCGGACGGCGCCGACATGACGGTCGTCTACGGCGTCAACCACGACAAGCTGACGAAGGACCACCTCGTCGTCTCGAACGGCTCATGCACGACCAATTGCCTGGCGCCGGTCGCCAAAGTCCTGAACGATTCCGTCGGTATCGAGACGGGCTTCATGACGACGATCCATTCCTATACCGGCGATCAGCCCACGCTCGACACCTTGCACAAGGACCTCTACCGCGGCCGCGCCGCTGCGCTGTCGATGATCCCGACCTCGACCGGTGCGGCCAAGGCCATCGGCCTTGTCCTGCCGGAACTCAAAGGCAAGCTCGACGGCGTTGCCGTTCGCGTGCCGACGCCGAACGTCTCGGTGATCGATCTCAAAATCGTTGCGCAACGCGCGACGAGCAAGGAAGAGATCAACGAAGCGATGAAGCGCGCGGCCGAACAGGAGCTGAAGGGCATTCTCAACTACACCACGCATCCCAACGTTTCGGCGGACTTCAACCATGATCCGCATTCGGCTACCTTCCACATGGACCAGACCAAGGTCTTGAACGGCACGTTCGTTCGCGTCATGAGCTGGTATGATAACGAATGGGGCTTTTCCAACCGTATGGCAGACACTGCCGTCGCCATGGGAAAGACGGTTTGAATGATCTGCGCTTCGGCGCGGACGTTGGGGGCGCGGACCAGACGGCCAACCCCGAGGTGCGGACATGAACGAGAACACATCGCAGAAGATCGAGCCGGTGATCGTCGCAAGACCGGGTTCCGGCGACAGTATCGCCGTCGACCCGGCGCTTGCTGGGCGGCCAGGGGCTGAACAGCTCGCCCGCATCGAGGAGAAGGCGGCCCGCATCGAGGACAAGTTCGCGCGGTCGGAAGCCCTGCTGCTGCGCGTGCAGGCGACCTTCGAGGATGCCATGACGGAGTTCGGGGACTTGGCGCGCCGTGGCGACGTTGCGGCCGTCGAGCAGCGCATCCGTCAGGTTCCGGGTTTCGGCGGTCTTTTCGTGCTGGCGATCCTGGCGGCGGTGCTCGGTGCAGGCCTCACGATCGCCGCGCTGAAGTTCGGCGTTCCCTGGCCCGTCCTCCAGCCAAGATAGGCCGTTCGGCCGCCGCCCGCGAATTCTCGTATCCATTCGGTCGGGCGGCCATCATCCTGACGTCGGGGCGACAACCAGCCGCGAGCCATGCGGCTTTGGAGGCACGACCGATCATGCCGAGTTTCCGCACCCTCGACGACCTTGACCCCAAGGGCAAGCGCGTTCTCGTGCGCGTCGACCTGAACGTGCCCATGGAGGACGGCAAGGTGACGGACGCAACGCGCATCGAGCGCGTCGTGCCCACCATCCGGGAGCTGGCCGACAAGGGGGGCAGGGTGATCCTGCTTGCCCATTTCGGTCGCCCGAAGGGGCCTGACACGGAAAACTCGCTGCGTCCGGTCGCAACAGCCGTCGCAGGCAGCCTCGGAAAGCCGGTCGCCTTCGCCGAGGATTGCGTCGGCGAGACGGCGGCCGCCGCAATTGCCCAACTGCACGACGGCGACGTGCTGCTGCTCGAAAACACGCGCTTCCACAAGGGCGAGGAAAAGAACGATCCGGGCTTCGTCGGGGAGCTCGCCAAGCTCGGCGATGTCTACGTCAACGACGCCTTCTCGGCCGCCCATCGCGCCCATGCCTCGACCGAGGGCCTCGCGCACAAGCTGCCGCCCTATGCGGGACGCGCCATGCAGGCCGAACTCGAGGCTCTCGCTGCAGCGCTCGAACGCCCGGCCCGGCCGGTCGTGGCCATCGTCGGGGGCGCGAAGGTCTCCTCGAAGCTCGAGCTCCTTGGCAACCTCGTCAACAAGGTCGACGCCCTCGTCATCGGCGGCGGCATGGCCAACACCTTCCTCGCGGCACTCGGCAAGCCGGTCGGCAAGTCGCTTTGCGAACACGACCTTGCCGATACGGCCCGGCAGATCCTGACGGCAGCAAAGACTGCGGGCTGCGACATCGTGCTCCCCGCCGACGGCGTCGTCGCCCAGGAGTTCAAGGCGCATGCCGCCTCCCATGTCGCCGCCGTCGATGAGGTCGGTTCCGGCGAGATGATCCTCGATATCGGGCCGCGCTCGCTGCGCAGCGTCGAGGAGAAGCTCGACGCCGCCAAGACGCTGGTGTGGAACGGGCCGCTCGGCGCCTTCGAATTGTCTCCGTTCGACGCCGCGACAAGCGCTGCCGCCGCGTGTGCGGCGCGCCTCACGCGGGCGGGAAAGCTGGTCTCAGTCGCGGGCGGCGGCGACACGGTTGCGGCCCTCAATCACGCTGGTGTGGCCGACGCTTTCACCTATGTTTCCACCGCCGGCGGCGCCTTCCTTGAGTGGCTCGAGGGCAAAACGCTGCCGGGCGTCAAGGCATTGCAGAAGATAGAGAACGGACAACAGAGGACAGATGAGCGATGACAAATCCGCTTTCTGCCCTGTATCGTCTGTCCCTCGCTGCATCGGCATGTCGCTTGGCTGCAACATCGGCGTGCCGGTCTTTGGCGGCTTTGCGTCGCTGGTCGTGACCCGGCTGATTGGGGTGACCGGCAGGAAGCTCGCGCCGAGCTTTTATCCGATCACCACCCCTGATCAGCGCGTCTGCCCTCGTCGTGCGCCGTCGCGCGGGGCTGCGATAGGCTTGGCCCGGTCGGTGAGGCTCGCGACCTTGAGGCGGTTGCGCGCCGCGATTCGACCCAAGGTTGACCCGAAGGCGCCGATGCCGGATTGAAGTGATCCGAGGCTTCGAGGAAGGGCTCGATGAGCAGCCTGGTCATGACGCGATCTGCCGATCGCTCCCGCCCGTCGGCGGGCAGGCAACCGATGCTTGACGGGCTATTCGCCTACATCTGGAAGAACAGTCGCAAAGAGCAGCTGACCATCCTGGCCATCGTCCTTGTGTCGTTCCCGTTCTACTATATTTCGCTCGATCTCCCGAAAGCCATCGTGAACGATGCGATCCAGGGCCATGCCTTCGCTAATGGTCGGGAACAGGCGGTCCTGTTTCACCTGAGCCTGAGCCTCCCCGCCTTCCTGGGCGGCGGGACATGGACCATTTTTCCGGGCATGCCACTGTCCCGGCTCGATTATCTGTTGTGGTTGAGCGGCGCCTTCCTCGTCCTCACCCTCATCAACGGCGCCTTCAAATACGTCGTCAACATGAGGAAGGGGAAGCTCGGCGAGCGCGTTTTGCAGCGCCTGCGCCTCGATCTCTTCACGCTGCTCCTGCGCTTCTCCCCGGAAGCCATCCGCAACGTGAAGGCCTCGGAAACGGCAACCATCATCAAGGACGAAGTTGAGCCGATCGGCAATTTCGTTGGCGACGCCTTCATCCAGCCGGCCTTTCTCGGCGGACAGGCGGTCACCGCGCTTGCCTTCATTCTTCTGCAGAGCCCCTCGCTCGGCATCATCGCGGGCGGCATGGTCCTCGTGCAGGGCTTCATCATCCCACGCATGCGCCGCGAGCAGCTGCGCCTCGGCAAGCAGCGCCAGCTGCAATCGCGCTCGCTCGCCGGGCGCATCGGCGAGATCGTCGAGGGCATGGCCGAGGTCGACAACCATGGCACCTCGAACTATGAGCGGCACAAGATCTCGCGCCTTCTCGATCAGCTGTTCTGGATCCGCTACAAGCTGTACGGGCGCAAGTTCATGGTGAAATTCATCAACAATACTTTGGCCCAGATCACGCCCTTTATGTTTTACTCGATCGGCGGATATTTTGCGCTGCGCGGCTCGCTCGACATCGGGCAGCTCGTGGCCGTCATTGCCGCCTATCGCGACCTGCCGCCGCCGGTAAAGGAGCTGATCGACTGGGACCAGCAGCGGCTCGATGTCGAAGTGAAATACCAGCAAGTCATCGAGCAATTCTCCGGCGGCGATCTGGCGTCAGCAGCTGGCGAGTCCCTGCCGCCGATGACGACCGGCTCGATCGAGCTGCAGGGCTTGCGGGTCGTCGGCAGCGGCGGCGATGTGCTGCTCGACGGCGTCAACGCCGCCATTCCGCTTGGCTCCCATACCGCTCTCCTAGCGCTTTCAGGCGATGGGGCGAGCGTGCTGGCGCAGGTCATCGGCCGCCGCATCGCGGCCTATTCGGGCTCGGTGCGCATCGCCGGCCGCGACCTTGCGGCGCTCTCGGGCGCATCGATCGGGCCGCGGATGGCCTATGCCGGCCCCGAGGCGACGATCTTTCAGGGGACCATTCGCGACAACGTCGTCTACAGCCTGAAGCGCCAGCTCTCCGACGATGAGCGGGCGGCAAGAAGCCCCGGCAATCTGCCGGCAGGCGCCGCCGACGACTGGATCGACTATGCCGCCGCGGGAGCGACCGGCCCCGGGGATATCGATGCGGCGGTCGTCGAGGCAATGGGCGCGGTCGGCATGGACGAGGCGGTGTACCGCTTCGGCCTCGGCCAGAGCATCGATCCCGAGCGCGACGCGGCGCTTGCCATGCGCCTGGTCGAGGCAAGGCGGGCGCTGAGCGATGTCCTCGTTGCGGACGGCGCCAAAGACCTCATCGAGCCCTTCGACCCCAAGCTATTCAACCGCAACGCCACGGTTGGCGAAAATCTCGTCTTCGGCGTCGCCCGTGAGCCGGCCTTTGCTCCCGACCGGCTTGCAGAGCAGGAGTTCGTGCGCGCCATCCTCGACGACAGCGGCCTGACCCCGATGCTGGCCCAGATGGGCCTGCGGATCGCCGAGATGATGGTGGAGATCTTCGCCGGGCTCTCCGGCGACCATTTCCTGCTCGAACAATTCTCCTTCATTTCGGTCGACGAGCTGCCGGCCTACGAAGAGATCCTGGCGCGCACCAAGGGGCGCGGCCGTGGCGAGCCTGCGGAAGCCGACGTGCCGCGCCTCATCGCGCTTTCGCTCATGTATGTGGAGCCGCGCCATCGGCTCGGCCTGCTGATCCCCGAGTTCGCAAGCCGCATCGTTGAGGCGCGCGCCGCCTTCATCGCGTCCGCCCCGCAGGGGCTGCGCGAGGCTGTCGAGTTCTACGATCCCGACCGATATTGCGCCGCCGCGCCGCTGCGCGACAATCTTTTCTTCGGTCGTATCGCCTACGGTGTCGCCGGCGCCTCGGAGCGCGTGATCGGCGCGGTTCGCCGGGTCCTGGCCGAACGGGACCTCGATCGGGAAGTGTATCGACTGGGCCTTGATCATCAGGTCGGCCCCGGCGGCAGGCTCCTGTTCCCGTCGCAGCGAAACGCCATCGCCCTGGCGCGCTGCCTGATCAAGCGACCCGATATTCTCGTCCTGAACCAGGCGACGACGCCGTTCGGGGATGTCGAGGGGAGCGCGATCTTCCGCCGCATCAAGGAGAGGATGGCGGGGCGAACCCTCATGGTGGTAACGCGCGATCCGGAGGTGGCCGCAGCGTTCGACGGCGTGCTAGCGTTGCAGGACGGCAAGATCCGGCCGGCAAAGCCCGCGCCAAGGGCGGCAGCTGCGCCACCACACCCGCACGAGAGCGATACGGGCGCCAGCGCCGAGCTCAGGTCCTTGCGTGCCGTGCCGATGTTTGCGGAGATCGATACACCCCGGCTGAAGCTGATCGCATTTGCGAGCGAGCGCGTCGTCTTTGCGGCCGGTCAGATCGTCTTCCATCAGGGCGGCTCGCCCGATGCAGCCTACATCGTTCTCGATGGGGAAACCGACGCCCTCCTCGAGACCCCGGCGGGACGGATTGCACTGTCGCGCCTTGGCCCCAATTGCATCATCGGCGAGATGGGGGTCATCACGGGCGCACCGCGATCGGCCACCGTCATCGCCGCCACCGATACGACAGCCTTGCGCGTGCCCAGAGAGGTGCTCTTGGGGCTGCTCGCCGAATTTCCGCAGATGGCGCTCGCCCTGATGCGCGATCAGATAAGGCGGATCGTTTCCGCCGAAGCGCGGCTTGCCGAGGCGACCCAGGGCAAGGAACCGGTGGTCGTCCGTCCGGTCGGCGTCGAAGGCGAATAGATGCGGCCGATCGGCATCACGATGGGCGATCCGGCAGGGATCGGTCCCGAGATCATCGCCAAGGCCCTCGCGCAGAGCGCTTCGGCTCCTGCCCTTGTGGTCGGTGATGTGGCGATCATGCAGCGGGCCATCCGGATCACCCGGGTCGACCTGACGGTCCACCCGATCGATCGGCCCGGGGAGGCGCGATTTGGGCCGCGAACGATCGAGGTCGTGCGCGCGAGCAATCTTTCTCCCGACCTGCCGTTCGGGCAGGTTCTGAGGGAGGCGGGCCTTGCCGCCCACCACTACGTCGAGAGCGCAATCGATTTGGCCCTCCAAGACGCAATCGGCGCCATCGTCACGGCGCCGATCAGCAAGGAGGCCTGGAAGGTGGCAGGCATCAACTATCCCGGCCATACGGAAATCCTCGCCGAGAAGACCGGTGCAAAGGATTTCGCGATGATGCTCGCCAACGATGATCTGCGCGTACTCCTGGTAACGATTCACGTCGCGCTCGCCGAGGCGATCAGGGCGCTCACGATCGAGACGGAGCTGCGCGCCATCCGCTTGGCCGATGCCGCGTGCCGGAATTTCGGCGTGATAACGCCACGCGTTGCCGTCGCCGGTCTCAATCCGCACGCCGGCGAGAATGGGATGTTTGGCCGCGAGGATCTCGACATCATCGCGCCGGCCATCGCCTTGGCGAGGCAGGAGCGCATCGAGGCGAGTGGTCCCTGGCCGCCCGACACCGTCTTCATGCGCGCCAGGCGCGGCGAATTCGACGTCGTCGTGGCGCAATATCATGACCAGGGGCTAATTCCGGTGAAATATCTCGGCCTCGACCGCGGCGTGAACATCACGGTCGGCTTGCCGTTCGTGCGCACCAGCGTCGACCATGGCACCGCCTTCGACATCGCCGGCACCGGCAAGGCCGATCACGCCTCGCTGCGGGCGGCGATCGACCAGGCGATCGCCTTGACGCAAGCACGTCAAAACCAGCAATCGAGCGCCCGGCATGGCTCCTGATTTCATCTTCATGCTGACGCGACGCGATCGCACCATCGCCGATGCGCATGCGCGGCTCAAGGATGTCTTCGCCGAGGGCGTCAAGCACGTGGGCTTCAAGGACGTCGGCCTGCCCATCGCGGAGCTTCGCCGCATTGCCGATGCGGTCCACGCAGCCGGTCTTGCTCTCTACCTCGAAGTCGTGAGCCTCGATGCCGCGAGCGAAGTCGCGTCGGCCGAAATAGCCTTGCAGCTTGGCGCCCACGTGCTGATGGGCGGCACGCATCCGCAGGCGGTCTTGCCGGTCGTGCGAGGCACGCCGATCAGATACTACCCGTTTGCGGGACGCGTCTCGGGGCACCCGAGCGTGCTGCACGGCACCATCGATGAGATCGTCGAGAGCGCCCGGCGCCTGGTCGAGACCGAAGGCGTGCACGGCCTTGATCTCCTGGCGTACCGCTTCGCGGGCGATGCACCCGCCCTCATCGCGCAAGTCTGCCGTGCCGTTTCAAAGCCGGTGGTCGTGGCGGGCTCGATCGATCGGGCGGCACGGCTGGCGAGCGTGGCAAGCGGCGGCGCTGCCGCCTTCACCGTCGGCACCGCCGTGCTCGATGGCGTGTTCCCGACCGGGCAGGGGCTGCGCGACCAGCTTGCCTTCGTCGTCGCCGCCGTGTCGAGCATGGGGCAACTCTGAGTGACCCGGCGCAAGGTCGCGCTTTCGCCAGAATTTCGCTGAATGAGTTTCGATATTTCGTTTGCGATCGCCAGCCTGATGCCGAGCGACCCTCCGCGCCTCTACCTGATCACGCCGCCGCTCGCCGACCTCTCCGGCTTCATGCCGATGTTCGCGGCGGCGCTTGCGGCAGGCGACCTCGCCTGCGTGCTGCTGCGGCTCGCGGTGCGCGACGAGACGGAGGCCAAGCGCATCGTGCGCGGCTTGCGTGAGGCCGCCTCGTCACGCGACGTGGCGTTGCTTGTCGAAGGCGATGCCAAGCTCGCCGCCCGCTCCGGCGCCGATGGCGTTCACATCCGACGCGGCGGCGGTGCACTGCAGGAGGCGCTCGACAGCCTGAAGCCCGAGCGCATCGTCGGGTGCGGCGGGCTGGAGCTGCGCCACGATGCCATGCTGGCCGGGGAGGCGGGCGTCGACTACGTGATGTTCGGCGATCCCGACACCAGTGGTCGCAAGCCGTCATTCTCCGACACGCTGGCGCGCACCGCCTGGTGGGCGGAGATTTTCACGGTTCCTTGCGTCGCCTGTGCCTCCCGGCTGGAAGAGCTCGGCGACCTGGCCGAGGCGGGTGCCGACTTTGTTGCCCTGCGCGAGACTGTGTGGAGAGATCCGCGCGGCGTTGCGGCTGCCCTCGATGAGGTCCGTGCCGCGCTCGCCGAAGGCGCCGGGGCCGCGGGGTAGGCGGGAATGCTGCGCCTGCTTCTCATCGCCGCCGGCATTGCCGCGGCAGGCGCCTGCGCCGCACAGACCAGCGCCCCGCCCGCAGCACCTTTTGCCGGAACGCTGGCCCTGCCGCCGAAGTCCGAGCCGCCGCCTGATCTTGCGTTCGGCGCCTTCCAGCGCGGTTACTATGTGACGGCACTGAAGGAGGCGATGAAACGCCTTGCCGCCAATCCTTCTGACGCCCCGGCGATGACGCTCGTCGGCGAAATCTACGATCAGGGCCTCGGCGTGCGGCCCGATCCTGTCGAAGCGGCAAAATGGTTTCGGCTCGCCTCCCGTCTCGGCGACCGGGAGGCGACGTTTGCCCTCGGCCTGAAGCTCCTCGAAGGGCGCGGCGTCGAGAAGGACCGCAAGACGGCCATCGACCTTTTCGAAAAGGCGGCGGCGGCCGGGCATCCCGGCGCGCTCTACAACCTCGGCGTGCTCGCCGTCGATGGCAACGGCGTCAGCCGCGATTTCAACCGCGCCGCGACATTGTTCCAGCGCGCCGCCGAACTGGGCGATATCGACGCGGCCTACTCGCTCGCCGTTCTCTACAAGGAGGGCAAGGGGGTGGGACAGGATATCGAAAGGGCGGCCGAATGGATGGGCCGTGCGGCGCGCGAGCAGAACATCGCCGCCGAGGTCGAGTACGGCATCATGCAATTCAATGGCGAGGGCGTCCCCAAAGACGAGAAGGCCGCTGCCGGATGGTTCCTGAAGGCGGCAAATCGTGGCAATCCGATTGCCGAGAACCGCATCGCTCGCCTCTATGCCGCCGGCCGCGGCGTCGACCAGGACACGGTCGAGGCAATGAAGTGGCACCTCCTCGCACGCGCCGCCGGCCTCAAGGACGACTGGCTCGATTCGATCCTCAACGGATTGACGCCGCAAGAGAGCGCCAAGGTCGAGGCGGCGGTCCGCAAGCAGGTGAGCGACCAATGAGGATCGGGTGAGGCGGGCGCCTTCCGCCCTCTGACCGGTCGGAGCCCGCGCCATCGCTTGACGCCGTCGGCGCGTTGCGGGCACATCGCGGCGGCCACACGCCTGCGTGCGGTCCCGATCGTCGGGCTCCCGACCAGGAGGGAGGCGATGTCGGTTGCCGCTCGTCACCGAAGGTACCATGCTTCGCTCCGCCCTCATGAACGTCATGACCGCGACGGCCATCAAGGCCGGCCGCGGCCTCAAGCGTGACCTTGGCGAAATCGAGAATCTCCAGGTCTCGCTCAAGGGGCCCGGGGATTTCGTCTCCGCCGCCGACCGGCGGTCGGAGAAGATCATCTTCGAGGAATTGTCGAAGGCACGGCCCGGCTATGGATTCGTGCTGGAGGAGGCAGGCACCGTCGAGGGCAGCGACAAAACGCACCGCTGGTATGTCGATCCCCTCGACGGCACCACGAACTTCCTGCACGGCATTCCGCAGTTTGCCGTCTCCATTGCCCTCGAGCGGGAGGGCCAGCTGGTGGCAGGCGTCGTCTACAATCCCGCCACCGACGAAATGTACGTTGCCGAGAAGGGGCAGGGGGCCTATCTCAACAATCGGCGGCTGCGGGTGGCCGCACGCCGCGATTTTGCCGATGCGCTCATTGCCTGCGGGGTCCCGCTCCTCGGCAAACCGGAGGAGCATGCCCGTTTCCAGCGGGAGCTTGCGCTGATGATGACAAAGGCCGGCAACGTGCGACGGATGGGAGCAGCGGCGCTTGATCTCGCCTTCGTCGCAAGCGGGCGGTTTGACGGGTTCTGGGAGCGAGGCCTCAGCCCGTGGGACATGGCCGCGGGCATGGTGCTGGTGCGTGAGGCGGGCGGCTTCGTGACCGACGCCGACGGCGGCGACAGGGTCCTGACGGAGGGCACGATTTGCGTGGGGAACGAGATCATGCACCGCGAATTGATCAAGACCCTGCGAATGGCCTAGAGCGGCGCGGGACGATCGGCGTCGGCGGGTAACCAACGGCCGGCGCAATGCCCTATTCTCGCCGCTAATGTGCTAGTTTGTCACGAATCAAAGGCAAGGGCTTGATATCGAGACGCACGGGACATGTTACAACGGCGGCAGGACATGGCGCGCGAAAGAGGCAGCGACTTTGACCCTTACCGGCTTTCGTCTCCGCGTATCTTCCTGTTGCGGATGGCGCTTTTTCTTATCCTGATCGGGTTTGCCGTATTCATTCTCAACCAGCAGATCCGTGACGCGTTCATGCGCAATCCCGGCCTCAACGGGCTGATCATTTGCGTGCTCGTCATCGGCATTCTGCTGGCGTTTCGGCAGGTGTTGCGGCTTTTCCCCGAAATTCGTTGGGTCAACGGTCTGCGCCATCGCGATCCCGACGCGCCGCTCACCCACATTCCGACCCTGCTGGCGCCTGTGGCGATGCTGATCGGCGAGCAGCCGGGCACGCGGCCGATCTCGACCGTGACGCTGCGCGTCATCCTCGATTCGGTCGCCACCCGGCTCGATGAAGGGCGCGAGATCAACCGCTACCTCATCGGACTGCTCGTCTTCCTCGGCCTCCTCGGCACGTTCTGGGGCCTCATCGAGACGGTCGGGGCCATCGGCAACGTGCTTGCATCCATGCAGAGCGGCAGCGACACCACGGTGATGTTCGACGAGCTGAAAGAGGGCCTGTCGAAGCCGATCGGCGGCATGAGCATCTCCTTCACCTCCTCGCTGTTCGGTCTGTCGGGCTCGCTCATTCTCGGCTTTCTCGATCTGCAGGCGGGCCAGGCGCAGAGCCGCTTCTATAACGAGATCGAGGACAACATCTCGATGCTCGCCACGGATGCACCCATCGAGGTCGTCGCGCCCCCGCCGATCCCGGCCGAATTTCGCGCTGCCATCGACCGGATGGCTGCCCTTAACGATCCGGCCAATTCGCGCGCGACGACGACTGCGATGGCCAACCTCGCCGAAGGCATCCAAGGCCTCGTCCATCACATGCGCTCCGAGCAGCAATTGATCCGCCGGTGGGTGGAGGCGCAGGCTGAGCAGCAGCAGGAGGTCAAGCGCCTCCTCGAGCGGCTGACCTCGGAGACCGAGCGGCGCTGAGGCGCCCGAAGGGGGCCTCATGGCACTTGCCCGCGCTCGCCGCGACCGAACATTCAATTATTGGCCAGGCTTCGTCGATGCGTTGTCGACGATGCTGCTCGTCATCATCTTCCTGCTCTCGGTGTTCATGATGGCCCAATTCTTCTTGTCGCGAGCCGCGACCGGGAAGGATGCAGCCCTCCAGAAGCTCAACGCCCAGATCCAGGAGCTCACCCAGCTCCTCGCGCTCGAACGTGCCGGCAAGTCCGAGAGCGAGGGCAATGTCGCCGCCCTCCAGGCAACGCTCGATGCAACCGAGAAGGAGAAGGCGAAGCTGCAGGGCGAGGCCGAATCGAGTTCGACCGCTCTTTCGAGTGCCAATGGCCGAGCCTCGGGAGCTGCCCAGGAGCTCGACACCGAAAAGCAGATTTCGGCGCGTGCGCTTGCCCAGGTCGACATCCTCAACCAGCAGCTTTTGGCGCTGCGCCGCCAGCTTGCCGCCATCGAGGATGCCCTTGCCGTCTCGGAGAACCGCGACAAGGAGAGCCAGGCCAAGATCGCCGACCTCGGCTCGCGCCTCAATGTCGCCCTGGCGCAGAAAGTGCAGGAACTGTCGCGCTATCGGTCCGATTTCTTCGGCCGCCTGCGCGAGATCCTCGGCAATCGGCCCGACATTCGCGTCGTCGGCGACCGGTTCGTGTTCCAGTCGGAGGTGCTGTTCAGCTCGGCCCAGGCAACGCTCAATCCTGAAGGCAAGACCGAGCTCGACAAGATCGCCTCGGCGATCAGCGATCTGGAGCGCGAGATCCCGCCGGAAATCCCATGGATCCTGCGGATCGACGGACACACCGACAAGCATCCGATTCAGTCGACGCAGTTTCCGACGAACTGGGAACTCTCGGCGGGGCGCGCCATCGCGGTCGTGCAATACCTTGTCTCGAAGGGCGTCTCACCCCAACGGCTGGTGGCTGCGGGCTTTGGCCAATACCAGCCGCTCGAACCGGGCGACGACGACGAATCGCTGCGCAAGAACCGCCGCATCGAGATGAAGCTGACCGAGCGGTAACGCCCGGTGTCACTTCTCTCCGGTCACCGGGGAGAGGTACGGTCACTTTGTAAGGCGCGCGACCGACAGCGCCTGCTCGAACATCTTCGTCATGGCATCGCCGATGCCCTGGGAGGGATTGACCTCGAAATAGAACCCGGGCGTCGCGCAATACTGCAGCTGCGTGGGAATCGAGCTCGAAATTGGCGCAACCCATTGGTTGTAGAAGGCATTTACCGTCACCGGCAGATAGGTGGTGTAAAGCACGGCGATCTTGATGCCGCGTGCCTTGATGGCGGTGCACAAGGAGGGGTTGATCGTCGTGATCAGCCGTTTCGAATTGACGTTGCCGGCAAGGAGATTGCCGAGGTTCGGCTGCGTGTTCGGCGGCTGGTAGCTCGAGGGCTTGTCGGCTTGATCGCCGCCGCCCGAGCCGTTGCCGGCGGGCTCATCCTCGACACCGTCGGTGACGAAGAACAGGAACTCCTGCGGCGCGGAGGAGTTCGAGCCATCGCCCGGATCGGGCATGATCGTGTTGATGTAGCTCAACGCGGTATCAAACGACGTCTGCGCGTCGCGCTGATCGTAATAGGCATAGGCAAGATCGATCGCGTTGGCGTTGGCGGCGACGGTCGACAGGTCGGACGACAGGCCGGCGATGGTCTGAAAGGTGTCGCTGAAGGTATAGATCGCCATGCGGAACTGATTGCTGATCGTTTCGGAACCCTTGGCAGTGGTGGTCAAGCTTTGGGAGGCCGAGCGCAGCACATCGATTCGCGTGGTGATGTTGTTGTTCTTGGCAAGATGGTAGTAATCGTTGAGGTTGTCGCCGATGATGTTGCCGCTGCCGTCGAAGCTGTGCTGATGGCAGGCGAATGCACAGGAATCCGGCGTCAGCGCCTGCATGTTGGAGATATCGGTCGGCGTGGCGGCAAGCCCCATGGATGGCGAATTGTCGAGAAGCAGGTAGAAGTCGACGTAGGCCGGCAATTTGCGCGCCGACGACGCAGAGCCGCCGAGCGAGAGCGTCGGGATCCCGATGAAGTTCGCAAAGAAGGTGTCGATTGTGGCCGTGTAGTTCACCGTGACCGACAGTCCCGACACCCCGGGAGTGGAGGTGAGCGATACGTTCGTGAGCGTCACGCCGGGAATGTTCGCAGCCGCCGCCTGGAACATCGCCTGCGCCTGCGCCTGGTTTGGCTGGTTCAGATTGGGATTGCCCGAAACCGAGACCGCCGCAAGCGCGACCGAATCGGCGGTGCTGTTGAGTTGGACCTCGGCCGAGGACGCCCGGCTGTAGTCGATTGCAAATCCGCCGAGCGCCACCATCATGACCATGATGAGGCCGAACATCATGGCCACGTTGCCATTCTTGTCAGAGGCGAAGCCTGTCAACGCCTCCCCCAACCGCGAGACATTCGGCATGCTACTGCGCCCATGAATTGAGGAGGGGTGGCTCGTCCCGCTTCAGATCGGATCGAGGCCCCTCCGCGCTCGCAACTGCGAACGGCATCAAGCTATGCAGATTAAAGCGAGCGCGTTAATTCATCGTTTGCCGGCGCTGCGAATTCCGGTAAATTTTAAATGCATTTCAGTATGTAGGCCGATGCATCGAGCCGCAGTGCCGCCCTCGCGCGGTCATTCTGCCGCTTTCGGCGAGGCGAGCGCAGCCGCGCCCGACGCGAACTGCAAGCGGGCCAGGCGCTCGTAGAGGCCATGCCGCTCGACGAGCACGGCGTGGGTGCCTTCTTCGACGATCCGGCCCTCGTCCATGACCAGAATGCGGTCGGCCGACAGAACCGTCGCAAGGCGGTGGGCGATGACCAGGGTGGTGCAATGGCGCATCAGCTCGTCGAGCGCCGCCTGCACCTGGGTCTCGTTCTCGGCATCGAGCGCCGATGTCGCTTCGTCAAGCAGAAGCACCGGCGTGTTCTTGAGAATGGCTCTGGCGATGGCAAGTCGCTGGCGCTGGCCGCCCGACAGTGTGACGCCGCGCTCGCCGACCGCCGTCGCATATCCCTCAGGCAAGGCTGCGATGAAGCCGTCGGCGGCAGCCTGTTCGGCCGCCGCGCGAACGTCAGCGTCGCTGGCCCCCGGCCGGCCGTAGCGGATGTTCTCGGCAATGGATGTATCGAAGATCACCGCGTCTTGCGGCACCAGGGCGATACGATCACGCAACAACCGGGGGTCGACCGTGCGGATATCGACGCCATCGAAAAGGACGCGGCCCTCGCTCGGATCATAGAAGCGCATGGTGAGCTGGAAGACCGTCGACTTGCCGGCCCCCGACGGCCCGACGATCGCCACCGTCTCGCCTGGAGCCACCCGGAACGACAGATCGGTCACGACCGCGTCCTGCGGCCGGGTCGGATAGAAAAAGCCGACGGATTCGAAAGCGATGTCACCCGAAGTCGCAGGGAGAAGGTTGGGGGCGGCCGGCGCGGTGATGCGCGATTTCACGGCAAGGATGTCGGCAATCCGCCCGGCAGCGCCCGCGGCTGCCGAAACCTCGCTCCACACTTCCGACAATTCGCCGAGCGCGCCCGCGCCGAAGACGGCGTAAAGCACGAACTGGGACAGCGCGCCGCCCGACATGCGATGGGCAAGCACGTCCTGCGCGCCGAGCCACAACACGGCAACGACGCTGGAAAACGCGAGAAAAATCGCAACCGCCGTCAGCCTCGCCCGCGCCCTGGCGGCGAGGCGGGCCCCGTCATAGGCGGCATCGGCGGCAGACTTGAAGCGGTCGGCGCTCCGCTCCTGCGCACCGAAGGCCTGCATCGTGCGCACGGCCCCGATGCTCTCGGCGGCATAGGCGGTGGCCTCCGCCAGGCGATCCTGGGCTCGGCGTGATCGGTTGCGCACGGCCCGACCGGCCGCATAGAGCGGCAGGACGATCAGCGGAATGGCAACCAGCACCAGCCCGGAAAGCTTCGGGCTCGTCACGACCATCATCGCTACCGCGCCGATGAACATGAAGCTGTTGCGCAGCGCAATCGACGCCGATACGCCGAACGCCGATTTGATCTGCGTCGTATCGGCGGTGAGCCGCGACACGAGCTCGCCCGTCTTCGCCGTGTCGAAGAACGATGCATCGAGCTGCGTCAGATGTCGGAACACCGCATCGCGCAGGTCGGCCACAACGCGCTCGCCGAGGGTCGTGACGACATAGAAGCGCGTCGCGCTGGCGAGCGCCAGGACACCGACCACTCCGACCATCGCCGCAAAATATGCATCGATCAGTCCGGCGCCCTGTGGGGAGAAGCCGAAGTCGATCATTCGCCGTACGGCGATCGGCACGGTCAACGTTGCCGCCGCCGCGATGACAAGGGCCACTAGCGCCACGCCAATGCGGCGCTTGTAGCGCAGCGCGAACGGAACGAGGGGCGCGAGCGCCCGGAGCGAGGTTCGGGGCGATGCCTCGCTGCTGCCCTCGGTCGGCGATCGCTCCGATGATGTCGCGTTCATGGGCTCCCTTACATCGGCTCGCGACAGCAACCCAAGGGCACGCCGCCTCGGACGATCAGATCACGCGACCCAAGTTGCCAAAGCGCTGCAAATAGCGCCTGAAGCGAATTGCCTTTGGTCGGACAAGATCATATATACGCTGCCATCCCGTCATGGATTGAGAACTTGAGGCACCGCCTCGGCTTGGCCGGAGCCTGCAGGGACACGTCCGCAAGCGCCGGCAAAGGCCCGCGGACACAGGAGAAATCAATGAGCAATGCGCCGCTGATGCCCAAGGCGACCGCCGTCTGGCTGGTGGAGAATACTTCGCTGTCGTTCGACCAGATCGCCGATTTCTGCAAATTGCATCCGCTGGAAGTCAAGGGCATAGCTGACGGCGAGGTCGCAGCCGGCATCAAGGGGCTCGACCCGATCACCTCGGGCCAGCTCACGCGCGAGGAAATCGCCAAGGCGGAAGCCGACCCGAACTATCGTCTGCACCTCGCCGTTTCCAAGGTCCGCCTGCCGCCCGTCAAGAAGACGCGCGGGCCGCGCTACACGCCGCTCTCGCGGCGCCAGGACCGGCCGAACGCCATCCTTTGGCTGCTGCGCAACCACCCGGAGCTCAAGGACGCCCAGATCATGCGCCTTATCGGCACGACCAAGGCCACGCTGCAGGCGATCCGCGACCGCACGCACTGGAATTCGGCGGCACTGACGCCGATGGATCCGGTCACCCTCGGTTTGTGCTCGCAGATGGATCTCGATTTCGAGGTGAACCGGGCGGCAAAGGAACGGCCTCCGGTCGTCGAAAGCCAGGGTCAGACGCTCGTTCCGGCCGAGATCACGACCGCGCGGCCGCCGGCTCCCCCTCCCTCGACGCCGGCCGAGGTGTTCGGGGAGGCACCGGCCAAGCCGCGCGAAGAGCCCGAGGAGATCGACATCGATTCGGTCTTCTCGAAGATCAAGGAATGATCACAACGGTTCGGGGCCGCCGCGAGCGCGACAAAGGCTCCGGTTCGCTCTGAGCAGTCACCCACCTTCGGGCGAACCCGGTCTCACGCC
>JAFAME010000167.1 GCA_019233695.1 Methylobacteriaceae bacterium
GCTGCATCGGCATCGCCTTCGAGCAGCTTTTCGGCCTTCTTCGTGACGGCGAGCGTGGTGCCGATGGCGGTGCCCTCGGGGAGGCGCAACTGGAAGAACAGCTCGGGACGTTCTGAGAGCGGAAAGAACTGCTGCTGCACCTGCGTGAATGCCGCTATCGCGCCAACCGCAATTGCGACCGTCGCCAGCACGACCTTCACGCGATTGCCGACGCACCAGGAGATGACGCCTCGGAGCGCTCGGTAAATCCGCGTGTCGTAGATGGCGTGCGGATCGATGTGGGTGCGGCCTTTGGCAAAATCGGGCAGGAGCTTCACCCCGACATAGGGGGTGAAGACGACCGCGACGAACCACGAGGCAATGAGCGCGATGGCAACCACCCAGAAGATGCCGCCGGCATATTCGCCGACGGCGGAATTGGCAAAGCCGATTGGCAGGAAGCCCGCCGCCGTCACCAAGGTTCCGGTCAGCATCGGAAAGGCCGTCGATTCCCACGCGAAGGACGCCGCGCGCAGGCGGTTCCAGCCCTGCTCCATTTTGACGACCATCATCTCGACGGCGATGATCGCGTCGTCGACCAGGAGGCCGAGGGCGATGATCAGCGCGCCGAGCGTGATGCGGTGCAGGTCGAGACCCATCACCATCATGGCGATGAAGACGATCAGCAGCACCAGCGGGACCGACAGGGCAACGACGATTCCGGTACGCCAGCCGAGCGCGAGAAAGCTCACGGCAAGCACGATGCCGAGCGCCTCGACGAACGAGCGCTCGAATTCGAACACCGCGCCCTCGACGACCTTCGGTTGATCGGCGATCTGTTCGAAATCGATGCCGACGGGCGTGGCGGCAACGAAGTCGGCCATCGCCTTCTTCACGTTCTCGCCGAGCGTCGTGATGTTGGCGCCCTTGGCCATGACAATGCCGACCGCAAGCGCCGGTTTTGCCTTCTGGCGCACGAGAAAGCTCGCCGGGTCCTCGAAGCCGCGGGTGATCGTGGCGATGTCGCCGAGGCGGAAGGTCTTGCCGCCCGCCTCGACCGGCGTTTCGGCGACGGCTGCCGCCCCGTCGAGCGCGCCCGAGACGCGCAGCGGCACGCGCTGGGCGGAGGTCTCGACGATGCCGGCCGCCGTCACCGCATTCTGCTTGGCGAGCGAATCGAAGATTGCCTGCGGGGTAATGCCGAGCGTGGCGAGCTTGGCGTCGCTGAACTCGACATAGATCTTCTCGTCCTGCGTGCCGTAGAGGTCGACCTTGACGACGTCGGGCACCTTGAGGAGCTGCTGGCGCATCGCCTCGGCCACCCGCTTCAGCTGGGCGTAGTCGGCGCCGTCGGCGGTCAGGGCATAGAGCAGAGAATCGACGTCGCCGTACTCGTCATTGACGTTGGGGCCGACGACGCCGTCCGGCAGCTCGCCTTTGATGTCGCCGAGCTTCTTGCGCAGCTGATAGAAGAGTTCCGGAACCTCACGAGCCGGCGTGAAGTCCTTCAGTTGAACGTTCATCGCCACGAAGCCCGCCTTCGAATAGGTCGTGACCTTGTCGAAGTAGGGAAGCTCCTGGAGCTTCTTTTCGATCGGGTCGGCGAGCTGGGACTGGACTTCCTGAGCGGTAGCGCCCGGCCAGCTCGCCGTGACGACGGCGTTCTTGATGGTGAAATTCGGGTCCTCGGCACGACCGAGACGCAGGAAGGCGAGCGTGCCGCCGACCGCAAGCGCCAGAATGAAAAAGAGGATCAGCGCCGGGTGGCGGACGGCCCAGGCGGAAAGATTGAAGCTGCGCATCATCTGCCTCACAGTCCGAGAGTCTGGACCGTGCGGACCTTCTGGCCCGCATCGAGCTTCTGCACGCCGAGGGTGACGACGCGCTCGCCTTCTTCGATGCCGCCCCTGATGACAACGTCGCGGGCGTCGTAGCCGGCAATTGTCACAGGTTTCAGCGTCAGGGCTCCTGAGACCGCATCGACGACCCATACGCTCGGCCCCTTCGTCTGGTTGAAGAGGGCCGAGAGCGGCAGCCGGGCGATCCGCTCGTTGTCGGCGTCGGCCAGGGTGAGGGTTGCGGTCATGCCGAGCCGAACCTCGTCGTCGGACGCGAGAATGGTGAAACGGGCGGCATAGGTCCGGGTGGCAGGATCGGCGCTCGGCGACAGCTCGCGCAGTCTTGCCTTGTAGACCTTGTCAGGACGCGACCAGAGCGACACGCTGGCAATGCCCGTCCTGACCCGCGCGACGAGCGCTTCCGGCACCGCGACCGCGGCTTCCTTTTCGGCAAGGCGGGCAACGACGATGGCGGTCTGTCCCGCGGCGACCACCTGCCCGGCCTCGACGTCGGTTGCCGTGACAACTCCGTCTGCATCAGCCCGCAAGGTCGCGTAGTCCGACGCGTTGACCGCGAGCGTCAGCGCGCGCCCGGCCTTGTCGCGACGGGCGCGGGCCTCTTCGACCGCGACATTCTGCTTTTCGAGGGTCTGATCGGTGGTCCAGCCGTTCTTGCGCAGCTCAGTGCCGCGCTTCAGATCGGCCTCTGCCTGCGCCAAAGAGGTGATAGCGGCCTTCAACTCGGCATCGGCCTCATCGCGCTGGAGCTGCAGGTCGGTATCATCGAGGGTCGCCAGGGCGTCGCCCGACTTGACCATCTGCCCGACTTCGACAAGCCGACGTGCCACCTTGCCTGGGACACGGAAACCGAGGTCGCTCTCAAAACGTGGGCGCACCGTGCCGACGAGGGTCCGCGCCGGCGCCCTGTCCTCGTAATGAACCCGCTCAACCAGAACCGGGCGCTCCGGCTTTGCCTCGGCGGCCTTCTGGGCCTGATCGCATCCGGCGAGCGCCATTGTGGCGGCGACGCTGGCAATGGCGGCTATGCGGCTCTGCGATCTGCTCATGGCTCTCTCCATCGACGCATCCAGGCCCAAAATGTTCTGATGAGTGACGATTGTCAATTATTGTCACTGATCATCAACCAGATGTGATGGAGCACGGCAGCGCGGCGCTACAGGCGAATTTCGGACTTGGCGAATTCGGTTACGGTTGGAACCGCCACAAGCCCATTGCACGGATGAGTTGCCGGCTGCCGGGGCGTGCTCACCCCGATCTCAGCGGCACGATGCGCCCGCTCGCGGCCTTGGCGTCGGCCTCGTCGTGAGTGACGAGCAGAACCGGCAGGTTTTCGGCTCGCGCGGCCGAAAAGACGAAGGCGCGGAATTGTTCGCGAAGCGCCGCATCGAGGCGTGAGAAGGGCTCGTCGAGAAGTAGGGCCTGCGGCTCGGACAGGATGAGGCGCATCATCGAAACGCGAGCCCGCTGGCCGCCGGAGAGCGTCGCCGGGTCGCGCTTCGACATGCCGGCGAGGCCGGCGGTCGCCAACGCTTCCTCGACACACTTCTGGCGCGCCACCCGGTCGGACAAGCCCGCCGGCAAGCCGAACGCCAGATTGCCGCCGACGGAAAGGTGCGGGAAGAGGAGATCGTCCTGGAAGAGGATGCCGATGCCGCGCGCCTCCGGCGGAAGGCCGTCGATGCGTTGGCCGTCGAGCGTCATCCGGCCCGAGAGCCGGAACGCCGGTGCGAGCGTTCCGGCGATCGCCGCCAGAAGGCTTGATTTGCCCGCGCCCGAGGGGGCCAAGATGGTGACGATCTCGCCCGGCCCGATCGTCAACGACAGATCGACCAGAAGCCGGCCCTCGACCACCAGCCGCACATCCTCGAGAACGAGTCCCTCGCGCTTCTCGATGGTCTTCATGCTCCGGTGCTCATGCCGCGGCGATCACGGAAGGCGAGCGAGGGCAGGGCAACCGCCAGCGCAAAGCCGAGCGCGGGAAGGAGCATTTGCAGGATCGCATAGACCGCAACGATGCGCCGATCGCCTCCAGCCGACAGGCCCACGGCCTCGGTCGTCAGGGTGGCGATCCGGCCCCCGGCGGCAACAAGGGTTGGCAGATACTGCCCGACGCTGATGGCAAAGCCGACCGCCGCAGCTGTGAGGAGCGGCCTCAGCAGCATGGGCAACCGCACGCGAAACAGGACGCGGCTCGGCGAAGCGCCGAGGCAAAGGGCGGTCCATCTGTAGCGCTCATCGAAGGCCCGCCAGGGATCGCCGAGCGACAGAAACACATAGGGCAGCACGAACAGGAGATGGGCCGCCAGAACCTCGCCGAAGCCGCCGTCGATGCCGATGGCTGCCAGCACCACGTCGAAGCCGAACAGGAAGGCGACCTGCGGCACGAGGAGCGGCGCATAGAGGAGCCATAGCGCCCGCTGCGTGACCCGCCTGCCGAAGCGGACCTCATGTTCGAGGCAGCCGACCGTCAACACCAATGCAAGGCCACTAGCGAGGGCACCGATTCCGAGGCTTGCAACAAGCGGGGTGGGCGCGGCCCCGATCTGGCTTTGCCAGTTCGTCAAGGTCAGCGTCGGCGGGAGCACCTCGGGAAAACGCCAGCTCTCCGCCACAGACCAGAGGGTGAGCGCGGTCGTCAGCATCAGGACGGCGCCGGCCGTCACGATCACCGCGGCGCCGGCGACGACCTTCGTAGCATACTCGTGGCCCGATCTCTGCCCGTCAATCAACCAAGGTCGGGCGAGGCTGATGATGTTGCGTTCGAGCGCGATCCAGACGAGGCCCGCACCGACGACGAGTCCGAGCTGCAGCAGGGCGGCTGCGGCCGCCAGAAAGCGCAGGCGAAGATCCGGATCGTTCATCCAGTGCAGCACAAGGACCGGCAGGGGCGGCGGCGTTGTAGGCCCGAGGATCAGCGCGACATCGACCACGGAGAGTGAGTAGGAAAGCACGGCGAGTACCGGCAGCCGGATCTGCGGATAGACGCGCGGCAGCACAGCCTTCATCCACGCCACGGCGGGATGATAGCCCAGCGTTCGGGCCAGGGTCAGCGCGCGCGAGCCGTCGCTCTGCGGCAGGGCAGCCAAAACCATCAGGAACAGGAACGCCATCTCCTTGATGATGAGGGCAGCCATCAAGCTCAGGCCGAGGCGGTCATGTACGATCAGGAGATCGGGCGGCCGCTCGATCGGCGCGCCGGCCCATGCGGCGATGCGCACGAGCCAGCCGGACGGGGCGATCAGAAACGCCAGGCCGATCGCGAGCGCCGCATGGGGCATCGCAAGGAGCGGCGAGACAAACCGGCGGATGATCCGAAACTGCCGCGTGCCGTCGAACGCCGCGAAAATGGCCATCACCAGGGTCAGCGAGACGGCTGTCGTGGCCATGCCGACGAACGCCGTGATCAGGACCGAACGGACAAGCCCTGGCGAAGCGAAAAGCGCGTGCCAGGGGGCAAGCGAAAAATGTCTGCCGGCAAGTGCCGGAAAATAGCCGAAGGCGGGGAGCAGGGTGCCGATCACGCCCGCTGCGATCGGGCCGATGAGCGCGGCGATGGTCAGGGCCGGGGCAAACCGGACGAACATGGCGGCTCAATTCGCCGCGTAGCGCTTCCTCCAATCTTCGATGATCCGGCTCATCCAGCTCGGATGCGGTTCGGGCAGGGGGGTGCCGAGCTCGGCCAGGCTCGGGGTCGCGATGCCGAGATCGAGTGCGGCAAAGCGCGCGCGGTCGGCGGGCGACAGCCGGTCCATGGAAAGCACCGTGAACCCGCCCCAGACGTTCGGATCCTGTTTGCGCGCCTGCGCTTCCGGCGAAAGCAGGAAGTCGGCGACGACCATGGCAGCGGCCTTGTGTGCCGCGTTGAACGGTATGGCGACGAAATTGGCGTTGCCGATCGTGCCGCCGTCGAGCACGTAGGAGCGCACCGTCTGCGGCAGGTCCCTGCTTGCGATTGCCGCGCTTGCGGCGCTTGGATCGAACGCGAATGCGAGGTCGATCTCATCATCGGCCAGCAACGGACGCAGCGCCGCCTGGTTGTCGGGATAGGCGCGCCCGCCGTGCCACAGGCAGGGACGAAGCGCATCGAGGTAGGCCCAGAGAGGCGCCGTCACTTCGGCAAAATCGCTGTCCGACACCGGCCGCTGCAGGCGCGAGGGGTCGGGCGTCAGGGCGATGAGCGCCTGCTTGAGAAACGTCGCGCCAAGGAAATCCGGTGGCTCGGGATAGGTAAAGCGGCCGCGGTTGGCGCATGCCCAATCGCGCAAGGCCGCGATCGATCGCGGCGGCCCCTTGAGCCGGGCCGCATCGTAGTAGAAGACGATCTGCGCCATGCCCCATGGCGATTCCGCACCCTGCGTCGGCACGGTGAAATCGCTGCGCACCAGCGGGTTTCTCGCCGGATCCACATAGCGGAAATTCGGCAGCTCTTCGGCCCAACCGCCGAGGAGGAGCCCGTTCTGCTGCATGGAGGCGAAGTTGGGGCCATTAATCCAGATGAGATCGACCGCCCCGCCTTCGATCCGCCCGGCGACCTTCTCGGCGACCACCTTGGCCACCGCATCGGAGGTGTCGGCCAGCTTGACCTCGACAAGGGTCACACCGAAACGGCGGCTCACTTCTTCGCCGACCCAGGCGATGTAGGCATTGATGCGTGGCTCCCCCGCCCAGGCGTTCCAATAGACCGTCTCGCTCCTGGCGGCGGCCAGGACGGCGGGCCAGTCCTTCGGATCGGGCGCGCGCGGCTGGGCAAGCGCCGAGCCCGCAGCGATGTTAGCGGCGACGGCAAGGACCAGGGCGCCTGCCCATCTCCAGCCAGCACGCGAGATCGGCACGCCGCTGCGGCGCGGATCATGGGTCAATTTGGAATCTCCCTGACTGACAAGCAATGTGTTCGGCTTACGCCCGCCGGTTCGCTTCAGATTACCACGCGGCGAACTCATGCCGCCCCCGAACCGGCTCCTTGCGAATGCCGCGCAAGAGCTCCGCTCGCGCCGGCGCCAAGGTCCTGATAGAGACGATCTTCACATCCGCTTCACCGAGCAGCGCTACGGCCCTGATCGGCACGCGCCGAAACATCTCAAGAGGCAGCGACATGGGCAAGGGCGTTCTGGGTGTCGGGATCACCATCGAGGGCGGCCCGCAGGACCTGTCGCGCGTCGGCGCCAATCTCGATGCCGCCCAGGCCCTGGGGGTCGAGATGATCGAGGTGCCGACGTATGAGCTCGATCTGGTCGTCGGCGGGCGCATCCGCCGCGACTGCCTTGCCGAGCTCAAATCGATCTGTGCCGGGCGCGGCGTCAGCTATACCGTGCATGGCCCGCTGGCGATCAATTTTCTCGACGAGCCCTATCGCCTGCCGCGCCACTTCGAGGTCCTGCAGGCCTCGATCGAAGTCGCCGCCGAGCTTGGCGCCATCCACTATGTCGTGCATTCGGGGCAGACCCGTATCACCCAGTCTGCCGGGCTCGAAGCGGCCTACGACCGCCAGCGCGAATGGCTCAATCGCGGAGGGCATGTCGCGAAGGCTCACGGGCTCCATCTGTGCGTGGAAAATCTCTTCGGCGGCTATCACGGCAAGGTCCACGCCTCGACGCCGTTGCGGCTTGCCGCCGAGCTCGCCGCCATCGCGCACAGCCATGTCGTAGCGACGCTCGATTTCAGCCACGCCCACCTCAATCTGGGGTTTGCGGGCGGCGATCTCGTCGCCGAGGTCGCGGCGCTCGCGCCTTACGCCAAACACCTGCACATCCACGATTCTTTTGGCAGACAGGACGACATCTGGATGTATTCCGACAGCGAACGGGTTGCCTACGGCCACGGCGACCTGCACCTGCCGGTCGGCTGGGGCGACATCCCCTGGGACAACATTCTCGAAACCTGCATTTTTCCCAGCGGCGTGGTCTTCAACATCGAGCTCAATCCGCGATTCTGGCATCTGGCCAGGGAATGCGTCGAGGCCACCAGGGTGCTTGCCGGAAAAGCCCGCGTCGGCCTTGCGAAAGCCGCTTGAGCCTCCGTGCGCTACGCGATCTACTACATGCCGGATCCGCAAGGTCCGTTATGGCGGTTCGGCTCGTCCGTCCTCGGCTACGATGCAGCAAGCCGGGCGGAGGTCGCCTTTCCCGAACACGCTGCCTTCGAGCGGGAGCAGATCGCGGCGTGGACCGCCGAGCCACGCCGATACGGGTTCCATGCCACGTTGAAACCGCCTTTCGCACTGGCGGATGGCGTGAGCCGCGACGAACTGATGCAAACTGCCTCGGTCTTTGTCCGGGAGCACGCCGATGTCCGGATCGGGCGGCTCGAAATTGCAGCCATCGGCCCCTTCCTGGCGCTCGTGCCGGCCTCCCCGGTCGCCGACCTCGATACGTTTGCAGGCAATTGTGTGCGCGCCTTCGATCGGTTTCGGGCGCCGTTGACGTCCGCGGAGCGTGCGCGACGCTTGCAGGTCGGCCTGACGCCCCGTCAGATCAGACATCTCGACGCCTGGGGCTACCCGTACGTGTTCGAGGACTTTCGTTTCCACATGACCCTGTCAGGGCCGCTGCACGAGACAGACCGGGAACAATTCGCCGCCGCCCTCAGGGAACTCTATGCGCCCGTGTCGCAAGGCCTGGGAGCAGTCGAAATCGATGCGATTGCGGTCTTCTCACAGTCGAGCCTGGGCAATCGGTTCGTGCTGGAACAGCGCTTCGCCCTTGCTGGCTGAGGGCTACTGCGCGCCCGATCGGATTTCGAGGTTTGCCCCTCAGCGGCGTGGGGACTCGATGATGCCGCGGGGAGTGACCACAACCCATTCCTTGCCGCGTCGCTCGATCGATTCGACCCGCCCGACGCCCGGGATGACGTCGCCTTGGGAAATCTCGAAGAGGCCGCCACGGCCCTCGATGAGCGCCGTGCCGCCCTCCACGTCTCGAAGGACGAGCCCTGGAACGGTCGGCGGCTTTGGCGGTGCCGGCGGGTCGGCAGGCGGCGCCGGCGTGGCCGAGGGCAGGGGAGCGGGCTTGGGGATCGAGCCCGTGACCTCCGTCGAGACGTTGGTGCGCCGATCGATGCGGTCGAGCCGCTCGCTGAGCTGGCCGAGCTTGGCCGCCTGATCGCGCTCCAGACGGTCCAGGCGATCGGCCATCGCAGAGACCTTGGCGCCGGACTCCCGGTCGGCCTTTTCGAGCTTTTGCGCCGCCTGGGCCAGCGCCGCGCTGGAATCGGCCTTGGCCTGGTCGAATCCCTCCTTGATTGCATCGATGCTCTTCTTGAGCGCCCGAATGTCCTCGGCCTGTCGGCTGCGATCCGTGCTGGCCCGCAGGGCTTCGAAATTGGTGCGCAGCGTCTCGGAATTGGCGCGCATAGATTCCGTGCTCGCCCGCAGGGGCTCCAACTGGCCGCGCATCGATTCGAGGTTCGACGAGAGGCTGCGGATCTCGGCTTCGAGCTGCGCCATCTGCACGCTGGCGTTGGCCTCGGCGGGTTTCGTCGGCGGGGCGCTCGCGATCCGCGAGATTGAGAAGAAGCCAAGGTCCTTGCGACCGATCGCATAGGCGCCTGCAAGACCGACCGCCATGGCAAGCGACAGGAGGGTCACGGTAAGCCCATGCCGGCGGATGAACGTATGGCCGGAGGCGGGCGGCGCGCCACCGAACCTTGCCGAGGGCTCGGCAATGATCGTCAGGGCGCGGGGCTCCTCGCCGGTACGAGCAGCCTTCGCCGGGGGCGTGTCGCCTGATTGCGGTGCGGCCGCCGTCCGATCCCGGATTGGGTCATTCGACGCCTTGGACGCCTCGGCGCCCGCCGCTCCTGGCGGGGCGATCTCCTCTTTCGGAGCGTCGCTGGTCGGCGGTTGAACGGCTTCCGGATGGGTCTCGGCGGGGGTTGCATTGGCCGTGAACTCGTTGCGCTCGTCACTCATTTGGGCACCCGAAAATTGGTTACCCTGAAGTAACCAGCGCGACTTAAAGTGCAGTTAATGTCGCGACCTCGGGGGGCCCTTTAGCAAGCGCTTCTCGAATCTCAGGCCTAGTCAGCGGACATTGTCTGGAGCCCACGGCACGTTGATGACCGTCAGGCGCGGATCGCCGAGCGCCAGCAGCTTCATGCGCAAGTGAAGCGCTCGGTGCGTATGCAGGACGTGCTCGAACCAGCGCCGCTTGATCAGCTCAGGCACCAGCACGGCCAATCTCCGGCGAGGGAATTTGGCCTCGAGTTCGCCGATCAGCTTCAGCACGGGCTCGTGGAGAGAGCGATATTGCGCTTCGAGGAAAATCAATCGCGGCGGGTTGCGGCCGGCGGCGCGCGTGGGTTTCTCGACATAGGCACGCCATTGCTCGCGGATGGCGGCCTGGTCGTTCTCCGCCTGCGGCCCCGCAAGATCGGTCAGATGCACGCCGATCACGTCAGGCGAGATGCTCAGAGCAAAAACAAGCGCGCGGTCCGTCAGCTTGTTCCAGGACTCGGTCGCCACGAGCACGATCGGGGGGTGAAGGTCATCGAGTTCCAGGGGCGCAGATTCCTGAAGCGAGTTCGCCAGCGCATCGTAGTAGCGGCGAATGGCCTTGAGGAGCGCGATGACGCAGGGGATGATCAGAATCGTGATCCAGGCCCCCTCCGCGAACTTCGCCGTGACGATGACGCCGAGAGCAAGGGCGGTGGTGAGGGCCCCCACGGCGTTGATGGCAAAATGCGCGCGGTTTCGTGCCTGCTCGCGTCCGCTGCCGGCCCGCGGCATGGCGCGGCGCCAGTGCACCACCATGCCCGTCTGCGACATCGTGAAGGTCAGGAACGCGCCAATAGCAAAAAGCGGGATCAGACGGTCGGTGATGCCGCCGAAGGCGATCAGCAGAGCGCCGGCGGTTGCGGCGAGATAGAGGACGCCGACCGAGAAGACGAGGCGGCGGCCCGCCACCGCGAAGGATTTCGGGAGGTAACCGTCCTGCGCCACCATCCGGCATAGTCGGGGAAAGTCGACGAAGCTCGTATTGGCCGACAGGGCGAGCACGCACAGCACGCTGCCGATGGCCACATAGTAGAAGGGGCCGTTGCCGACGACCGAGCTCGCAAGCTGTGACAGCACGCTGCGATAACCCTCCTGCGACTGGTCCAAGGCACCGATCCGATAGGCCTTGGCGAGATAGGCGATGCCAACAAGCAGGATGCCGAGAATGCCGACGATGGCGGTCAGGGTGCGATGGCCGTACCTCACCGGCGGATCGCGAAACGCGCTCATGCCGTTGCTGACAGCCTCGACCCCTGTCATGGCGGTGCAGCCGCTGGCAAAGGCGCGCAGCAGCAGCCACAGGGCGACAGCCTCGGTGGCAGGCGGCAAAGACGGCGGCGGTACGATCGGGTCGGGGCTGCCGCCAGCCGCGATTGCCTTGACGATGCCGATGACGAGGATCGCAAGGAAGCTTGCCACGAACAGGTAGGTCGGCAGGGCAAAAAGCCTCCCCGCGTCCAAGGTGCCGCGCAGGTTGACAAGCGTGACGAGAGCCAGAAGGCCGAGACAGAGCAACAGGATATAGGGGTGCAGGCTGGGCACCGCGGAAACCAGCGCTCCAACGCCGGCCGAAATGCCGACCGCCACGTTCAACACGTAGTCGATCATCAATGCGGCAGCGGCGAGCAGGCTCGCGTTGGCGCCAAGATTTTCCTTCGAGACGATGTAGGCGCCGCCATTGTTCGGGTAGGCCTGGATGGTCTGCCAATAGGACACGAATAAGATCGCAAGCAGCGCCACGATGGGCGCCATCACCCAGCCGATGTAGTCGAGGCCGAGGGTGCCAAGCGGGATGAGCACGGTGAGGGCAGCCTCGGGCCCATAGGCCGACGAGCCAAGGCCGTCGAGCCCCATGGCGGGCACACCTTCGAACGCGCCGATCCTGCGGGTCCCTGATTCGCGATTGGCCAACCGACGGCCCAGGAGAAGCTGGAAAATGCTCATGCGATGGCTGCTCGGACCACGACACCCTCCAGTGACGACGCTTATGCCCGAGCAATGTTCCCGGCTCGGCAATGGAACTCTGCGGGCAGCGGTCGGTTGGTTCGAGAAGCCGTTCGTCGGTCGGGCAAACAAGTTCACGAGTCCTGACGGTTGCCGTCATGCCCTATTGACCATTGCTATGGGAGCTTCGGGATGAAGCGCATTTTTGTCGCTGCGCTGATGTGTCTTCTCGTCGGCGTCTCGCCGGCCGCGGCAGTGGGATGTCTGAAGGGCGCGCTCGTCGGCGGCATCATCGGCCACTATGCCGGGCACCACGGCTTCCTCGGCGCAGCCGCGGGCTGCCTTTATGGCCGGCACCAGGCCAACGAAGCCAACCGGGCGAGCCGGACCGTCCCGCCTGCCGAGCAGTCCTCGCGCTGGTAGGTCTCGTCGACCTTCCCGGGGTCTTGTGCAGGAATCGCATGCCATGGACCGAAACATTCTTGTTCGACATTTGACGCAGGCGGAGGACCACGTCGCTAAGGGCAAGAGACACCTTCAGCAGCAGCGTGGGATCGTCGCCAAGCTGAACGGCGAAGGCGAGGGTTCGACGCGGGCGCAACGCCTGCTCAATCTGTTCGAAGAGATGCAGGCCCTGCACGTTGCCGACCGCGAACGGCTGAAAAAGGCCTTGGCGGAAGCCATAAATCCCTGAGCGGTTCGATTGCCATTGTGAACGCCGTCGATCTTGGCGGGCGGCGACCCGTCAGCTCGCTACGCGCTCCAGCCCACGCCTCCGGCTGCGCTCAGAAGGAAGCGCGGGACTCCCGCTCGAACGCTTCGGCTCAGCCTTCCTTGCGCTGCCTGGACGTCTTTCCCGCGTGCTCGCGGCGTTTCGTGCGCGCCAGGTTCTTCTTGTTCTGCTCCTTGCTCTCGTATTTCGAGGCACCGGCCTCGTGCAGGCCGATGGCGACTGCCTGTTTCGGGCTCTTCACCTTCGTCCCGCGGCTCGTCTTCAGCTCGCCATGCTTGTACTCGTGCATGACACGTTGCATGGTTTTCTTCTGTGCCGGTTTCTGCTGGGCCATCGCTTGTTCTCCTGAGATTTTGCCAAGCTCAAGAGGAACCAACTAGCCCCCAACTTGTTCCCGAAGCACGTTTCGGACGAGCCGGTTTCCTCGATTTCGCTCCCGCTGTTGTGTCCCATGGTGGTGTTCGGCGATGCCTCGCGCCTCCTGTGCCCCCGCTGGTCGCTGGGCGCGCTGGCCGCTGAGCTTGCCGCCATCGAGGGAGAGTCGCCGGGCATCACTACGCATGGCCGGCTCGTCGGAATTTTCATCGAGGCTGCCGAAGTCGCGCAGGGACTGGCAGATGCCGAGTTCGAGGCGGCAGCGCAGGACTGCCCGTCGCCGGCGCGCGAAAGCAGCGCCCGCCTGTTGATGGCCCTGGCGCAAGGCATCCGGCGCTCATGGGAAAATGGGCTGGGGGCGCCCCGCTCGGGAGCGGCGCTTTTGGCGCTGCGCAAGCTCGCCGCACTCGACCTGCCGGATGAGGTTTTGTGCGCGCGCCCGGAAGGGTTTGCCTTCTACGCGGTCTACCCGGAAGCCTATCTTCGCGCCGCGGCCGATCTCACCGCGGACTCCGCTCGCGTGGTCGGCATCCGCAGCATCGGCCTCGGTCTTGCGGCGCTCGTCGCCGCCCGCCTCTCTGCCTCCCCGCCAGTCTCGATCCGCCCGATCGGTCACCCCTTCGATCGCCGTCTTTCGATCCGAGACGATCTGGCCGATGCCATTCTGCGGGACGAGCCCGGGGCTTTCGCGATTGTCGATGAAGGACCTGGCCTTTCAGGAAGCTCTTTCGGTGCGGTCGCCGACTTCCTCGAGGAGCACGGCGTCTCGCGCCAGCGCATTCACTTCTTTCCGAGCCACGACGGGGACCCCGGTCCGCAGGTAAAGACGCGCCACCGTCACCGTTGGCGCAATGCGCCGCGCCACACGATCGGTTTCGACGACCTCGCACTGCGACCGCAGCAGCCGTGGCAAGGCCTGCGCGCCTGGGTCGCCGATCTTGCGGAAACCGCCCCCGCTTCTCTCGACGACATTTCAGGCGGGCGGTGGCGTGCGCTTCGATATCGGCAAGAGGCAGATTGGCCGCCTGCACATGTTCAACAGGAACGCCGAAAGTTTCTCCTTCGCGGCGAGGCAGGAGGGACGCTCCTTGTAAAATTCGCTGGCCTCGGCCGCTACGGAGAGCGCAAGCTCGAGCGCGCGCACGCCCTTTCCGAAGCAGGCTTCATCCCGAAGGTGGTGGCATATCGGCACGGGTTCCTGGTCGAGCAATGGGTCGCCGACTCCCGACCTCCCGACTTCGTCCGGCTCGGTCGGGACACCCTCGTCATTCGCCTTGCCGACTATCTCGGCTTTCGGGCACGGCAGCTTCGAGCGGAAGCGGGCGAAGGTGCCACGCCTGCGGAGCTTGCCGCAATGCTTCGGCAGAATGCGCTGGAGCGCCTGGGCAGCGGGGCGCTTGGGGCATGCGATCGCATCGGGCAGGAGCTGCGCCAACTGGAGGGCCGCATCCGGCGTGTTGCGACCGACAATCGCTTGCACGTATGGGAGTGGCTTGAAGGGGCCGACGGCTCGCTTCTCAAGACCGATGCGGTCGATCATTGCGAGGCACACGACCTGATCGGCTGCCAGGACATTGCCTGGGATGTCGCGGGCGCTGCGGTCGAGCTTGAGCTTTCGGCCGACGAGCGGCAGGAACTGCGCTTGCGCACGCAATTCACGGCTCGCCACCCGGTGACTGCCGAGCTCATGGCCTGTCTGACGCCCTGCTATCTCGCCTTCCAGCTCGGCTATTATGTCATGGCGGCCGACGCGCTCGCGTGCATGCCCGACGAGGCGACCCGTCTGATCGCGGCGGCGGTCCGCTACCGCGACCGCCTGCGCGACTGTCTGGCGTCGATGTGAATCGGCGCCAATTCATCGGGGAACAAACGTTGTTGGTCATGCGTTGGCGGAAGCCAAGTAGTTCTGCCATCTCATCCATCTCGTCGGGAGTTGCCGGTGACAGACAAAGTTCTGATCACGGGGGGCGCGGGCTTTATCGGCTCTCATCTTGCCCGTGCGCTGCTGGCGCGCCGCCACGACGTGCGTGTTTTCGACAGCCTCATCGAGCAGGTCCACGGCAGACCGCAGGCGAGCGCCGCCTCGACGCTTCCCCCCGAGGTCGAGCTCCAGGTGGGCGACATCCGGGACGGCGGGGCGCTGGGCAAGGCCCTCAAAGGCATCGACAAGGTCGTGCACCTCGCGGCGGAGGTCGGCGTCGGCCAGAGCATGTACGCCATCGAGCGCTATATGTCGGTCAACGATCTCGGGACGGCGACGCTCCTCGAAGCCTTGATCGAGAAGCCGGTGCGTC
>JAFAME010000175.1 GCA_019233695.1 Methylobacteriaceae bacterium
GGGAGAGGGACGTCCCTGGCATCCCGGAAGCGCGAGGCGGTACCGGGATCCGGCGCCGGATCCCGGCTCTCCGCTTCGCTCCGGTCGGGATGACGCCAATGATTCGAACGGAGGCGACGGTCTACTCCGCCGGAACACCATCGAGCGCCTTCTGCATGGCCGGCAAGGCCATGCGGTAGCCGAAGCGTTCGCCGTCGGCGATCAGGCCTTCGAGTTGGGCATTGAGGGCGGCATCGCGGCGGCCCCGGCCGTGGCCGGCGAGCGCGCGGCCGCGCGCCACGAAGAACCGCGTCAACGGCGACGGCTCGTGCCGAGAGAACTCCTCCATCACCATCGCATGACGCTCGGCACCGTCCCAATCCTCTCCGCCAAGACACGCCTCCATCGCTTCCATGCGGAACAGATTGTCGTTGTGACCCATCGAGTTCGTCGCAAGCAGCGCCTCGCCTTCCGCAAGGCACTTTTCCCGCGTTGCCCGGTCGTTGGAGGCGACCGCGACCATGGCGAGAAGAGGCGGTTTCATGAACGCCAGCCCCCTCTCCGCAATGATAGCAAACGCCTGGTTCATGTCCTCGAATGCCGCGGCGCGGCGCCCGGCCAGGCGATGCAGTTCGGCCCGGAAGATCAGCGACTGTCCCTCAAACCGCTTGGTGCCGAGCTGACGGGACAGCGCCAGCGCGCTCTCGACATGCATTGCCGCGCCGGCGAGGTCCGTCAGCGAGTAGCGGCAGGTATATGCCGACATGTGCGCAACCGTCTCGGCCCGATGGTGGCCGACGCGGGCTGCGGCCTCGATCGAGGCGAGCGCCTCGTCGAGCCCCCCTTTCGTGTCTCCGGCATACCACCGCATGAGCGCCACCAGGCCCCGGTTGGCGACCTCGACGCGACCGAAGCCGCCCCGCTTGGCCACCTCCACGCACCGGCGGAACCGGTCGAGCGCGGTCAGCATGCGCCCACGCATGAATTCGGCATCCCCCAGACCGCCGAGCGCCTCGGCCTCGATTTCAGCGGCGCCGGCCTGGCGCGCCAGCGCCAGGGCTTGCTCATGCTCGCGCAGGCAGCCCTCGATGTCGCCGCGCGGAAACAGCACGTTGCCGTGCAGAAAATGGGCGAGCGCGGCCTCGGCCGTGAGCTGCAGCCGGGTGGCAGCAGCCTTCGCCAGCTGCAGGTCCGCGAGCGCCCCGTCGAGATCGTCGGTGATGCGCTTGACGGCGGCAAGCCCGAGCCAGGCGCGGCAGCGTTCGGCATCGTCCTGTGCCGCAGCAAGAGCGGCTTCGTAGGCGGCCTGGGCTTCGGCCGTCAAGCCGAGATGGTGCAGGATCTCACCGCGACAGGCGGTCAAGACGGAGCGCTGCGAGGGGTCGGCAAGCGATATGCCGCGCTCGATGAGGGCAAGCGCCCGCTCGTAGCGATACTGCGCCGCCTGGCCGCGCGCCGCCGCGAGGTAGGCGCCGGAGGCGCGCGCATCCTCGGCCCGATCGAGATGCTCGGCATTGAGCGAGGGGTCGCGCTCGGCAAACCATGCGGCTGCGAGCCGATGCAACTCGCGCCGGCGACTGTGCAGCAGGGTCGCATAGACGGCATCCCGGATCAGCGCGTGGGCGAACAGGAAGCCTTCGTCTTGCCAATGCACGAGGTAGTTGGCCTCGAGGCCGCGCGCCTCGTAGTTCGGGTCGCCCAGAAGGTAGCGCACGCCTTCCAGCGAAAATCGCTGTCCGAACACAGACGCCGCCTGCAGGGCCTGCTTGTCGGCGAGCCCAAGGCGATCCATGCGCGCCTGCACGAGGCTCTGCACCGAATCGGGCACGCCGCCCTCGGCCCGTTCCTCGGCATGTCGGACGAGCTGCTCCAGAAACAGCGGATTGCCGGCGGCCCGCTCGATACATCGGGCGGCAAACGCCGTCGCCGTGTCGAGAAATCGTGCGGCAAGCGCCAGGGCTTCGTCGCGCCGCAGCGGCGCAAGATCGACCGTGAGAAGCGCCCCGCCGACGCGCCAGCCGCGGGCGAGCGGATCGCCCTCGAGCCGCGACGTCAGGACCATGAGCGCCCGGTGCTCGGTCACCGTTTCGGCCAAGGCCGAGATGCTTTCGAGCGTTCCCCGATCAGCCCAATGCACGTCCTCGATCACCAGGAGCACGGGGTTTGCCCGGCTTGCCATCGCCACCATCTGCGCCGCGGTCTCGCGCGTGCCGCGGGAACGGGTGGCATTGTCCATGGCATCGTAGTGCGCCCGCAGCTCGACGGGCTGAGCAAGATCAAGCAGATCGTAGAGAAACACGATCCGGTGCGGCTCGGCCCGCTCGGCGGCAAAGACCGCCTGTGCCTTGGCGCGGACCAGCTCGGCGTCGGCGCCCGGCGGCACGCCGGCAAGGCTGCGCACGATCGATCGCACGGCATCGCGCCCGGTGTCCGTGCCGAAGTCGAGCACGAGGCCGGAATGGCAGGCAAAGCCGCTCGATGCGGCGGCACGCCGGAACTCCTCGACGAGGCGGGTCTTGCCGATGCCGGCCTCCCCGCGGATGTAGAGGGTCTGTCCGCGCCCGGTTTCAAGACAGGCTGAGATCGCCGCCGCGAGCTGGCGCATTTCGCTTTGACGGCCGACGAAGGGGCGCTCCTCGGCCACGGCCGAGCGCCGCCGGCCGATCACCCGCCAAGCATGGATCGGCTCCTCGAACCCTTTGACCGGCAAGGCGCCTATCGAGACGCATTCCAGCCGATCGGCGAGGGCGCGATGGACGGCCGCCGAAATGAGGATTTCCCCGGTGCGCGCCTGGGAGGTCAGGCGTGAGGCGAGATTGACCGACTCGCCCGTCACCGTGAAAATCTGATCGGGGCTCGCAATGCCGCTCGCCACGACCTCGCCGCTGGCGACGCCGACGTGAACCTCGATGCTGCGGCCGAAGCGGTTCGTGAGGCCGGGCATGGCATCGCGGACTGCAAGCCCGGCATAGACCGCGCGCTCTGGATCGTTGCCGTGCGCGACCGGGGCGCCGAACACTGCCATGACGCAATCGCCGATGTGCCGCTCGATTGTGCCGCCGTGCGCGACGACGACCGCGTCCGTCGTCTCGGTGAAGGCGCTGCGCAGCGCGTGCAGCTCCTCGGCATCGAGTTCGGTGCTGAGTCGGGTGTAGCCGGCGAGATCGGCAAACAAGATCGTCACCTGCCGGCGCTCGCCGGCATCGGCGCGCTCGGTTGCTCTCGGCATTGCTTCCGCGGCCGGTTTTGAGGTCAGCCCGGCGATGGCCTCGAGCAGCTTGCGGCGGTGGCCGACTGCGGTAACACCAATGTCCTTCAGATCCTCGGCGCTGAGCTTGGGCAAGATCTCCGCATCGATGGCGTTTTCCCGGAACGCCGCCTCGTATTGCTCCAGGTCGAGCGAACGCAGCCAGACCGCAATATCCACGGGTCTCTCTCAGGCATCCTCGTCAGAGCAACGGCAGCGTGGCTTGGCACCCTGCAGCCGACATGGCAAGCCATTTCGCATCGGGTGGTCCAAGCCGTCCTCGGCGTGTCCCGTGAGGGCTCGCCTCACCCTGATTTGACTGGCACGTGAGGGCAGATGGCGCCTATGGTTTGCGTCCGCAAGGCGCAAGCCTGCACGTATCCGCCTTTGGAATTGCCATGCTGCCCGGTTCCATCATCGCGAGGCGTTCCTTTCTACAAGCGCCGCTGATCGCAGGTCTCCTCCTCGCTCCTTCGCTTGCGGGTGCGGACGGCCTGCGCTGCGTCGTCGAGCTCTTCACGAGTCAGGGATGCTCGTCCTGCCCCCCCGCCGATGCCCTGCTTGGCAGGATGGCACGGGATGCGAGCGTTCTCGCTGTGTCCTTTCCGGTCGACTACTGGGACTACATAGGGTGGAAGGATACGCTCGCCTCGCCCGCCTTCACGGCGCGTCAGAAAAACTATTCGCTCGCGCGCGGCGACGGCCAAGTCTATACGCCGCAGGTGGTGATCGACGGCCTGAAACATGCCGTCGGCAGCGACGCCGACGAGATCAATGAAGTGATCGCCGCGCTCGGCAAGCGGCAGGGGCCGTTATCAGTCGACATGAGGGTCAGCGAGGCTGCCGACAAGATCCGCATTGACGTCGGGGCGGCCGCTCCCGGCGGGCCAAAGGCGGGCGGCCTGTGGCTGCTGCGCATCGCCAAGGCGGTCACGGTCGCCATCGGCCGCGGCGAGAATGCGGGCCGGACGGTGACCTATACGAACGTCGTTCGAGCCATCAGCAAGATCGGGGAGTGGAACGGCGCCGCCACGTCCTTCGAGATCCCTGCCGGGCGGACAAAGGGCGAAGACAGCAACGCCTATGCGCTCGTTCTCCAGGCCGGTACGTCAGCCGCCCCCGGCGCCATTCTGGCGGCGGCCAAGGGTGCAGATCTGTAGTCATCGTGCGAGGAACGCTGCTGGAGAGCGCTTCTCCCGCGCGGGGAGAAGGTGGCCGTGGAGCGGCCGGATGAGGGGCACGCCGGTCGACCGAAGCCGAGCAGCAAATAGCGCCTGTTTTCCACTGTAGTAACCCCGCATCCGCCAAGTGGCGGCGCCTTCTCCCACACAGGGAGAAGGGGGCTCGCACCCTCATTCACTTGCGCGACCGTCACATGACGTAGATTCGATCGGGGAGCTCGTTGGCGCCCTCATCGCGCGGCGGAAAATGGGCGGCGAGGACGCGCCCGCAGGCCGCGATCGCCTCCGCGAAGCCCTCGGCGATCCGGCCATGGCGCATCTCGGCGAGCAGCAGATGCACCGCCTCCTGCCACACCGATTGCGGCACGCGCGTCGCGATACCCTCGTCCGCGATGATCCTCACATATCGCTCGGCGAGCGACACGAAGATCAGAACGCCGCTGCGCCCACGCGTGTGCGTGAGCCCGCGCGCCATGAACTGCTCCAACGCCGCATGATGGGCATGCAGGCGCTGCAAATGCCGGGGCACGAGGAGCATGCGCAGACGCGGTATCGACAGGAGCGCAACGGCAACCGCGAAGACGGCGAGCTGGGCGAGATAGATGCGCTCGACCGATATCGTGGTGAAGGCGATCAGCAGCCAGGGCGTCGCCAGTGCCAGGAGCGAAGCCCAGATGATCGGCACGAAGGCGTAGTTCGAGGCGGCACGGGCAAGAACGCACACGATCTGGCCGCTCGTATTGGCCTCGGCCTGGCGGATCGCCGCAGCGATCCGATCGCGATCTTGCTTGCTGAGCGGCATCACCAGCTCCCCGACGCGCCGCCGCCGCCCGACGAGCCGCCGCCGCCGGAAAAATCGCCGCCGCTCGAAAAACTACCCGAACTCGAGCCGCCCCAAGTCGAAGAGCCCCAGGGCGTGCTTACCGGAATGAACACGGTGGAATTGCCCCGCCGCACCAGTTGCCTCGCCCCGGGTGTCGCCAGGTTGCGGCGGATGGAAAAGAATACAAAGAGGAAGATAGGGATCAGGATCAACGGGGTGATAAAATTCTGCAGCAACGAGTGATCCTCGGCGCGCAGCTGCGGGCGTTTCTCCCATTCGCCGGAATCCGTGGACAGGGTCGTGACGATGTCCTCGACCCCTCGCTCGATGCCGCCGCCGTAGTCGCCGGCCTTGAAGCGCGGGGCGATGGCGTTGACGATGATCAGCTTCGAAATCGCGTCGGTGAGAGTTCCTTCGAGGCCGTAGCCGACCTCTATGCGCACCTTGCGCTCGGTCGGCGCGACCAGGAGGAGCACGCCGTTGTTCTTGACCTTCTCGCCGAGCTTCCAGGTGCGGAACAGCTCGTTTGCATAGGTCTCGATGTCGGCGCCGTCGAGTGATTTGACGGTGGCGACGACGAGCTGGATGCCCGACTTGTCTTCGAGGTCCTTCAGTTTCTGATCGAGCGTGGCGCGGGTCGCTGCGGGGATCACGTCGGCGGCGTCGACGACACGGCCGCTGAGCGGCGGGAAACTCAGCGTGGCGACCGCGCTCTCCGCCAGCAGCGCAAGCATGACGGCGAAGAGCAGCCCCGCCGCCCATGCCCGGTGTCGCACCGCGATCAGAATTTCACCTGCGGCACGGTTTGCGCATTGTCGGTCGCGGTAAATTCCGCCATCGACTTGTTGCTGCGATAGATCAGCGTCGCCCAGATGATGCCCGGGAAGGTCCTGAGCTCGGTGTTGTAAATGCGGACGGCCTCGATGTAGTCGCGGCGCGCCACTGCGATGCGGTTCTCGGTGCCCTCGAGCTGCGATTGCAGCGCCAGGAAATTCTGGTTGGACTTCAAGTCGGGATAGTTTTCGGAAACGGCAAGCAGACGGCCAAGCGCGCCGGAGAGCTGGTTCTGCGCGTCCTGGAATTGCTTGACCTTCTCGGGATCGGTCAATTGCGAGGCGTCGATCTTGATCGACGTCGCCTTGGCGCGGGCCTCGACGACCGCGGTCAGCACGTCCTTCTCCTGCTTGGCGTAACCCTGGACGGTCGCCACCAGGTTCGGGATGAGATCGGCACGGCGCTGATACTGGTTCTGGACATCCGCCCACTTGGCCTTGGCCTGCTCCTCCATGGTCGGGATGTTGTTGAAGCCGCATCCCGACAGGAGCAAGCCGAGAAACACCGTCGCCATGGCGGCGCGAAGCCTGGACAGAGTGGCAGTCATGGAGCCCTCCTTCGGTGGCAGTTCTAGCATGAAACGGTGGTCTTGCCCCTAACCGGCCGAAGGGCAAGACCGTCGTTCGCCGCTGTCTCAGGGCGGCGCGACGCTGAGCAGCACGCGTCCTGCAGCGCCGCTGCGCACCATGTCGAGGGCGGCATTTATGTCGTCGAGGGGGAACTCGTGGGTGATGATCCCATCAAACGAGATGCGCCCGGCGGCCGCCAGTCGCATGATGCGCGGAATGTCGATATGCGGCCGTGCGTCCCCGCCGTGCGAGCCCGTCAGCACCTTGTTGAAGTGGATGGGCAAAGTATAGATCGTGACCTTCTCGTTGGGCACGCCGACGAGCACGCACGTGCCGTCGGGGTGGGTGAGGTCGTAGGCAAGCTCGATGACCGGCTTGACGCCGGTGGTTTCGAGCACCTTGTCCGGGCCTTTCGGTCCGACGATCTTGCGGATTTCGGCCGCCACGTCGTCGGTCTTGGCGCCATTCAGGCAATGCGTCGCGCCGCGGTCCCTCGCCATGTCGAGCTTGCTGTCGATCAGGTCGACCGCAATGATCGGGTTGGCGCCGACCAGATGGGCGAACTGGACGAGGTTGAGCCCGACGCCGCCGACGCCGAAGATCGCCACCGATTCGCCGACCGCGATGTGAGCGTCGTTGTTGACGACGCCTGCCGCCGTCGTCACCGCGCAGCCGAAGAGCGGCGCGATTTTCAGGTCGGAATCGGCCGGGATGACGGTCAGCCGGTTTTCCGAGATCACGGCGTGGTCGTTGAACGTCGTGACCCAGCCGGCATTGAGCTTCTGGCCGCGCCAGCGGTAGTTGGGCGTCGGACTTTGGATGCCGAGGCTCGGGCGCCAATGCAGGACGACAGTGTCGCCGGCCTTGACGTTGGTGACACCGGGCCCGGTTTCGAGGACGCCGCCGGAGGCTTCATGACCGAGAAGGTGGGGCAGGAACTTGTCGGGCCCCTTGACCGCCTCGATCTCGTTGATCTGCGCACCGCAGATCGAGGTGTAGTAGATCTTGACCAGAACCTGCCCGACGCCGAGCGCTTCGGGCAGCTCGATCTCGTCGACGATCAGGGGCTTGCGCGATTCGGCGAGTACCGCCGCCTTGGCTGTCTTGACCTGCATGGTTCAGCCCGTCATTCAAAATAGATGAATTCGTAGTCGCCCGTGTAGCCGAAATGGCTATAGAGCCAGATCCACGAAGCCGTATCGTAGAAAGCTTCCGCGGTCAGCGCCCAGCACTGCATGTTGAACTGCTCGAGCTCGCTGCGATAGCTTTCGACCATGATGTATTTGTTCTTGCCGACACGCTCGATCTCCTGCAGGGCCGTCTGCAGCTCGAAGATCTTCAGATTGTGCAGAGTGCCGAGCGACACCACGAGGTCGAAGGACTGGTCGCCGAACGGATAGCGGTCCTGCGCCTTGTAGCGGAACAGGTTGGCCTTCACGTCGGGATGGGCGTCGGCAAGGCCATGGCGCGAAATGTCGAAGCCGACAAGCTCCGCCTCCGGCAGCAGCAGCTTGAACTCGCGCAGTAGAAAGCCCTTGCCGGCGCCGACGTCGAGGATGCGCACCTTCCCCTTCAGGCCATGCAGATCGATGAGGCCCCGGGCGACGGGCTTCCATCGGCCCTCGATGTAGCGGTAGCCGCCATATCCGAAGCGTCGGTCGCCGTCCCAATAGTCGCCCTCATATTCCTTGGCCTTCATCATGCAATGGACCTTCTCGTCCATCATGCGGCCGACATAGTCCCGCTTGGTCATCTTGTGCAGCGGGGTCACGATATTCAGCAGTCGTCCCATCAAGTCGCCTCGTCGGGTTCGTGAGTTGGAGGCCCGATCGACCGCGCGCGACAGTCGCTGCCGACGCCACAATGATGCTCGCAGTGGCGGCCGGGCCGGAGTGCCGGAATTTGTTGTTGGAAGCGCACGCCAAGGCGCACGATCGGAGGGTCACCCGGCGCGAACTCTTAGTCAGCGCGCCCGGATTTGACAAGCAAGCCTCGGCGCGGCCGCTGCGCACATGGTATTGGCTGTTAGCGAAGCCGCTCGTCCGCAGGTGCAGGCGACGAGCGAACGTCGGCGGCCAGCCGGCGCTCTTGCGGTAGCGAGGGCGCGGTCGGGGGCGGGCGCCCGCGCAACCGGCCTTCAAGGCGCCGTTCGAGGGCCGTCGTCACGACGAATCTCAAGGAGGTCGGACGCCAGCGCCACCACAACAGGGTCAGTGTGGCAAATCGCCCCAGCGCGGCGGGCAGCACCGCCCAGATCGTCTTCAGGGCAAGACGGTCGAGCGGCGAGGCTGCACCCATGGTGCTCACAAGGGCGCGGTCGACGGGCCGGCTCTCCAATGCCAGTCGCGAGGCGGCAAACCGCCATCTCCGGCGAAAGGCCTCCGGGTACCAGGACGGGAACGTCGGATCGGCGGCAATCACCGACGGAACGACGGCAAGGACCTCCTCGGCCCGTTGCAGGGCCGTGACCCGCGACACGCTCCCTGAAAAGATGCACCAGGTGGCAACCGTCACGGGCGCGTAGCAGAAGCCCCGGGTGAGGGCGATCTTCCGGGAGAGATAGCTGTCGGCGAAAGAGCCGAGCCGCGTGTCGAACCCGCCTGTCGCGACGACGCATTCGCGCCGGAATACGGCGCTGCCGGTCAGGATCCAATTGTCGATGCGCGCCAGCAGTTCGACTGCCCGTGAAGGCGAGACGTCGCCCCGTCCGCTGCGGGGCCGCGCGATGGGGCGCAGGCCCCGGAACCCGCCCGTCACGCCGTCGACCAGGATGGCCTCGCCGCAGAAAAAGCCCCGCTGCGGGTAGCCTTCGAGCAGCGCCAGCGCCAGCGCGAAGAATCCCGGCAACACCCAATCGTCCGAGGCGGCGAAATAGACGTAGCGCCCGCGGGCCGCTTCGAGCCCGCGCTGCAGCGTTGCAACGATGCCGCAATTCTTGTCGTTGCGGAGGATTCGGATGGCGGGCGCCCTTGCGGCATAAGCCTGGATCACGCTCAAACTGTCGTCGGTAGAGCCGTCGTCGATAATGATGATCTCGTCAGCCGGCCGGTCCTGTGCCAGCAATGCATCGAGCGCGCGGGCGATCAGATCGGCGTGATTATAGTTTGGCAGGACGACCGACAGGGTGGTCCCGTTCCATCTGTCTGGGCGATCCTCAGACCCATTCATGGCGAGAAATTGCGTGATTTTTCAATTGACGAATCGGCGGCAAGGGCGGGCGACGGCGGCGCCTCCGCATCGGCAAGCCATCGGTGACGCCCTTCGGCATGAGCCTGAAGAAGCGGCAGGGCCGCCGTCAATTCATGCACGACGGCATGCGCCTGCGTCATTACCGAGCACGTGCGCTCATGGTCGAACCCGATCAACAGGCCGACGCCCGCGGCGGCGCCTGCGGCCATGTCGGTCGGCCTGTCGCCGATGAGCACCGAACGGGCGAGGTCGATTGTCAGGTCGCTCGCGGCTTGCAGGAGCATGCCGGGATTAGGCTTTCGCCAGGGATGGTCGCGCCGGTAGCGGTCGATGCCATGCTCCGGGTGGTAGGGGCAATGGTAGAAGCAGGCGATGGGAGCGGCGCGCGCCTCGAATTCGTGCTGCAGCCACCGGGTCAGCGCCTGGTATTCCGCCTCGCCAAAGAGGCCGCGGCCGATGCCGGCCTGGTTGGTGACGACCACCACCGGCCAACACAATTGTCGTGCGGCAAAGCCCACCAGGTCGAAGATGCCGGGGACGAACTCAACCTGATCGACGCGATGAACAAAGCCGGAATCGACGTTGATCACCCCGTCCCGATCGAGAAAGAGCGCCGGGGTCGTTTGCCGGCTCGCGGTCGCGCGGTCCTCTTGCGCCGGGGCCATCACGCGAGGTTCGCCAAATCGCGCACCGCCTCGGCAATGGCGAGGGAGGCGGTCAATCCCGGCGATTCGATGCCGAACAGATTGATCAGGCCGGATATGCCGTGCACGGCCTCTCCTTGCACGACAAAATCCTGTACCGCCACGGCCGGCGGAACGATCTTCGGGCGGATGCCGGCATAGCCAGGCTGCAACGCATGATCCCTCAAGCCGGGCCAGTATCGTCGAATGGCCGCATAAAAGGAACCTGCCCGGCAGGGGTTCACGGCGTAGTCTATCCTGTCCACCCATTCCACATCGGGACCGAAGCGGGCCTGGCCGGCCATGTCGAGCGTCAGGTGGACGCCGAGCCCGCCCGGCACCGGAACCGGATAAATGAGCCGCGAGAAGGGCGAACGACCACTCAGCGTGAAATAATTGCCCTTGGCGTAGTAAATGGCGGGAATGTGCTGCGCCGGCATTCCTTCGATGGCGCGCGCCACTGCGGGCGCCTCAAGGCCCGCGGCGTTGACGAGCACGCGACAGGCAAGCGTCAGCGGATGCGCGCCGCCGGTCGAAAGTTCAAGCCCGCCTTGGCGCACCGCGGCACGCTGCAGGGGGCAGCAAAACGCAAGCGTCCCGCCTCGGCTCTCGATGTCTCCCTGCAGCGCCAGCATATAGGCATGGCTGTCGATGATGCCGGTCGAGGGGGATAGCAGCGCTGACGTGCAGTGCAGGTTCGGCTCCAGGGCGCGGGCATCGGCCGCCGAAAGCACGGTAAGGTCGCTCACTCCGTTGCCGGCTGCCCGAGCCCTGATCACAGCGAGCCGGTCGATCTCCTCGGCGCTCGTTGCCACAATCAGCTTGCCGCATCGGCGGTGCGGCACGCCGTGATCCGCACAGAAGGCGTAGAGTGCCTGCTTGCCGGCGACGCAAAAGCGCGCCATCAGGCTCCCGGCGGGGTAGTAGATCCCGGCGTGGATGACTTCGCTGTGGCGCGAGGATATCTCGGTGCCGATCGCCTCGGCAGCCTCAAGCACCAACACCTCGCGCCCGGCCAGCGCCAGGCTGCGGGCCACCGCAAGGCCGATGATCCCGGCCCCGACGACCACACATTCAACCGTTTCCATGAAGTCTCTTGATCAGCACATCCGGACGGCGATTGGCGGGCGTCATAATATGGGGAGCGGCAATTGAATAGTGGTCAATCGCCTTCGAGAGCCCTTCCCGGAACATTGGCGCCGAGGCGCGGATTGAGTTCCTGCGGACCCTTTGTTAGAAGCCCCGGCAACGGGGCACACTACGGCTCGCCGGGCGCGTTTCGGGGAGCCGGCCGTCCTCGGTTTGCGCCGGCATGTCCAGGTAGGTCAGGTTCCGGATGACGGATACTATAGCTGACGAGCAGGTCCCAGCCGCCGCAACCTCGCCGCGTCGGGCCACGACCAGCGCTTCCGACGCGGTGGGCGCCGACCTATTGGCCGGCATCGCCGCCTGGCCGCTGTGGGCCATGCTCGGCTGGAACGATATCCGCTTGCGCTATCGCCGCTCGGTTCTCGGTCCCTTCTGGATGACCCTGAGCATGGCGATTTTCGTGGTCACGCTCGGCTTCATCTACAGCCGCATTTTCAAGATGGATATCAGGACCTACCTGCCGTTTCTGGCGCTGGGCTTCATCTTGTGGGGATTCGTCTCGACGACGCTGAACGAAAGCGGCGGCGCCTTTCTCGAGGGCGATCGGATCATCAAGCAGATCCGGGTGCCGTTTTCGGCCTTCGTGTTCCGGGTCGTGTGGCGAAACTTCATCGTTCTCCTGCACACGATCGTGCTTATTGTTCCGATCTGGATCATCTTCGGCATGACCCCGGGCCTCAACTCGCTGCTCGTGGTGCCGGGAGTGGCGCTGGTCTACCTCAACCTCGCATGGGCCGGCATCGTCGTGGCGATCCTGAGCACGAGGTTTCGCGACATTCCGCTCATCGTCGCCACCGCCCTGCAGGTGACGATGTTTGCCACCCCCATCATGTGGCCGGTCTCGTCGCTTGGAGACTACACGCTGATCGCCGACGCCAACCCCTTCTTTCACCTCATCGAGCTGGTGCGGGCGCCACTCCTGGGCAATGCGCCGGCGCCCTTGTCGTGGACCGTGGCGATCGGGCTGGCGCTGGTCGGGCCGGTTTTTGCCGCGCTGCTGATGCGCCGCGCCTCGCGCCGCATCGTCTATTGGCTTTGAACGAGCAAGGGCCGTCCCGCGTGACAATCATACGCCTCACCAATGTCTCGGTTGATATTCCAGTCTACAGCGTCGGCAGCTCGTCCATCCGCAAAGTGGTGCTTGGCCGGGCGATCGGCGGCCGGTTCGGCCAGGCCGCCGGCCACGTCATCGTCAAGGCCCTCAAGGACATCAGCTTCGAGGCCCAGAATGGTGATCGCATCGGGCTTGTCGGCAACAACGGCTCGGGCAAGACGACGCTGCTGCGGGTGCTCGCCGACGTCTATGCGCCGACGTCGGGCACGGTCGAGGTCAACGGCCAAGTCTCACCGATGTTCGATGCGACTTTGGGAATGAACCACGATGCCACAGGCCTCGAAAATATCCGCATCTGCGGCATGCTTTGGGGGCTGACGCGCGAGGAGCTCGACGCAAGCCTCGACGACATCGCCGAGTTCAGCGAGCTTGGTGACTACCTGAAAATGCCGGTGCGCACCTATTCGGCCGGCATGCAATTGCGCCTGGCGTTCGCAATTGCGACCTTGCGCAAGCCGGACATCTTCCTGCTCGACGAGATCATCGGGGTCGGCGACGCCAACTTCTTTCAGAAGGCGTTTGCGCGGCTCGAAGGACTCGTGCGCCGGTCACGCATCCTGTTCGTCGCCTCCCACACCAAGCCGATCATCCAGCGCATCTGCAACAAGGCGATCTGGCTCCACAACGGGACGCTGGTCGCCTACGGCGAGGTCGGCGAGGTGCTCGAAGCCTATTCCAGCGGCGACGCGCGCCTGGCACAGGTTGCCGCCGCCTGATCGGGGGGCAACGAGACAGCGTTGAGGGCGCAACGCCATGGTGACCCTCAGCGGCATGACCTGGAGCCATCCGCGCGGTTACGACCCGCTTGTCGCCTGCTCGTCCCTTTGGAAGCAGAAGTCGGGCGTCGAGGTTGGCTGGGACAAGCGCTCGCTGCAGGACTTCGAATCCTTTCCGGTCGGAGAGCTTGCACGACGCTACGACCTGATCGTCATCGATCACCCGCATGTCGGCCAGGTGACCGCGCAAGGCTGCCTGCTGCCGCTCGATGATAACGATCACGCAAGCGACGCGCAGGCGCTGGCGGCGGCCTCCGTCGGCCACTCGTATGAGAGCTATCGCTGGAACGCCCGCCAATGGGCGCTGCCGATTGATGCGGCAAGCCAGGTCCAGGCCTGGCGCCCCGACCTCATCGCCGCGCCGGCCCGGACCTGGGCCGACATGCTGGGCCTTGCGGCGCAAGGCCGGGTCCTCTGTCCGATGCGGCCGCCGCATTCGCTCATGGTCTTCTACACGCTTGCCGCCAATCTCGGTCATCCCTGTGCGCGGCAGGGCACGCCGGATCTGATCGAGGCCGAACGCGGGACAGAAATCTACGCCATGATGCAGGAGCTCATGCGGCGCCTCGATCCGGCGTGCCTGGAAATGGACCCGATCGCCGTCTACGAGCGCATGGCGCGCCCGGGCTCGCCGATCGCCTGCGTGCCGCTGATCTATGGCTACGTCAGCTACGCCATCGAGGGTTTTCGCGGCGCGCGCATCGGCTTTGCCGATATCCCAAGTGCCGGAACAGAAGGGCCGGTCGGCTCGACGCTCGGCGGCACGGGCATCGCGGTCTCCGCGGGTACGCAACACTCGCGCCAGGCCATCGACTTCGCCTATTGGCTCGCAAGCGGCGACGTGCAGCGCGGGCCCTATGCTGCAGCCGGCGGGCAGCCGGGCCATGCGGCAGCCTGGGAGGATGGCGCGGTCAATGCCCGTGCCGGCGATTTTTATCGCTCGACGCGCACGACGCTTGAAGGCGCCTGGGTCCGCCCGCGCCACGCTGGCTACATGGGCGTCCAGGACGCGGCATCGGCCCGCATCAACGCGGCCCTGACTGCCGGCGAGAACGGCCGCGCGCTGGTTGCCGATCTCAACGGCATGTTTCGGGCAAGCCTGAAAGCCCCCCAGGCTAAGTAGGCGCCTCCAACCAGACGGCGGCGGTCGGCTCAGCTCGAAGCTGCGGCCGACGGCTCGAACGCGTGCCGGCAGAACCTGCAGATCTTGGCTTCCGCGCGCACCGGCTCCGCGCACATCGGGCAGATTTTATAGCCGGCCGCCGGAGCCCCGGCATTTCCGGCATCCGCGGCCGCGGGAGCCGGTCTCGGCGCGGCGGAAGGGGCCCCTCTCGGCGCAGCGCGCATGGGGACGGTGCCGGGCGGGCGGCGGCGCTCGATGCGCGCCGGAATGCCGTCGACTTCCGTGACCCCGGCCAAGGGAACGAGGATGTCGTAGCCGAGGTTTTCGCGGTTGAAGGCGAGAAGCTCGGTCTGCGAGCCGGACGTCGGCATTGCGCTATAGCCGAGGAATCTCGCCGCGATATTGGCCTGCGAAGGCATCACGGCCATCGCCGCGCGGTTGCCAAGCGCCAGGAGATTGACGTCGAGCTTGCGACGGCTCGTCAGGCCGGCCTTGCTGGCGATGAAATGCTCGGGATCGGCTACCGCAATGCCCAGCATCGGCTGGTTGGCAAGGCGGCCCAGGCCGATCGATTTGGCGACGGCTTCGAGGCCCGACTTCTCCCAGGCGCGCACCAGGCCCGCCTTTTGGAAATTGTCCCAGGTCACGCGCCCGAGAACCATGTTGGTGTCGAGGGTGATGCCCTCGTCGCCGAGCAGGATCTCGCCCGGGCCGCGGCTGCCGATGCGCCACAACAGAAAGCCGCATACCAGCGAGGCAAGCACCGAGGCGGATTGCAGGACCGAGGGATTGGTGCTGGGGCCCTGGCCGTCATTGAACGCCATGGCGCCATAGACGCCGGCTGCAAGGCATGCAACGGCGCCGATCCGGTACCACAGCCTGCTGCGGCTCGAGAGTCGCAATTCGATGCGCTCGACCTCGCCCATTCCTGGTGCCCCGTTTCAAGAACTGTGCAAGGCCACATGCTATTCGCTCAGGCCGCGTGGCGTCGAGTCCCCAGGCCAGCCTGCCTGAGCGCGGCACCATGGCTTTCCGATCGCTCTCGATTTCTTCAGCACGCGCGTTACATGGCCTCTCCGGGCCTAGTCGGTCCGCGGTCCGAAACGACCTGATGTTCGATGGCCCCTCGAGGAGAAGCTAGCTCATGATCGATCTCTACTACTGGCCGACACCGAACGGGCACAAGATCACGATTTTCTTGGAGGAGGCCGGCCTGCCCTATACCATTCATCCGGTGAACATCGGCGCGGGCGATCAATTCAAGCCGGACTTTCTCAAGATCGGGCCGAACAACCGCATGCCTGTCATCGTCGATCGCGAGCCCGCTGATGGCGGAGAGCCGATCCCAGTGTTCGAATCGGGAGCGATCCTGCTCTATCTCGCCGATAAGATCGGCAGGTTCATTCTGGGGGACGTCCGCGGCCGCACGACCGTCCTCGAATGGCTGTTCTGGCAGATGGGCGGGCTCGGCCCGATGGCCGGACAGAACAATCACTTCGCCCACTACGCGCCGGAAAAACTGCCCTACGCCATCGATCGCTATGTCAAGGAAACCAATCGCCTCTACGGCGTCCTCGACCGCCAGCTCGAGGGACGCGACTATGTCGCAGGCGATTTCTCGATTGCCGACATGGCCTCCTACCCATGGACCGTGAGCTACGAGCGTCAGGGCCAGAGGATCGAAGACTTTCCGAACCTGAAGCGATGGCAGGAAACGATGCGGGCGCGCCCCGGCGTGGTTGCCGCTTACAAGAAGGGCGAGCCATGGGCTTCGCGCCCGGCCATGACCGATGAGCAGAAGAAGATCCTTTTCGGCCAGACGGCAGCCTCCGTGGCGCAGGCGCAGCGCGTCGCAGCCGGCGCACGATAGTTCTTATCGCCAATCGCGAAGCAGGTCGTTTGCATGGAAGGCGCCGCACTGACTTGGTCACACCTTCGCGCACAGCAGGTCACTCCAGCGCGGCCCGGATCTTCGCCGCCACCGGCTCAAGCTTTTCTGCCTCCACCATCGCGCGTCCATGCAGCTTCAGATCAAGGCCCGCATGGCGAGGCAGAACGTGGAAGTGGATGTGAGGAACGCTCTGCCCTGCCGCAGCACCGTTCAATTGAATGAGCATGACGCCCGGACAGTCGAGGCCCTTCTTGACCGCTCGCGCCACCCGTTGCGTCGCCCTGATCAGGGCGCCTGCTCCGCCCGACGAGAGGCTGAAAATGTCCTCGGCGGGCTCTTTGGTGATCACCAGCGTGTGGCCTTCGACCGACGGCATGATGTCCATGAACGAGAGCGTGTCGGCATCCTCATGGATCGTCACGGCCGGCAGTTCGCCACGCAGGATCCTGGCGAAGATGTTGCCGGCATCGTAGGGCATCTCGGGTCCTCCTTTGACGGTTCGTGGCTATGCCCGGCGGCCCTTCAGGTTGCCTCCACGATCCCGTCGGCCTCGAGCTGCCGGCGCAGCCGCGCAAAAGCCAGCCGGATGCGGGATTTCACGGTGCCGAGCGGGACGCCGGTTCGCACGGAAATTTCGGAGTGCGACAGGCCGTGGAAGAACGCGAGCCGTACCAGTTCGAGCTGCTCCTCGGGCAGCGCCTGCATAGCCAGGCGGACGCTTGCCTCGCGGCTGCCGCTGTCGATGATGGCATCGGCGTCCGGGCCTCCGACATCGGCAACGTCGAGCGCATAGTCTGCCGGGTCGCGAAAATCCAGGCGATCGCGCCGCTGGCGGTCGATGCGCCGATTGCGGGCGATGCGGTAGAGCCAGGTGCCGACCGAAGACTTGTGCGGATCGAACAGCTCAGCCTTGTGCCACAAGGTCACCATCACATCCTGAGTGATCTCCTCGGCCACACCGCGCTCGGCGCCGAGCTGGAGCAGGTAGGCGTTGATGCGCGGGGCGAAAAAATCGAACAGCTGGGTGAAGGCCTCCCGATCGCGGCGCTCTGCAACAGCCGCGACCAACGCCGCATTTTCTGCAGTCTTATTGAGAAGAACTGTCACGTTATATTCAACATTCGGCATATTCGCATGTCTCGACCATGCGGCCGGCGCCAGCCTGGGACTGGGGCAATCGCAGTGTGCCACGACTTGCTGCGTTGCGAAACTGCGTGGGTGCCGCACCAATGGGTGGCGGCCGGGAGCGGTCGGAATTTTGCCCCGATCCGGCGTTTCACTCGCCCAAGAACCAAGGTTGTGGGGACAGTTTTTCCATTCTTCGAATGCCGGCCGCGTGCGGGGACGGGTTCGACGCCGTTGCACCTCGCATCTTGCAAGGTAACATTCGCGCATGATTCGCTCATTTTCATGGTCCGGCGTCGTGCTCGCCCTGGCCCTCGCCGCTCCACCGCCCGGGTTTGCGCAGACGGACGCTGGCGGAAAACCGCTCATCGTTGCCAAGGTCGTGCCCAAGCCCAAGACCGACCCCAAGCCGGCCGCCGCCGACGATCCTGCCGCGGGCGGCGCCAAGCCTTTCCGCGTCGGCACGTATGGAGACTGGGGGGCGTACGAGACGCAGGGCGGCAAAGGGAAGGTCTGCTACGCGCTCGCCAAGCCGAAAGACCGCCAGCCCGGCAATCTCACCCGGGATCCGGCCTATGTGTTCATCTCAACGAGGCCCGGCGAAGGCGTGCACAACGAGATCTCCGTCATCATGGGTTTTCCGTTGAAAGACGGCGCCATCGACGGGGGCGCCGACATCAACGGCACGAAATTCGACCTCATTGCCAAGGGCGAAGACGCCTGGGTCAAGAATGCGGCGGAAGAAGCGCAGGTCATCGAGGCGATGCGCAAGGGGTCGCGGCTGGTCGTCAAGGCGCCGTCCAAGCGCGGCAACGTCACGACGGACAGTTACTCGCTCGCCGGGTTCTCGCAGGCGCTCGACAAGGTCGCCAAGAGCTGCCAGTGACCCGACTTGTGCAGCGGATCGCACGACGAGCCGCAGCGCGACGGTGGCGGAAGCTCACGGCTCCAAAAGGCTCGTCAGCGCCGGGATGAGCGGCGCATCGGCAGGGGGCATCGGGTAGTCGCGCAGGTCGCGCGGCCGCACCCATTTCAGCGCCTGCCCTTCACGCGCCACGACAAACCCCTCCCATCGGCGACAGACGTAGAGCGGCATCAGCAGATGAAAGTCGGCGTAGGCATGGCTCACGAAGCTGAGCGGTGCCAGGCAAGCCTCCCTCACCTCGATACCAAGTTCCTCGCGCAGTTCGCGGATCAGCGAGGCCTCCGGCGGCTCCCCGTCCTCGATCTTGCCGCCCGGAAATTCCCACAAGCCGCCGAAGTGCTTGCCGGCGGGACGCCGGGCGATCAGCACGCGCCCGTCGGCATCGACGAGCGCCGCCGCGACGACGAGGACTAGATTCATGCCGGCATCCACCGGCCCCTGGGGGCCGGTCTCTCTGCCACGGTCCGCAGTCAGGCGATCATGCCGTGACAGTGCTTGTACTTCTTGCCCGAGCCGCAGGGGCATGGCTCGTTACGGCCGACCTTTCCCCAGGTTGACGGATCGCGCGGGTCGCGGGCCGCCTTCGGTGCGGCAGCCGGCGGAGCCGCCGCCGCAGCCGCCGAGAATTCGCCGCCGGCAATCCGCGAGTTGATCTCAGCGATTGCCATCTCGTCCTCGCCGGTCAACGCATTGATGTGATGGGCTTCCATCGCCGGCATTTGCATCGGCGGCGGCTGGAACTGCACCTCGACCCGCATCAGCTGTGCCGTCGTGATCTCGTGCCAGTGCGTGATCAGGTTGTTGAACAGCTCGAAGCCTTCGGCCTTGTATTCGTTGAGCGGGTCGCGCTGCGCCATTCCGCGCCAGCCGATGACCTGCCTCAAATGGTCGAGCGTCACCAGATGTTCGCGCCAGAGATGGTCGAGCGCCTGCAGCACGACCTGCTTCTCGACATAGCGCATCACGTCGGCCGAGTTGCGCTCGACGCGCTCGGCATAGGACGCATCGGCGGCCTTCACCAGGCGCTCGCGCATCTCCTCGTCCGCGATGCCTTCTTCCTTGGCCCACTCGTCGACCGGAAGGTCGAGGTTCAATGCGTTGCGCACCCCTTCCTTGAGACCTTCGATGTCCCATGCCTCGGGATAGGCGTCCGCCGGGATATGGCGATCGATGAGTTCGTCGATCACGCCATGCCGCATCTCGGTGACCTGCTCTTCGAGCGAGTCCTGCGCCATCATCTCCCGCCGGCGCTTGAAGACGACCTTGCGCTGGTCGTTCATCACGTTGTCGTACTTGAGGATGTTCTTGCGGATGTCGAAGTTGCGGGCCTCGACCTTCTGCTGCGCCTTCTCCAAGGCCTTGTTGATCCAGGGATGGACGATGGCTTCGCCCTCCTTCAGTCCGAGGCGGCGCAGCATCGCATCCATGCGCTCGGAACCGAAGATGCGCATCAGGTCGTCCTGCAACGACAGGAAGAATTTCGAGCGCCCCGGGTCGCCCTGGCGGCCCGAGCGGCCGCGCAGCTGATTGTCGATGCGGCGGCTCTCGTGCCGCTCGGTGCCGACGATGTAGAGGCCGCCGGCCGCGATGGTCTTTTGCTTGAAGCTTGCGACTTCGGTACGGATTTCGGCTTCCCTGGCCCGCCGCTGCGCCTCATCTTCGATGCCGGCGCACTCCTGCTTTATCCGCATGTCGACGTTGCCGCCGAGCTGGATGTCGGTGCCGCGGCCGGCCATGTTCGTGGCAATCGTGATGGCGCCGGGGACGCCGGCCTGGGCAACGATGCTTGCTTCCTTCTCGTGCTGGCGGGCATTGAGGATGGCGAAATTCCTTGACGTCTTACCGCTGCGCGCGGCGGCGTAAAGCGCCTGCAGCGCATCCGACTTTTCAAAGTCGATCTGCTTGTAACCTTCGGAGAGCAGGAGCTCGCCGAGCTGCTCGGATTTTTCGATCGAGGTCGTGCCGACGAGGAGCGGCTGCCCCTTGGCGTTGGCGACCTCGATCTCCTGGACGATCGCCTTCAGCTTCTCGGCCGCGGTCCGATAGACTTCGTCATCCTCGTCGGTCCGCATGACCGGCATGTTGGTCGGGACTTCCGCGACGTTCAGCTTGTAGATCTCGGCAAATTCGTCCGCCTCGGTCGCCGCTGTGCCGGTCATGCCGGCAAGCTTGTCGTAGAGCCTGAAGTAGTTCTGGAAGGTGATCGAGGCGAGCGTCACGTTCTCGGGCTGCACGGTGACGTGCTCTTTGGCCTCCAGCGCCTGGTGCAGGCCGTCAGAATAGCGGCGCCCCGGCATCATGCGGCCGGTGAACTCGTCGATGATGACGACCTCGCCGTTGCGGACGATGTAGTCCTTGTCGCGCTGGAAGAGCTTGTGTGCGCGCAATGCCTGGTTGACGTGATGAACGAGCGTGGCGTTGGCCGCATCATAGAGCGAGCCTTCCTTCAGGAGGTCGGCACCGCGCAGCATCTCTTCGATGTGCTCGTTGCCCGCCTCAGTCAGGTTCGAGGTGCGCTGCTTTTCGTCGAGCTCGTAATCGTCCTTGGCCAGCCGAGGGATCAGCGTGTCGATCTTGTTGTAGAGGTCGGACTTGTCTTCCGAAGGGCCCGAAATGATCAGCGGAGTGCGCGCCTCGTCGACCAGGATCGAATCGACCTCGTCGACGATGCCGAAGGAGTGCCCGCGCTGGACCATCTGGTCGAGTTCGTATTTCATGTTGTCGCGCAGGTAGTCGAAGCCGAACTCGTTGTTGGTGCCGTAGGTCACGTCGGCGGCGTAGGCCTCCTTGCGCTGGTTGTCATCGAGGCCGTGGACGATGACGCCGACCGAAAGCCCGAGAAAATTGTAGATCTGGCCCATCCATTCCGCATCGCGGCGGGCGAGATAGTCGTTGACCGTGACGACGTGGACGCCCTTGCCGGCGAGCGCGTTGAGGTAGCAGGGCAGGGTGGCAACGAGCGTCTTGCCCTCCCCGGTCTTCATCTCCGAGATGCCGCCGTCATGCAGGACCATTCCGCCGACGAGCTGGACATCGAAATGGCGCTGGCCGAGCACGCGCTTTGCTGCTTCGCGCACGGTGGCGAAGGCCGGCACGAGGATGTCGTCGAGCGTCTTGCCGTTGGCGAGCTCGTCCTTGAAGGCCGGGGTGCGGGCGCGCAGCTCCTCGTCGCTCAACCTGGCGATTTCCGGCTCAAGAGCGTTGATGGCCGCGACGTTGGGGCGATAGGACTTCAAGAGGCGGTCGTTGGCGGAGCCGAAGATCTTCTTCGCAAGCGTGACGAACATCGCGTGACCCTTCCGAACCCTCTCCTTGTCCGCGGCTTGTTCCACAAACCGTGGACGGCGGAGGTGCGCGAGAATACACCGCGCAAAACGCCTGAACGCATCGTGGAAGGCTCGTGTGTCAGGAAAGCGACTGCCAACCCGCTGAGCCGCTCGCCGACAAGCTCGGGATCAGGCTTGCCTGAATTGCACGGGCCCAGAATCGAGCGACGGCCAATGGACACGTCGACGCCCCGGGCGAAATCCCCGGACGCGACGCAAAAACAGATAGGAGGCCACCCGAGCCTTGTCAATTAAGACATTCGCCGCGCTACGGGCTGAAGGCGATTGTGACGGGCGAGGGTTGTGTTCCAACCTGGAATGGGCAAAAGTCCCCCCCGAATTGGACAGCACAGCCGCTTCCGGCCCTCTTTCTTCGAACTTACGGTGTCGCGATGAATGCTCGTTTCCCGTTTGCCCCGCGGGCGCTCGCGCTCGCGGCGGCCCTCGCCGGCGCGGCCCTTGTCGGCAGCATGTGCCAACCGGCCGCGGCGAAAGTTCTCGCCAAGGTCGATGGCGTCGAAATCACCGACGACGATGTCAAGATCGCCCTCGAAGACATCGGCCCGACATTGCCGCAGATGCAGCCGGGCGAGCGTGAAGCCTACGTGCTCAACTATCTCATCGACTCCAAACTTGTCGCCCGCGAGGCGGAAAAGCAGAAGCTTGGCGACGCGCCGGGCTTTGCCAGCCACCTCGCCTATTTCCGCGACAAGATCCTGATGGAATCGCTGCTCGGCAGCATCGCCAAGACCGCCGCGACCGACGACGTCCTCAAAAAGACCTACGATGACGCGGCAAAGGCGCAGAAGCCGCAGGAAGAGATTCACGCCCGCCACATTCTCGTGCCGACCGAGGACGAGGCGAAGGCGGCGCTGAAGCGAATCCAGGCCGGCGAGGATTTCGCCAAGGTCGCCACCGAATTGTCGAAGGATCCGGGCTCGGAAGGCGGCGATCTCGGCTACTTCACAAAGGACCGGATGGTGCCAGAGTTTGCCGAGGCCGCCTTCAAGCTCAAGGTCGGCGAGGTCTCCGAGCCGGTCAAGACCCAGTTCGGTTGGCACATCATCAAGGTCGAGGACCGGCGCATGAAGCCGTTTCCGACCTTCGAGCAGGTGCACGACCAGGTGGTGCGCTATGTCGTGCAGAAGGCTCAGGCCGAATTGATCACCAAGCTGCGAGCCGATGCGAAGATCGAGCGGACGGAGCCGGAGCCCAAGCCGGCCGAGCCGCCGAAGGCGGAGGCGCCGCCGAAGCCCGAGGAGGCGCCGAAGCCGGACGCCGCTCCCAAGCCCTGACGAACTCGGGTCTCGGATTGCCGCGAGCGCTGATTGCGGCATGACAGCTGCCCGCCGGGTCATCGCGGCCGAGCGCCGCGAAACGGTGCGCAGAGCCGGGATCGGAGCTTGTGCCCGAATCCGATCGTGTTTCGCGCTCCCTGAATGACACCACGTGTGTCGAACTCGCAGAACGCTCGAAGGGTCTAGATGCCTCCGGTCTCGGCGACCCCCGCCACCAGGGCCCCTTCGGGGGCCTCGGGCGATCGCTCGGCCGGTCTGGCATCGGCCATAAATTGGGCCCTGGCGAGCGCCGCAAAGCGCCCGCCACGCGCCATCAACTCCTCGAAGATGCCACTTTCAACGACGCGACCCTGGTCGAAGACCAGCACGCGGGTCGCGTTGCGGATCGTAGCGAGCCGGTGTGCGATGACGAAGGTCGTACGATCCCGGGTCGCGGCCTCCAGCGCCGCCTGGATCTGGCGTTCGGTCGTGGCATCGAGCGCGCTCGTCGCCTCGTCGAAGATCATGATCGGCGGATCCTTCAAGAGGGCGCGGGCAATGGCGATGCGCTGGCGCTCGCCACCCGAAAGGGAGCGGCCGCGCTCGCCCACAATCGTGCGAAGTCCGTCGGCCTGGCGGGCGACGAAGTCGGCAGCCTGCGCGCGCTCCAGCGCCAGCGCGATCTCCGCCGCGCTCGCATCGGCCTTGCCCACCCGGAGGTTTTCCTCGAGCGAGCGGGCAAACAGCATCGGCTCCTGGAACACCACACCGATGTTGCGGCGCAACGAGTGAAGCGTCATGTCACGGATATCGATCCCGTCGACCAGCACACGGCCGGCGGTCGGGTCGAAGACACGATGCAGGAGATTGAGGGTCGTGGACTTCCCCGACCCGGTGGCCCCGACGAGCGCGATCGTATCGCCCGGCTTGGCGTCGAAGGACACGTTCGACACCGCCTCGCGCCGGCCATCGTAGGAGAAGCTCACGTTCTCGAACACGACGTGGCCGCCGAGCCGACCCATATCGACGGCTCCCGGCCGGTCGCGAACCCCTGCCACCGTATCGAGGACGGCGAAGAAGTCGCGCAGCTTCGGCGCCTGCAGGAACAGGACATTGACGAAGGCAACGATCTGTTCGAGCCGCGCGATGAGGGTCGTGGCGAAGGCCATGAAGGTCACGATCTCGCCGACCGTCGCCAGCCCGTTGATGTCGAGGACGATGCCGGTGATGAGGATCGAGATGAGCGTCAGGGTCGCTGCGGCGCGGGTCGCGACGGCCGCAACCGCCCACCATGAGAGCACCGGCATCTGCGCCGTGAGGAGCCGCCCCATCACATCGCGCATGGCGCGCGCTTCGGCATCGACCAGGGTGAAGCTCTGGATCACCGGGATGTTGCCAAGCGCGTCGGACGCGCGCTCGGCCAGCGCGGAGTAGTAGCTCTCGACGGTTCCCTGCAGGGATTCGGTGCGTCGCAGCACCCAGATCATCATGATGCCGAACAGGACGACCATGCCGAGGAGCAGCAGCGCAAGCCGCCAGTTGACGAGGAGCGAGAGCGGCAGCATGACCGTCAGCGCCACCAGCGAGGCGCAGTGCTCGCGCAGGAACGGCAGCCACAGGCTTGCGAGCGCATTCGTGCCCTCGAGCATCACCTTCATGAGCCGGCCGGAATGGCTGCTCGCATGAAAGCTCAGGGGCAGATGCAGCACGTGCTCGAAATAGCTCGCCATCACGGCGAGGCGGCGACGATGCGACAGGCGGTCGGCATTGAGGGCGATGAGGACGCCCGCCGCCACGGTGAAGAGGCCGAATCCGCCCCATGCCGCGGTCAGGGGCAGGACCTCGCCCCATTGCGGCGCCCGTCCGGCCCCTTGCGAGGTCGCGAGCTGGTTGACGATGCGGCCGAAGAGGATGGGGTCGGCAAACTGCGCCACTGCAAGCGCCAGGTTTGCCGCCACGACCAAAAACGCCGCCCGGGCTTCCGAACCAAGAAGGGAAAGCACGCGCGCATAGAGCGAGAGGAACGACATTCCGGATCAGTCCTGCCGCGGCTTTGATTTGGAGGGGCCGCATCCTGCCGCCCTCAGGGTGCGCGGGACGCGCACCCTCCGCTTTGGGTCACGAAGTACATGCCGGCGGCAGCGAACAAGGCGCGCTGTCGACAGGCCGCCGCTCATGGCAGCGGCCATGCTTTGGAATCGCGCTTGATCGGTTCCGGGAGAGCCTTTGCGGCCGCTGTTTCCGCGCCGTAGATGCGTCCCAACACCTCGGCAAAGGCCGCCCGATCGGTTTGCGCGGCCTCGCTCAGCGGCAACCGATCGATCCTTGCAATGAGCTGATCGAGCTGAGCGACGAGCCGCGCCACCGCGGGGGCTCCGCGCTGCAGGGCGAGGCGGGCGGCCGGATCGGATTCGTCTTCCTTCCTGAATCCGGTGCGGTGAACGGCGCGCCGCGCTTGCTTGGCGGCATCGAGAACCCGTTGCACTTCCCGATCATCATGACGGCCGCTGCGAAACAGAGCCGCCACGAAGTCGCGGATTCGGCCGAGTTCCCCGGCGCCGACAGCAGTGCGACGCAAGCCGTCATCGCCGTGGTTCCCGATGCCGCGAAGAGCGCCTGCCTCCGCAACCGGCCGTCCGGCGCGTGCGGCAAGGATGGCCGTCTTCAACGCCGTGGCGCCGAGCTGGTCGGCAATCAGCACGACCGCAGGGTCTCCGGCCATCCCCAGGATCTGGATGGCGGCGAGGCTCTCAAGGCGGAGTTGCGCATGCAGCGCCCGATAGGCCTCTGCGGCGTCCCCATAAGCGCTTGCCTCGATCGGGCCAAGGCCCGCGTCGAGCGCCTGCTGCGCGGTCTGCCGCTTCTTGAGGCGCGCAATGATGCTGGCTTGCGCCGCGCCGAACACGTCCGCGCGCAGCAGGGTTCTTACGAGCCTCAAGTCGAAAGGGCCGGCCTCGACCAGGCCGCTCGAACGTGCTCCCCCGGCCTCATCGCCCTCGTCGTCCCGGTTTCCGTCCTCGTCGGGTTCGCCATCGGGCGGGCTCCTCGCCTGCCCGATGTAGTTATGCAGCTGCAACGCCTCTTTGTCGGTCAGCCATTTGACCCTCTCTTCAGAGGCCTCTACGAGATCGGCCAGCGGGTTTTGCCAGCGGCCCCCACCGATGGCCGCAAGGGGATTTTCCCAGGCCTCGTCATCGACATGGTGGGAATCGAGCTCGCTGGGCGGGCCAGTCTCCTCTTCCGGCCCGCCGCCCCCTGGCGGCAACCAGGCTTCGGTGCTTCGCGGCTGCTGGCGGAGGGCATCGAACATGGACGAGGGGGTCTTCAGCTGGCCGGCGGTGTGCGTCTCCTGCAGCAGGGCGCGATATCGCAGCAGCGACCTGACGCACGTGCGAAACACACGAAATCCTTCGTCGCGGGCCGCCTTTTCCGCCGATTCCGCCTCGGCGTCGATGGGTCGGGCATCCTTGCCGGCGTCGCGCAGCAGCTGCGCCTTGGCGCGCAGGGTCTGGGTCCGTTCATGCCATCCGATGGCCCGCTGCCGCCAGAAATCGAGGATGACGGCATCATCGATCATGTCTGCGGCCATCGCCTTCCGGGCCGCCAAAAAGGCATGAATGACCTTGGCCTTCTGGCGCTGATGGCCGCTTTCCAGCCGCGGATCGAGCCACGCGTGAAAGCGGGCGCGCAGGGTGCGGGCAACGTCGGCGGCCGAACTCTTGGGTGGGCCTAAGCCGGTCAGCGGTGCCACGATGTCGGCCACCTCGGCGAAGCCGAGAGTGTTGTGCAGCACGTCGAGAAAGGCAGCGAGCTGCGCCATTTGCGCATAGGTAATCTCGAAGGGCTTCGGCGGCACCGCCTCCGTGGCCATCGCCGGCTCGAGCAGGCGGACCGCCTGTCCCTCGACTTCGGCCGTTCCGGGCGGAAAGCGTCCCGTGTGCTGAGCCTGCTCGACGGCCGCCTTGAAGGCGTCGCGCCGCAGGATGGGCACGGCGAGATAGAGGAAATCGACATAGCCGCGCGGGGCCGCAAGCGCCGCCAGCCGCACGAACCGCACCACCTGCAGGAAGTTCAGTCCGAGCTCGTTGGTTCGATCGAGGATGCAGGTGCGGATCGCGTCTGCTGCCGGCGCCGGACACCAGGACCGGCCGTCGGGACCCTCGCGCTCGGCCATCATTGCAAGGGCGTCGACCAGGTCCTGCGCGGGAGGGCTGAAGGTCAGTGCCATGACGATGTTCCGCTCATCGCCATCGGCCGGTGAAAAAAACCGTCAAACCCGATGTGGGACCCCTATGTGAAAGTTCGCTGTCGGAGCAACAGCGCAGCGGAGATTGACCCCTCATGCCGAACCGCCGTTCGCCAGCAACGTGCCCGCGTTCCGTTCACACCTTGGGTCGGGACCATGTCGGTCGCATCGATCCGGGCATTGCGTGCGCCCAGCCCGCTGCTTGTCGCGACGTCGCGTGCGATGCTACCCGAACACGGTCTGCCAGTTCCCAGCCCGCAATCTTACACTACCCAACAATCAAGATGAAAGCGCGAGCCGATGCGTATCGATGATCCCGATTTCCTCAAACGTATCGAGGATCGCTACGTTGCGCGTTCGATCGCCTCGGAAACGAGCCCGCGCCGCGCCCGCCTCGGCGCCGGGGATTTGGTCGCCTTCCTGACCAATCCCAACGCTCAGTTGAGCGCCGAGCAGCTCGCCCTCTTGCGCTCCGATGCCCGCCTTCGGGCCGACTATGCCCGGCTCAAGCAGACACTCCTTCTTACCTCGGTTCCGAGCATCGCCGGACGCGGCGATGCCGCCGTCGTCACGCGCCGGTTCGCCGTCGGCAGGCTCGAAATGCGTCGATCGCGGACACGCCGATCCTTCACCATCAGTCTGGCGCTCGAGAATCGCAATCAGGCGCCTGAAATGCTCGTCCTGGAGAATGCCGGTGGCGAAATCCTGCGATTGCCGCTGCCCCCGCCGGATGCGGCCGGAATCATTTCCGTGGAGAAGGATCCGCGCGACGCCGCTGACGGCATGGCGGTGCGCATGCTCGGCGATCCGGCAGCCGAGGTCAGTCTGAGCCAGGCTTTGCCCGCAGGCGAGCGGCAGCCACGCCAGACGGTCGCGGGCGGCGATGGCGCCGTCACGCAGCTCGCCGAGACGCCCGGGCGGAGGCCGCTGTGGCGCGTCATCACCGGCGGCGGGGCGGGGCTGAAGCGAGCCGCTGCGGCGCCCCCGACCGAACGCGACAGACGGCAGGTGGCCGGGCCGCGTAGCAGCTTCCGCTACGCGATCGCCGCCAGCATCGTTTTCGCAGTGTTCGGAGCCGGGGCGTTGATCGAGGTCTATTTTCAGCCGTTGGGATCCGGCGGCGACTTCGGCGGCCTGACCATGGCGCACCGGGAGGCCGCGCCCGCCGATCTGCGGGAGACGCATGCCCCCGTGCGACCCGGAACGTCGGTGGTCCTGACGTCCTTCGACCTCGCCAATGCGAGCGCCGGCGCTTCCGTCGTGCGTGCGTGGAGCGCGCTCCATGGCGCGCTCGATTCGTGGAAGCCCATCGACCTTGCCTCTCCCATCAACCCCGGGGCCACGGCCCGATTGGATTTCAGGGGCGCCAGCTGCTTCAACGATATCAAGGTGCGGTTCAGCGACGGCGACGAGCGCGTATTCTCGAACCAGAACGTCTGTCAGGACGCCGCCATCGTGGTCAGGTGACGCCCGACGCGCCTTCTTTCAATCCTTGTCATTTGTTGTTGGTTCGCGCTTGCGAAGACTGCAACGCCATGGGATCATCATCATGGCATGCGATCAGCTGCTCAGCTTCGGCTTACCGTCCGCGAAGCAGAACGCAAATGGCAGCACGTGGGGCTGCTCAAGAAAACAAATTCGCTCCGGCAGGCGAAGTGCTAATCGAGTGCCGTGCGGCCATGGCTATGGAGTCCCATGCGCCGTTGGCATCAGGAGGGTACGAAATGAAGGCAACGCTCATGGCTCTTGCAGCCGTCGTGGGGATGACGTTGAGCGCGGCACCCCCGGCGCGGGCAGACGGCAGTTTCGAAATCGTCAACACCAACGAGAAGGCCACGATCATCAAGATCTGGACGGCGGCCTTTGGGCAGCCGAAGGATCCGTGGCACGAGATCGACCTCAAGCAGCCGATCGGACCGAAAACCACGAGCCGCTTCGACCACAGCGGCGACATGTGCAACGAAGACGTCAAAGTGCGCTTCGACGACGGTTACGAGCATACGTTCGAGAACATCAACGTCTGCGACGGCAACCCGCTCTTCATCAACTGAGTTCGGCGCGTGGTGGGACTCCGTGGGAACGGGACCCCACGAGCGCTTGTCGCCCCCGGTCGACGATCTCGTTCCCGCTGAGGGTCCAGGCGGGCGCGCAACAAGTGACGAACAGCTCGGTCAAGAGTTGTCGGTGCGGGGGGCAGCATCGCTCCAGCACAACAAAATTTCGCACCGGAGCACAGGCTTTCCGGGAAAAGCAGGTCAGTCCCAATGAGGGATGGGAATCGGAGCGAGTGCCATTGAGCCTCCTCTCTGTCAGGAGAAATCGACATGAATAGCAAGCTGATCGCTGTTGCCGTCATCGGGGCGGCGGCGTTTACGACGTCGCTCCCGGCGCGCGCGGATGGAAGTTTCGAAATCGTCAACACCAACGAGAAGGCCACGATCATCAAGATGTGGACGGCCGCCTATGGGCAGCCGAAAGATCCATGGAAGGAGATCGAGATCAAGCAGCCCATCCGTCCTCGTACCACCAGCCGCTTCGATCACAGCGGCAACATCTGCAACGAGGACATCAAGGTGCGCTTCGACGACGGTTACGAACACACCTTCGAGAACGTCAACGTCTGCGACGGCCCGCCGCTCTTCATCAACTGAACCCTGGCGCTTGCGCCGCGGTCATCCGGGTCCCCGGCAACGGGGGCCCGGTTTTCGTTCAAGGGCCTTCGTTCCGTCCCCTTACGGGGGCTAGGGGGCAGGCACGCGGGGCGATGTGAGCTGCGCTCGTTAGCGCGCCATCGAGATCTCGATTGGCGCAGATGGCTGGCTCCTCGTGGCCATTTGGAAACGATCGCGTGCGGCGCCCGCTGCATAGATCCTCCATGGGGGAGGGAACATGTCCGCCCTGCGGCACCGGCGGCCGAAAAATATGCCCTGCAAAAAAATCACGGCTTCGTGCGCGGCCCGTGAAAAATTGCGGTCAGCCCCCGCGGGGAGGGTAGACAGGAGGGAGGATGATCCTCTGCTCCTCGCCCCGCAGGAGGAACCCATGATCGCCAAGTCCATCGCCCTTGCACTCGCCGGCCTGACCGCTCTTGCCGCTCTGCCGGCCAGCGCCAACCAGGGCTTCGAACTCATCAACGGCAATGACACCGCCACCATCGTCAATCTCTGGTACGCCCAGAACGGCAAACCGAACGACCCCTGGAAGTCGGTTGACCTGACCCCGATCGGCCCGCGCGCCACCAGCCATTTCGATTTCTCGGGCAGCGCATGCTACCAGGACATCAAGGTGCGCTTCGACGACGACTACGAGCACGTCTACGCCAACGTCAACGTCTGCAAAGGCGGGTCGCTCTTCGCCGACTGACGCGAGCTTCAATCCAGCATCGCCCCGCCTTGCCAGGCGGGGCGATGCGCTACAAGCGCAGCGCTACGCAAGCGACGCCATCGCCTCCCGCGACACATCTGGACGTGCGGCCGCTGCCATCAGGGCCGCCAGCCGAATTTTTCAAACCAGGTATTCGGGACGCGCATATTCAATCGATCAATGACGGCCCCGTCGAGGACCTTCCGCCATTCCTCTCTTTCACCCAGCCGAAAATGATAGTCGACCTTCGAATGCGTGGCGAAGGCCGCGGCCCGGTCGAAATGGCGCATCTCCCCGCCATAGAACTGCAGGATACTGTCCACGACCTCGGCCTTGTTCTCGACGAACTGTTCGAACGTCGTGAACAGGATCGTGAGGCC
>JAFAME010000153.1 GCA_019233695.1 Methylobacteriaceae bacterium
GGCGAAGGCGCTGATATTCGTGCGATGTCCTTCCCATGATGTAGGATTCGCGAGAGGCATCCGGCCTGTTCTCGGACGTGCCGTTGGCTTGCATGGCTCACCTCTCGACTTTGCATGCGCCGGGCGCTTGGCTTGGCGATCGGGCTGGACGGTCCGGGCAAATCTGCGGCGGATCCTAAGTGCTGACAGGAACCGGAGAGTTCATGATGAGATTGCCGAGTGCTGCCCTCGGACTGATGGCCTGGGTGTGGGTGGGCGGGCTACATGCCGCTTCGACCGATCCCGCGCCGCCGGCGGAAAATCGACCCCTCGCAAGCGAGGCCTCGCACGACCTCGAGCGGTTGGGAGATCTCTTGTTGAATTCCGGCGCCGCCATTGGGGAAGGGGCCGAGCCCGCCATGAAGCAGCAATCCGTCAAGTGCGAGCTTGGCAAACTCGATGGAATGAGCGTCCGCCGGCTTGTCGGCTGCGGTTCGGCCACGATGATCACCTTCCCCGCCGATCCCAGCTTGAAGCTCGTCAGGTTCGAGATCGATCCGGGCGATGCGAAGATTTCGGGCGGCACAAGAGCCGAGTTTCAAGACCTCTACAAGGCCCACAATGGGGAAGAGAACTGGTACCGCTTCTCCGACGCGCTTCCTCGAGATTTCCCTTTGCCCAACAACCGCGTGGTTCTGGCGCAGTGGCATGAATATGTGGCCGGCGACGGCAACGCCCTGCGCCCGCCGCTCGCGCACCGGCTCATCAACGGCCAGTTCGTGGTAACGCTGTGGAACTCGACCCTCTACGCCGAAAGCAAGGGCGACGGCGATGGCCTGACCTTGTTTCGGGAGCCGAAATTCGAGCTCGGCGTCTTCCACGAATATGTCTATCGCATCCTGTGGTCGCCGGACGAAAAGGGCCTCGTCACCGGGTGGCGGCGCACAAAATGCCTTCTCGTGAAGGCGACGTGCGAGACCGGCGCATGGGAGAAATTCATCGACTACAAGGGACCGATCGGCTATTCGGATATTGGCGGATATTACTTCAAGTATGGTCTCTACACGACGCACAAGTTCGATCAGCCGATGATCGAATATGCCCTCGACTATGCGCGCGGGCCTACGGCAAACTCAGTGAATGCTGTGGGTGCACTCTTCCAGAACTGATCTTGGCATCCCGGAAGCCGCCTTGCGGCTAACCGGGATCCGGCACCTTGGGTCGGCGAGCCACGGCAAAGGCGAGCTTCGGCGGGCGGGCGAGCGTTTGGAACACGACGCAATAGCGCTCCGTCAGCTTCACAAGGCTGTCGACCTTGTCCTGCGCCGCGTCGGTGTCGAGTTCGAACGCCAGGCGAATCTCGCGAAAGCCGACGGGGGCATCCTTGGCAACGCCAAGTGTGCCGCGAAAATCGATGTCCCCTTCAGCCTTAACGGTGCCGGCGTGCAGCGGAATGTCGAGGGCAGTGGCGACCGCTTTGAGCGTGACGCCGGCACAAGCGACAAGCGCTTCCAGCAGCATGTCGCCGGAGCACAGCTCCGCGCCGGATCCGCCCGTTGCCGGATGCAGCCCTGCGATGGCAAGCGCACGGCCCGTCTCGACCTTGCATGCGACGGCAACATCATCGATCGCACCCTGCGCCCTGAGCGTGACGAGCGCCGCGGCGGGCTCGTCCTTGTAGCGGCCTTTGAGTGGCGCCTGCAGGGCGCGCAATGCGGCGGAATCCATGAGCCCTCCTTCAGTCAACCCAAGTCATGAAACCGATCCCTCCCGGAAGCGCGACGCGCTTTCCGGGATCCGGCGCCAGATCCCGGCTCTCCGCTTCGCTCCGGCCGGGATGACACCAACACCGATGCCTCGCTCTTCTCAAATTGCAATCGTGAGTTAGTTTGAACGTCACGGGGGCGCAATCTCGGCCGCCCATAGTCGCGTACGCCTGAAGAAGTTTCAAAACCAAGGGCACCGCCATGACCGAACAGGCAGTTGCAACCGCTATGGCCGCGCTTGTGGCGCATCGAAGCGATGTCGCCAATACGCACGTCGCCGACCTGTTTCGCGCCGACCCGTCGCGCTTCGAGCGCTTTCACCTGCGGCTCGACGATCTGCTGTTCGATTTCTCGAAGCACCGCATCACCCCGCAAACCGTTCCGCTTCTGGTCGCGCTCGCCCGCGCGGCGAAGGTCGAGGAAAAGCGCGAGGCGATGTTCTCCGGGGCCATCGTCAACCCGACGGAGGGCCACCCGGCCCTTCACACCGCCCTGCGCGACGTTTCTGGCCATCCGGTGCTCGTTGATGGCCACGACGTGCTGCCGATGATTGCCGCCGAACGGGCCCGCGTCGAGGCCTTTGCATCGCACGTGCGCGACGGCGAACTTCGCGGAGCGACCGGCAAGCCGTTCAGCGACATCGTCAACATCGGCATCGGCGGCTCCGATCTCGGGCCTGCCATGGCGGCGCGGGCCCTGAGACCGTTCGCTAGGCCGGGCATCCGCACGCATTTCGTCTCCAATGTCGACGGCGCGGACATGGCCGAGACTCTCGCCGGCCTTGATCCCGCAGCGACGCTCTTCATCGTCTCCTCGAAGACGTTTACGACCCAGGAAACGATGGCGAACGCCGCCCTTGCCCGCGCCTGGGTGGCGGGCGGGCTCGGCGAGAGCGCGGTGCAGCATCACTTCGCCGCGGTCTCGACCAAGCTCGACCTTGTGCGCGCCTTCGGCATCCTCGATGATCGCGTCTTCGGGTTCTGGGACTGGGTCGGCGGGCGCTACTCGATCTGGTCGAGCATCGGGCTGTCGCTCGTCATCGCCATCGGCCCGCAGCATTTCCAGGAATTTTTGCGAGGCGGGCACGCCATCGATCAGCATTTCCGCGAGGCCCCACTCGACAAGAACATTCCCGTCCTGATGGGGCTTCTCGGCGTGTGGTATCGCAACGTCTGGGGCTTTGCTACGCACGCCGTCATTCCCTACGATCAGCGGCTCGCGCGCTTCCCAGCCTATCTGCAGCAGCTTGAGATGGAATCGAACGGCAAGTCGGTCGGCCTCGACGGCGTGCCGGTCGCAACCGCCACCGTGCCGGTCGTCTGGGGCGAACCGGGCACCAACGGTCAGCACGCCTTCTTCCAGATGCTGCATCAGGGCACCGAGATCGTGCCGATCGATTTCCTGATCGCCGCGCAGCCGACGGCGGCCGATGCCTACCATCATGAACTGCTCTTCGCCAATTGCCTGGCGCAGGGCGAGGCGCTCATGCGTGGGCGAAGCCTTGACGAGGTCCGGCAGCAGTTGAAGGCGCAGGGCAAGAGCGCCGCCGAGATCGAAGCGCTCGGGCCGCACAAGGTCTTTTCCGGCAATCGCCCGACGACGACGATCCTCTATCGCGCCCTCGATCCTTATGCCCTCGGCCGGCTGATCGCGCTCTACGAGCACAAGGTGTTTGTCGAGGCGGCGATCTGGAACAACGATCCCTTCGATCAATGGGGCGTCGAACTCGGCAAGGAACTGGCCTCGCGCCTCGTTCCGATCGTGGCGGGCAAGAAGGCGGCGGAGGGGCTCGACGGCTCGACGGCAGGCTTGCTGGCGGCGAGACAGGCGCTCGCTACCGGGTGAAGAACGATGGCCGCGCGCGCCCTTCTCCCGCACGCGGGAGAAGGGGCGCCTCAGTACATCATGATGCCGCCGTTGATCTGGATGATCTCGCCGGCGAGATACGCGGCACGGTCGGAAGCAAGGAACATGACGGCGTTGGCCACGTCCTCCGGCCGGCCTTCGCGCTGCAACGGCGTCGCGGCGACCGTCCCCCTGCGGCCTTCCGGCGTATTGAACTGCTCGTGGAAGCGGGTCGCTATCAGGCCAGGCGCCACGCCGTTGACGCGGATGCCGAGCGGTCCTGCCTCCTTGGCGAGCCCGCGGGTGAATGACACGACGGCACCTTTGGTTGCCGCATAATGCGCCCCGCCCGGACGGGCGCCGTTGAAGGCGGCGAGCGAGGCCATGGTGATGATGGCGCCGCGCCGCCGCGGCGTCATGCGCAGGAAGACCGCCTTGCACGACAGAAACGTGCTCTCGACATTGACCGCGAATGTCTTTTTCCAGAATTCCAATGTCGTCTCGCTGATCGGGCTTTGCTGAAGCAGGCCGCCGGCATTGGCGAAGAGAACCTCGATCGGCCCGAGCCTGGCTTCGGTCTCGGCCACCACGGCGTCGACGCGGTCCGGATCCGACATGTCGGCCTGCAGCGCCAGCGCCCGGCGTCCGAGCCGCTCGATCGCCGCGACAACGGCGGCCGCCTCTTTCTCGCTCGTCAGATAGGTGAGGGCGACGTCCGCCCCCTCCTTGGCGAAGGCGAGCGAGGTGGCGCCGCCAATGCCCGATGCGCCTCCGGTGATCAGCACGACCTTGTTGGCAAATTCCATGATGGCTCTCGTCTCCCCGATTGGCAGGTTGGCATGTGATCAGGCAAGGCGGCTTGCCGGTTGCGCCGGGGCAGCCAATGTAGGATGCGTCGCGATCATCAAAAGACAAGGGAGGCAGAGATGACGCCTGGCCTGACGCGACGCAGTCTGATCGGCAGTGCGGCCGGGCTCGCCACGTTCGCGGTCACCCGGGCTCAGGCACAAGCGCCGGCCCTGCCGCAGTCTGCCGTCGCCCTCAATATCGTCGACGTCGGCGGCGCGCTCGCGCCCGTCTAGAAGCCCCAACGCAGATCGTGACGCGGCCAGGCGCGAACCGGTCCGATGGACTTTTCGATCAACTTGCGCGGAGGCCTCGGGATGGCACAATTTTTTTCGAGGCGAGAGTCGAAATCCGGTCCGCCGAGCCGTCATTGTGGCGAGCGGGAATGGTTCGCCGCTCCGAGAGGCATGGGACCAGCCATGAATTACACCATCCTGATCTACGAGGGTGCCGGCGATTTCGCCGCCCGCACCGATCCGCAGAAGCAACAGGCCTATTGGGCGAGCTGGCCTCCCTATCTGAAGGCCCTCAGAGACGCCGGCGTTTTCGTGAGCGGGGCCGGCCTGCAGCCGCCGGAGTCCGCCACCACCGTCAAACTGCGCGACGGCCAGCGCCTCGTTCAGGACGGGCCTTACGCCGACACCAAGGAGCAGCTCGGCGGATTAGTCGTGATCGACGTGCCCGACCTCGATACGGCGCTCGATTGGGCCGCCCGTTGCCCGCGCTCGCCCGAGAGGGTGGTCGAAGTGCGGCCCAACATGCTGCCGGTGACGTGAGAAACCTTCCGCAGGTCCCCACTGGCCTTTGGACCTGGCGCATCTTGTCGGATCTTTCCGCCGGGCAATCGATCCCGCCAACCGCAACAGCTGAGAGGACGTCATGAACTATTCGCTTTTGTTCTACCTGAGCCCCGAGGAATTCGAGGCCCGCAAGGACCCCAAGAAGAGAGAGGCCTTCTGGAAGGGCTTTCTGCCGTACATGCAGGCGCTCAAGGATGCCGGGATCGTCGTGGCGGGCGCCGGCCTCGAAGCACCGGGCGCTGCCAGGACCGTTCGCCTGCGCGACGGTCAGCGGCTCGTGCAGGATGGGCCCTTTGCCGACACCAAGGAGCAGCTTGGCGGCTTCTTCATCATCGATGTGCCGGATCTCGACACTGCCCTCGACTGGGCGGCACGATACCCGGCGGGGCCCGGCGGCTTGGTCGAGGTCCGGCCCAATCTGCCGCCGGTGAGCTGAGCTGCCGCCATGGACGCGCACCGCACCATCGAGCGGGCGGCGCGCGATTCCTACGGCCGGCTGCTCGCCTTTCTCGCCGCCCGCTCGCGCGACGTGGCGGCGGCCGAAGACGCGCTTGCGGATGCCTTCCGTGCCGCCCTTGAAACGTGGCCGCGGACCGGCGTTCCGGAAAAGCCCGAGGCGTGGCTCCTGACCGCGGCGCGGCGGCGGGCAATCGATGCGGGCCGCCACGCCCGCGTGCATGCCGAGGCGGTGCCGACGCTGCTGGCGGTGGCCGATGAGGCGCAGGATCTGGCGAGCGCCGACATGATGTTTCCCGACGAGCGGCTGAAGCTGATGTTCGTCTGCGCCCATCCGGCGATCGACGCAGCCGCGCGCACGCCGCTCATGCTCCAGACGGTGCTTGGGCTCGATGCAGCCCGCATCGCCTCGGCGTTTCTCGTTCAGCCCGCCGCGATGGGCCAGCGGCTCACCCGCGCCAAGGCCAAGATTCGCGACGCCGGCATGGCCTTCGAGCTGCCGCAGCCCAAGGACCTGCCGCCGCGGCTTCACGCCGTCCTGGAGGCGATCTACGCCGCCTACGGCAGCGGCTGGGACGATGTCGCGGGCGCCGATCCGCGCCGCAAGGGGCTGGCCCTGGAGGCGATCGATCTCGGCCGGCTGCTCCTGCAGCTGATGCCGGGCGAGCCCGAAGTGCAGGGCCTCCTCGCCCTCATGCTGCATTGCGAAGCACGGCGGGACGGGCGCCGCACGCCCGCGGGCGATTATGTCCCGCTGTCGGAGCAGGACGCGGCGCGCTGGTCGCGCGCGATGATCGTGGAGGCCGAGCAGCTCTTGATGGCAGCCGAGAAAGGCGGCCGCATCGGCCGCTTCCAGCTGGAGGCGGCGATCCAGTCGGCGCATGCCCAGCGCGCCGTCACCGGCCACACCGATTGGGAGGCGATCGCGCTTTTGTATGAGGGCCTGGTGCGGCTCGCGCCGACTATTGGCGCGCTGGTCGGACGCGCCGCCGCGGTTGCCGAGGCGCGCGGGGCGGCGACGGGGTGGGAGCTGCTGAACGCCATCCCGGCCGACGCCACCAGGAGCTATCAGCCCTATTGGGCGCTCGCCGCGCATCTTCTGAAAAGGATGCAGCGGCTGCCGGAAGCTGAGGAAGCGTACAACCGCGCCATCGGCCTCTGCGAGGATCCGGGCATGCGCGAGTTCCTGATGCGTCGGGCCGGCCAGGTGCCCTGACGACTTTCCGCGCGGTTCAGCGCGAGGCGAGGAAGGCGCGCGCCGCAGCCACTCCCGGCTCGTAGGCGCCGTGGGCCGTCGAGAAATCGTGCGGCGAGCACGCCTCGCCGGCAAAGAAGATGCGCTCGTCGATCGGCGCGGCAAGCGCTGAGCGGGCATCCGCGTGACCGGGAAGCGCGTGTGAATATGAGCCAAG
>JAFAME010000226.1 GCA_019233695.1 Methylobacteriaceae bacterium
TTGACGAGGACGATGGGGACGCCACTGCGCGCCACCCTTTTCACCACCGGATCGTTGATGCTGGCGACCAGCACAAGCACGCCGTCGACGCGGCCCTCGAAGACGAGACGATCCCAGCCGAGATCGGGCCGGCTCGATGGGCGGCCCTCGACGACGATGACATGCCAGCCGGCCTGGACCGTGGCTGCCTGAACCCCCTTGAAGATTTCGGCAAACCCCGGGTTGGCGGCATCGGGAATGACAAGCGCGATGGCTTCGGTGCGGCGCGTGCGCAGGCTGCGCGCAACACCGTTCGGACGGTAGCCGATGGTCTGGGCCACCTGGAGGATGCGGTCGCGGGTTTCGGCCTTGGCCGGCTTGCGATCATCGCCCCGCAGGACGCGCGAGACGGTCGAAGCGTCGACGCCGGCAAGGCGGGCAACGTCCTTGAGCACACGCATGCGAGGCATTGCCGTGCGCCGCGTGGGCGCCTCATCGGTCACGGCCCGTGCCTCCGTCGATGTTCACTTGCGGATCCTGCCCGTCGGGTGAAAGGGTTCGGCACTGTCGCGCTCATATCGTTCCCGTCGAGCTTGGGCAAGGACAAGGCCCACGCATGATGCTGCCCGAGTGTTGACGGGCCAGATCGGCCTCCGCTATATGGCAATCCAAACGATTGGCGCAATCGTTCCTGGCGGCGCCGAAGGACAGCACTCAGCCGCGCGGAAAGGGCGAGGATATGGCGAACCTGCAATCGGTCGCTCCCCCTGCCGGAGTACGGATCGGTGGCTGGCTGTCGATCCCCGATCCACTGGTCGTCGAGATCGTCGGGCGGACGGGCTATGATTGGGTCGGCATCGACCTGCAGCATGGCGCCTGGGATCTGGAACTCGCCTTTCGCGGCATCCAGCTTCTCGACGTGCTCGGCGTGCCGGTGCTCGTGCGGGTCAGCGAGGACGACCTCTCCCTGATCCCGCGCGTATTGGATCAGGGCGCTTCCGGCGTCGTCATCGCGATGGTGTCGGGGCCGGACCTGGTCCACTCGGCGATCAAGCGTGCCCGCTATCAGCCGGAGGGGCTGCGGAGCTATGGCGGACAGCGCTACGGTATGCGCGTCGAGCCTGCCGATGTCGCCGAGATCCGGCCGGCCATCTATGCCATGATCGAAGACCGGCGCGGCTTGGCCTCGATCAACGAGATTGCGCACGTGCCCGGGCTCGCCGGGCTGCACGTCGGCCCGGTCGACCTCGGTCTCGGCATCGGCGTCGGCAAGGACCGCTCGCGGCCAGCCTTCGGCGAAGCCTTGGCAACGATTGTCGCCGCCGGCCACGCCGCTGGCCTGCCGGTCGCGCTCCACGCGGTCAAGGCCGGGGAAGCGGCGCGCTCGGTCGAACTCGGTTTCGATGAACTCGTCCTCACCGCCGATGTCGAGGTGCTGCGGGCAAACCTGCGCGACGACCTTGCTGCGGCGCGCCGCGCCTCGGCCATCGCCCCCGTCGCGACGAGCGCCGCCGCGACCTCCTGACGTCGAGCCGCCCGGCTCTTGGTCAGCCTTGGCGGGCGACCATCGCCTCGATGGCTTTGGCCTGCGCCCGCACGTGGCGGTCGTCGGTCGGCAGCAGCACCACCTCAGTGGCGCAGGCGCGCGCCGGCAAGGTGACACAGAACAAGGCGGTCGCCGCCACGTCCTCGGGCTGCAGCATCTTTGCCCGTTCCTCCGCGCTCGGCGGCGAGGGGCGCGAATCGAGAATGGGCGTGGCGACCTCGCCAGGCGAGATGCAGATGCTGCGAATGCCGTGGATGCCCTCTTCCGCATTGAGCGTGGCGCTCATCGACACCACGCCGTGCTTGGCGGCGCTGTAGGTCGGCCCACTGACCGTCTGCAGCGATACTCCTGCCTGCGAGGCGATATGGACGATGCGCCCGTCCCCGCGCCCCCGCATGGCCGGGAGCACTGCGAGCGTGCACAGGAACATCGCCTTCAGATCGATGTCGATCACTTGCGACACGGCCTGCGGCGCCAAGTTGCCCCAGTGGCGCCTGGCGACGTTGCCGCCGGCGTTGTTGATCAGGATGTGCGGGTCGCCCCATGCCGCCACGATCGATTGGAGAGCTTTGTTGACCTCCTGCGCGGCGGCAACATCAGCCTGCGCCAGCATGCACGTGCCGCCGTCCTTCCTGACGAGTTCCTCCGTTTCTTCGAGCGCGGCAAGCCGCCTGCCGGTCAAGGCAATCCGCGCGCCCTCCCTTGCAAATGCGACCGCGCAGGCCCGGCCGATGCCGCTGCCCCCGCCCGTGATCCAAACGATATTGCCGTCAAGCAATCCCATGAGAACCCCTCCGGATAGTCCGATCAGCTGAGCCCGGTGATCATCGAGACGATTTCGTTGTTGCTCGTCGCGTTCGTCCGGCGCACTCCGACCTGGACGCCGCGGCGCAGGACGCAGATGCGATCGGAGAGCCGAAACACCTGGTCGAGGCTGTGGCTGATGAGAAGGATCGCCAGATTGCGCTCCTTGAGCGAGCGGATATTGGCTTCGACCCGGGCCGTCTCGGCAACGCCAAGCGCCGCCGTCGGCTCATCCATGAGGACGAGCTTTCGCGCCCAATGGGTGGCCCGCGCGATGGCGACGCCCTGCCGCTGGCCGCCGGAGAGATCGCGAACACGGGCGCGGACGGAGGGGATGCGCACATCGAGGGCCTGCACGAGCTCGGCCGTCTCGGCGATCATGCCTCGTCGATCGAGGCGGCGGAGCGGCCCGATGACTCGCTCGCGGCCGAGAAACATGTTCATGTAGACCGGCTGCCCATCGGCAAGCGCGAGATCCTGGTAGACGACCTGGATGCCGCGCGCCTGCGACTCGCTCGGATCGGCAAAGGTGATATCCGCGCCGTCGAGCCGCAGGCGGCCGGAGGTCGGGTGCAGCATCCCTGCAATGATCTTCACGACGGTCGACTTGCCCGCCCCGTTGTCGCCGACGAGCGCCACGACCTCGCCCGCCTCGATCTCGAGATCGAACGATTGCAGTGCCACGACCCCGCCAAATGTCTTGTGGATGCCCTCCAGGGCCAGCACGGGCGGCTGCGAATGTTCGGGTCTCTGGGCGGCGGCTGGCATGGTGGCGTCCGGTCAGATCGGCCAGTCGACGGGATGCCCGAAGCCATCCGCGATCGCCTCGAGCGAAATCGGGCCGGACGCGATGCCGCGAACGCCCGCAAGCAAGGCGCGCGTCACGAACGCCTGCGGCCGAAACCCGAAGACCACGGTGTCTCCGACCCGCGGGCGAACCAGCGGCGCATCGATGATCCCATAGTAATCGATGGCCGAGGGCGGGGGGATCTCGACCGAGGCCAAGGCCGAGGCCTGCACCGTCGGCTCACATGAGACGATCGCCTTGACCTCGTACGGCGGGAAGATGGGGTCGATGTAAAGCCCGCCACCGAAGCAATAGGCGCGGCCGCCGGCGAAATGCGACACTTCGCTGACATAGGCGACGGCAGGCGTTTCCGGAAGCTCCTCGAGCGCATGGAGCGGCGTCGTCCCGGTGAGCCCGTGGCCCGGCTCGATCTGTGTTGCCCCGGCACGGGCAAGCGCGTCGACGACGGTCGAGGACGTAGTGCCTGGCGCATTGATCTCGATGGAACGTCGCCCGGCCTTGGCGAGGGCCGAGGCCGCCCGCTCCAGGGTGAGGAGGTTCGGGGTCGGCTTGATGGCGCGGCTTTGCGCATCGAACAGCAGCGCAGGAAACGTCGTTATGCCGGCAAACCGCGCCCCCTCGATGGCATCGAGGGCGGCGGCGACCGAGACCACTTGTGCTGCATCAAAGCCGCCCTCATGACCGAGGTAGAAGGTGTCACCCGGGGCCTGGATGCGCGCGAGCAGCGCCTGCCTGCGCCCCGCGGCCTTCGAGGCGCGACCGGCCTCTTCAGCTTTTTCCTGGTTGAATACCGTCCAATACTCCGGCGCGACCGAAGCCGCGGCACCCGCTTCCGCATGTGGGACCTGGACGAGATGGCCGAGATGGCCGATCGCCATGCCGGCCCGGGAGCAGGCCCTGACGCAGGCCATGTCGACGGCGACCGCCTTGTCGATCCCGCCGCGCATGAGGGCGGCGCAGAGCGCGGCGTTGCGGCCCATCTGCTTGGTCATGGCAAAGACCTTGACGCCGGCGCGATCGGCCGCGGCGCGGATCAGGCGGGCATTCGCCTCGGCCGCATCGAGGTCGATGAGATAGGTGTTGGCAGGCAGGCGCCCGGTCTGGTGCAGCTCGATTGCCGTTTCGATGAGGCGCGGATTGCGGCGGCGAAGCGGTTCCAGAAACATGATGCGACCCCGAAAATTTCAGCGCGTCCGATCGCGCAGCGTGAGCGCGACAGCCGCCAGGATGATGAAGCCGCGCACGATCATCTGGTCGGAGACCGACAGCCCCATCAGGATGAGCCCGTTGTTGAGCATTCCCATGAGCAGCGAACCGATCAGGGCGCCCGGAACGCTGCCCGCCCCGCCGCTGAGCCGCGTGCCGCCGACAATCACGGCGGCGATCACGGTCAGCAGATCCGTCTCGCCGAGCGTGTAGCGGGCGCCATGCAGGCGCCCGGCGTAGAGGAGCCCTGCAAGGGCCGCGCAGGTCGAGCTCACGACGAGGCAGGCGAGGCGAATGCGCTCGACCTTGACGCCGCCGGCGCGCGCCGCGCCGGCATTGTCCCCGGTTGCATGGACGTGCGCGCCAAAGCGCGTTTCGCGGAAGACGAAATGGCCGATGCCGACGGCGGCGACGCTCCACAGCACCAGGGAGGGGATGCCGAGCAGCGCCGCCGAGCCGAAGAGCGCGTTGAACACATCGTCCTCGACCGGCACGGACTGCAGGTTGGTGAGCGATCGCGCCACGCCGGCAAGAAGTCCCATCGTCGCCAGCGTCACCAGGAACGAGGGCAGGCGCACGTAGGCAACGAGCGCCCCGTTGACGAAGCCGATCGCAACTCCGGCCGCAAGTCCTGCCAGGACGCCGAGCGGCCACGGGAATTCGCGCATGGTCACGGCGGCAACCAGCGCCGCAATCGCCACCACCGAGCCGATCGAGAGATCGATCTCACCGACGGTCAAGACAAACACCGTGGCAACCGCCATCACGGTCACCGACGTCGTCTGCTGGATGATGTTGAGGAGATTGGCCGTCGTCAGAAAGCCGCTGTCGCGCAGAGCCACGGCAAAAAGCGCGAAAATGGCCAAAAAGCCGACATAGATGACGTATTTGGCGGGCTCGGTCGCGCGCAGCGCCGACAGCATGGCAGGCATGAGCCGCGTCACTGCCGGGCCCGGTGACCGGCGGTCATGGGCGGTCCGGCCCGGCGGCACGCCATCATGCGCACGATCCACCGTTGAGACGCAGCATGCCTCGTTGGCCCATGGGAGGCGGCCGGGGCGAGCGCGCACATGTAGAGGCGCAATTGTTCGCCCCTCCGCCTTCGACGAGCGCCGCGATGCGCTACTTGAGCGCCGCTGTCACGGACTTCGGCGCATCGCGATGCAGCGAGTCCTGCCAGGCTTGAGCGACATTGGCCTTGGTCGCCGTGAGCGCGGGGGCGACGACGAAGGCGGGCGCCGCTTTGCCGATCAGGCCGTAGCCCGCCGCCGTCGCCATGGCCCGTCCAAGCTCGTAGGCCTTGTCCGCCGTGATGGCTGCGACATTGCCGCCCTTGACCATGTCGAGCGCAACCGGCTCGGAGAGATCGAGGGTGACGATCTTGGTCTTCGTATTGCCGGCCGCGCGCAGCGCGGCAAGCACGCCTTCGGCAGGCTCCGCCCAGGTCACATAGATGCCGTCGAGATCGGGGGTCTTGGTGAGCAGCGCCTGGGCGATGTCCTGCGCGCGGGCCGGATCGGTGATGCCGGCGGTCGCGACGATCTTCATGTCGGGATAGTCCTTCTCGATCGTCGTCTTGAAGGCGTTATCGCGCTGGTTGGTGACGTAGTATTGCGCATCGTGGAAGATCCAGGCGACCTTGCCCTTCTTGCCGAGCGCGGCGGCGAGCGCGTCGGCGGCCTGCTTGCCCATCTGGAAGAGATCATCGGTGACGATCGCGACGTAATCCTTCCCCTGAACATAGCCCTTCGGCACGTTCGAGAGCAGAACGAGCTTCGTCCCCGCCGCAACCGCCGGACGGAATGCTTCGGCGGAGGCCACCGGATCGAGCGGCAGCGCCAGGATGACGCTCGGCTTCTTGGCCATCACGGTCTCGACGTCGCTTTTCTGCTTGGCGGCATCGAAGCCCGCATCCGTCGTGGCAACGATCGTCACGCCGAGCCGCGAGAACTCGTCGGATGCGCCGGCCGTTACCGCGTTCACGAAGTCCGATGACGTATGCCAAAGCAGAGCCGCGCTGTATTTGCCCTCCTTGATCTTGGCGACCTCGGCATCGCTCAGCATAAGCGCGTTCGCTGGGGTTGCGGTCTCGCCCCCGGGCCCCTTGGTTTCCTGGGCACTTGCGCCTGTCAGCGGGAGCCCGGCGGCGAAGGCGATCGTTCCGGCAAAGACGGCTGTCTTCGAGATGATCCGTTCCAGCATGCGGCTCTCCTCCTTGGTTCTTTGAAGTGGTGCGTCAGCGCAGTCGGTTGCAGTAGTCGGCGAGAAACGCCGCCAGCGCGACGGTCCCGTCGCAATATTCGTCGATTTCGATGCGCTCCTCCAGCGTGTGACAAACACGAATGTCGCCTGGCGCACAATAGACCGTCGGAATGCCCAGCGCGACGAGGAACGGCGCCTCCGACCAGTACGGCGCGCCGGCGATGCGGCCCCGATCCGGCCGCAGCGCGCGCATGGCCTCGGCCAGTGCGATGATCGCGGGATGGCCGGGATCAACCGCACTCGGCGTGCCGCCGACCCGATGGTCGCGCCCCGCTGGATAGGCAAACTCGATATTGATGCCAGGATCGAGCACCGTGTCCCTGACCGCTTCTTCGAGCACCGATCGTGCCGCATCGAGCTCCTCGCCCGGCCGCAGCTTGCGGATGAGGCTCAGGCGGCATTCGCCGGGCACGGCGATGTAGCCGCCGCCGGTGATGGCGTTCACCAGGAGGAACGAGGCGCCGACGAGAGCGTGCGAACCTTGCGTCGCGAGCGCGCGAGAATGCGCCCAGAGCGCGGAGAGGACCGCATGGGTTGCCTTGAGCGCATCGATGCCTTCTTCCGGAACGCCGAAGTAGGCCGAGCGGCCGGTGATTTTGAGATCGCAGATGAAAAACCCCATCTGCGCCGAGTAGACGTCGAGCGTCGTCGGTTCGAGGTAGATCGCGAAATCGGGCTTCGGAAACCGTCCGTCCCCGATGAGCCGGGCAAAATCCTTCATTCCGGCGCTGACGCCGGAGCCCGGCTCGCCGCTTTCCTCGTCCCCGACGAAGCCGAAGCCCACGTCGCCTGCCAGGGCGATGCCGGCGCGGTCGAGCGTTCGCACGGCTTCGATGGCAGCGCAAAGGCCGCCCTTCAGGTCGGCCGCGCCGCGCCCCCAAAGCGCCCCATCGACGATGGCCCCGCCAAAGGGGGCGGCGCGCTCGGTGCCCGCCCAGCGCTCGCGCCAACCGCGGGCGTGCACGGTGTCAGTGTGTCCGATGAGAAGGACGCCGTTCCCGCCGCCCGTGCCCCGCCGAACGCCCCAGGCGTTGCCTCGACCAGGCAGAAAATCATGAACCTCGACATCGCTCGCGCCGAGCGCGCGCAGCTCGTCGGCGAGCAGCGCGGCAATTTCGCGCTCATTGCCGGTGACGCTCTCGCAGGCGACAGCGCGGCGCAGAAGGGCGATGGCGCCGTCGCGGTCGAAGGCGCCGCGCAGCCGCGGAATGGTTTCTGGAACCTGCGACATCAACGTGGCAAAGCAGAGAGGACATCCGACAGATGGAGCGGCGCAGCGGCGGTTCTGGATCGCATGTCTCAGTTCCTCGACGGGCGGTTGTTTTTCGCCACCGCCAGGACCACGGCCATGCCGACCGCGATGGTCGCGGCGATGGAGCGGAAGCCGCCGAATTCGCTTTCGATGACTTCTATCCACGCCGCCGACAGAGACACCAGGGGACTGAGGACGCTGTCGGTGATCGAGACAACGGGCGTGCCGCGCTCGGCCGCCGCCGCGGCGAGTTCGGGCGTGATCGAGTTGTATGGGCTGAAGCTGATCGCGAGCACCGCGTCGCGTGGCGTCGTGCAGCCGATCTGGGCGAAGGCCGTGGAACCAACATTGTCGATGAGGATGTTGGTGATGCCAAGCTGCGCCAGAGCAAGCGACAGGTAGGTCGTGACCGGGAAGGCGCGCTTGCTGCCGATGAGATAGATCACCTCGGCCTCGGCGAGCGCCTTCACGACGGCGGCAAAGCCCGCAAGATCGATCGTCTCGGCAACGCGCGCCAACGACTGCATCGAGGCATTCGCCAAGCCGACCACGAGATGGAAATTGGGATCCTTGCTTGCTGCCGCGTGATCGGGCGGGCTCAGCCGTTCGCGCTGCTCGGGCCAGCTTCCCGTGACGTATTGCTTGAAGATGCCTTGGAGATCGGAAAATCCCGAATAGCCGAGCGTCTGGGCAAAGCGCACCAGAGTTGAGGGTTTCACGCCCGATTTTTCCGCGATGCTGCTTACCGTGCCGACGGCCATTTCGCTCGGATGCTGTGCGAGGAAGGTCGCCACCTGCCGCAGCCGCTTGGGCAGGTGCATGGCGCCGGAGGCAAGGACGGCTCGCAGGTCCTCATAGGTCTTGGGCAAGCCATAGCCCACGGCCTCCCGCCGCCGGGCGCCGATCATGGCCTTCTGCGCCGCCATCACTGGCCCGCCGCTCAGCCGGGCGCCCCGGCGACGCGCTGCTCCTGGTCGATCAGCGCGCCCGTCATCGGGCCGGCGGCATCGCTGAGAAGAAACACCGCGAGCCGCCCGACGTCGTCCGGCGAGAGAAGTCGCCCGAACGGCTGCACCCGGCTGGCCGCCTCGAGCCACCCCTCGCCTCTGCCGAGCGTCACCGCCTGCATCTGCCGCTCGGACGGCGTGTCGGTCCAGCCCAGAACGATGCCGTTGACGCGGATGCGATCCTCCTTGTGCGCGTTGGCGATATTCCTGGTGAGAACCGCCAGCGCCCCCTTCGATGCCGAGTAGATGGCAAGCGAGGGCAGACCGCAGTGGATGTTGACCGACAGGACATTGACGATCGCGCCGGGGGCCCGCCGCCGCCGCATGTCGTTCACGCAATGCTGCATCAGGAAGAAGGGCGCCCGGGCATTGGCGATGAGCATCCGGTCCCAGAATTCCTGCGTGCCGTCGAGAAGCGAGGCCCGGTCGGTCAGCGCGGCCGCATTGACGAGGCCGTCGACGCGCCCGAAACGCTCGATGCATGCCGATACGATCGCCTGCGGGGCCGATGCATCGACAAGGTCGGCGGCGACAAAAGCCGCCGGCGCTCCGACTGCGACGATCCTCTCGACCACCGCCTTGCCGCGCTCAGGGTTGCGGCCGGTGACCATGATGCCCGCGGCGCCGCTTTCGGCCGCCAGGCGCGCGACTGCCTCGCCGACGCCTTGCGTCGCGCCGGTAACGATGATGACCTTGCCGTCGAGCCGAATGTCCATGCCACCCCCCGATCCTGCCAAAGTAGAATGAAAATTCCATAATTGACAATCGGAACGTTTGTGCCATTTTCCGCGTCCGGGCCATCGACGTACCTATGCCAAAATCCGTCGAGGCCAGGGTCGAGGAGGCGACGATCAAGACGCTCAAGGGGCCGGCCCTGTTTCTGGCGCAGTTCGCGCAGGATGCCCCGCCGCACAATTCGCTCGCCGGCATCGCCCGCTGGGCGCAAGCCTACGGCTACAAGGGCATCCAGATCCCGACATGGGACAGGCGCCTGTTCGATCTCGACAAGGCGGCCGAGAGCGCGACCTATTGCGATGAGATCAAGGGCCGGCTCGCCGATATCGGAATCGCCATCAGCGAGCTCTCGACGCACTTCCAGGGCCAGATGGTGTCCGTGCATCCGGCCTATGACGCGATGTTCGACGGCCAAGCGCCGCAGGCCGTCCGCGGCAATCCCGAGAAGCGCCGCCTGTGGGCGGCCGACCAGGTGCGCAAGGCGGCGGAGGTCTCCCATCGCCTCGGTCTCACCGAGCACGTGACGTTTTCAGGCTCGCTCGCCTGGCCCTACTTCTATCCCTATCCGCAGCGCCCGGCCGGCCTGATCGAGGAGTGCTTCGCGGAGCAGGCCCGCCGCTGGAAGCCGATCCTTGACGCCTACGATGCAGCCGGCGTCGACCTCTGCTACGAAATCCACCCGACCGAGGACATTTTCGATGGCGAGACTTTCGAGATGTTCCTTGCCGCCGTCGGCAATCATCCGCGCTGCCACATCAACTATGACGCCAGCCATTTCATCAAGCAGTGCATGGACTATCTCGGCTTCATCGATGCCTATCACGAACGCATCAGGATGTTTCATGTGAAGGACGCCGAGTTCAATCCGACCGCCCGGCAGGGCGTCTACGGCGGTTATCAGCCGTGGCTCAAGCGCGCCGGCCGCGATCGCTCCCTGGGTCACGGCCAAGTCGATTTTCGCGGCGTCTTCTCGCGCCTGGCCGCCTACGATTTCGGCGGATGGGCGGTCTATGAATGGGAGTGCTGCCTCGAACATCCCGAGGTCGCCGCACGCAACGGCGCCAAGTTCATTGCTGACCACATCATCGAAGTCACCGATCGGGTGTTCGATGACTTCGCCGCCACCCATAGCGATCTCTCGGCAAATCGAGCGCTGCTTGGCATCAGGGCCTAGCGCGATGGCAGGACGGCGGCGTTCCGTCATTGCGAGCGCAGCGAAACAATGCAGCCGCCGCGCGCACAACCGCCGCGATACGGCCATAGTGAACGCCGCGCATGGCAACAATCGAACCGCATTCGGACCCGCGACGTCTGGATTGCCTCGCCTTCGGCTCGCAATGACGTTGGCCGACGTTGCGCACGGCTGCAGGGCCCTGATATCGGTTGATTGTCCCTGGCGCAGCGTGCATCGAAGCACGCGAGGGCAGTTCGCACGTAAAGGCGGACGTGGCCAAAAATGGGAGGAGTCCATGAAGCGTTCGGAAAAGCTCGCATATCTCTCACTGGCGTCGGTGCTGTGTGCGCTCGCCGGTGCCGGCGCGGCATCGGCCGCCGACAAATATGTGGTCGGAGTGTCCAACACCCTGATCGGCAATGGCTGGCGCGAGGAGATGATCTGTTCGATCAAGGCGCAGGCCGAGGCCTCCGGCATCGTCTCCAAAGTGGTCGTCGCCAACCGCAACGGCGGTCCCGCCGAACAGATCGCCGACCTGCGCAATCTGATTTCGGCCGGCGTCAACGCCATCATCGTCAATCCGTCGGACCGGGAGGCGCTGAACCCGGTGATCAAGCAGGCGGCCACCAAGGGGATCGTCGTGGTGGCGGTCGACCAGGCCGTCTCTGCGCCCGAAGCCTATGTGCTCACCAACGACCAGGTGGCCTACGGCAAGGTCGGCGCGACCTGGCTCTTCGAGCATCTGAAAGGCAAGGGCAACGTGGTCGAGATGCGTGGCATCGACGGCGTGCCGGCCGATGCCGATCGCCACCAGGGCTTCACCGAGGCCCTGAAGAACTATCCCGACATCAAGGTGGTGGCATCGACCTTCACGGGCTGGGCCCTGAACAAGGGCGCCCAGCAAATGAAGGACCTCCTCGCTTCCGGCAAGGAGATCGACGGGGTGTGGACGTCCGGCATCGACTCCGTTGTCGTGGACGCCTTCAAGACCGCCCAGAAATCCTACGTGCCGGTCGTCGGCGCCGACAACAACGGCTTTGTGGGCCAGCTGATCAACCTCAAGGGCGACGGCTTCAGCGGAGCGGCCGTCACCAATCCTCCGTCAGTCGGCGGGGCAGGCTTGGCCGTCGCCCTCGACGTCTTGCAGAAGAAGGATCATCCCCACCTGATCAAGATCACGCCGGAGGTGTGGGACAACACGACTGACGCCAACCTCGAAAACCTCAAGAAAGTCTACGACGCGAAGCTCGATCCGTTCTACAGCATAGACTTCGAGGTGAAGCCCTATACCACCTACACGATGCCGCAGATCCTTGCCTGCAAAGGGCCGTGAGCGGAGTTCTTTTGTGGTCGCCTCCCTGGAACGATCTTGTCATCCAGGGAGCCGCCCTTGCGGCGGTCTGGGATCCAAGGCGCCGCATGGCGGGTCGTGGAGCGCTGCACCGGATCCCGGCTCTCCGCTTCGCTTCCGGCGGGATGACGCCCGTTGTCGGCATTTGTGATTCCTGCCTTGGAGAGGCTGACCTAGGCCTGCTCTCGCCATGACCGAAGCCTCTTCCCTGCTCGAGATTCGAGACGTGGGGAAGCGTTTCGGCTCGGTCGTGGCGCTGCGGGCGGCCTCCCTTACGGTCCGCGCCGGCGAAGTCCACGCGCTCATGGGCGCCAACGGCGCGGGCAAGAGCACGCTCGTCAAGATTCTGACCGGCGTGTTTGCTGCGGATGGCGGAACGGTAAGCCTCGACGGTAAGGCCAAGGCATTCCGCTCCCCCGCGGAGGCGCGCCGCGCCGGCATCGTCTCGGTCTACCAGGATCCGGCACTGGTGCCTGACCTGACCGTTGCGCAGAACCTTCGCCTCGCCCGCGTGTCATTGCCGGCAGTCCTTGACCATCTCGCCGATCTCGGCGTCGGCCATCTCGATCATGCCTCCTTCATCCGCGACCTGCCCTATCCGATCCTGCGGCTGATCGACCTCGCTCGGGCGCTGGCTTCCGATCCAAAAATCCTCGTGCTCGACGAGATCACCGCAGCATTGCCGGCGGATCTCTCGGAAAAAGTCTTCCGGGTCGTCCACAGCTGGCGCGAGCGCGGCCGCTCGGTCATATTCATTTCCCATCGCATGGCCGAGGTCTCGGCGCTCTGCGACAGGGCGACGGTCTTGCGTGATGGGGTGACGGTCGGGGTGACCGATCCGGCGCGCGGCAGCGAGGAGCGGATCGTCTCACTGATGCTCGGATCGGAGGTCGTGAAAGCAAGCGCCGAGGCACACCGGGCCGCAGAGCCGAGCCCGAGGTTTGCCGGCGTGCCGGCCCTCGAAGTGCGCGGCCTGCGCTATGGCCATCGGGTCAATGACGTGTCCTTCAGCATTCACCCCGGCGAGGTGCTGGGCGTTGCCGCGCTGGAAGGCCAGGGCCAGGACGAGCTGTTCGATTGCATTGCGGGCGTGCGGCGCGCCGAGGCGGGCAGCATTCTTGCCGACGGCAAGCCGCTGCGCCTGCGCCACCCCGCCGATGCGATCCGGGCGGGCCTCGTGCTTGTCCCGGCCAATCGTATCCAGGCCTTGCTGCCGCAACGCTCGATCCGTGAGAATGTCGCCTTGCCCATGGTTCGGGGCATTGGCGCCTGGGGGCCGATTGCCATGACCGCCGAACGCCGGCGCGTCGACGAGGCCGTGCAGCGGCTGCGCGTCGACACGCGCGCCGAGTCCGAATTGCGCCGGTTGAGCGGCGGCAATCAGCAGAAGGTGGTCATTGCCCGCTGGCTGGCGAGCGGATTTCAGACCCTGCTGTGCTTTGATCCGACCCGCGGCATCGACATCGGCACCAAGCGCCAGATCTATGCGCTCATCCGGGACCTGGCTGCAGCCGGCTCGGCGGTCTTGCTCTTTACGTCCGAGCTCCCCGAGATTCCCCTCGCCTGCGACCGCACGATCGTCCTCTTCGGCGGCCGGATCGTCGCCGAAATGCCGGCGAGCGCGGCCGACGAGGCAACGCTCCTGCGCGCCGCTCACGGCCTTGCGGCGCGCGCCGAGGCGCTGGCGTGACCGCCGCACCGGGCAAGTCGCGCGCCTCGGAGAGGAATGGTGGCGCATCGGATGCCTCGGCGCCGCCGGAAGCGGATCAAAGGCCTTCGATTGCCGCCCGGCTGCACCGCTTCATGCGCCGCAACCCGGCGCTCGTCGGCATGCCGGCCCTGCTGGTCCTTGTTCTCGCGGTCACCATCCTTGTCCATCCGGAATTCGGCGCCTTCGACCTGCAATCGCTGGCGCTCGGCGCGCTGCCGTTGGCGATGGCCGCCGCGGCACAGACCGTCGTCGTGTTGTCGGGCGGCATCGATCTCTCGATCGGCTCCCTGATGGCGGTCTCGAACGTCCTCGCCGCGAGCACCATGCAGCATGCGAGCTACCAGGAGGCGCTGCTGCTGGCGGTGCTGATCCTGATCGCGGGGGCCGTTCAGGGCGCGCTCAACGGCCTCATCGTCGTCCTCTCCCGCATCCCGGACGTGGTGGTCACGTTGACGACCGGCTTCATCTGGGGCGGCGTTGCGCTCCTCATTCTGGAAAAGCCCGGCGGCGGCGCGCCGGAGGGATTCCTCAATCTGGCGACCGGCACGCTGTGCACGGACTGGCTGTGCAGCGCCTGGGTTCCGAATGCCTTGATCCTCCTCGTCACCTCCGTGCTGCTCGTCTGGCTTCCGGTGCGCAGGACCCGCATCGGCCTCTTGATCTATGCCATCGGCAGCGATCGCATCGCCGCCTTCCGCAGCGGCGTCAATGTCGAGCTGACGCGCATTCTGGCCTATGTCTTCGGGGGCCTGTTCAGCGCCATCGGCGGGCTTGCCCTGACGATGACGACCGGCATCGGCGCGCCCCTCGCCGGCACCTACTACACCCTGAGCGGCTTGGCGGCGATCGTCATCGGCGGCGTCAGCCTGACCGGCGGCCGCGGCGGCATGCTGGGGCCGGTGATTGCCGCCCTTCTCCTCACCCTGATACCGACCGATCTGATCTATCTCGACATCGATCCCAACTACGGCCAGGTGATCCAAGGCACCCTGATCGTGCTCGTCGTCATGATCGGCGGGTTTGCTGCCTTCCTGCAGAGCCGCAAGTGAGCCTCCCGGCCAAGACCGGCGGACAGCGCTCGCGCTTCGGCCTTGGCGGGCCTGGGGGAATTCTGCCCTTCCTGCGCCGCAACACGATCCTCGCGCTGATCCTGCTGCTCATCGCGTTCGTCGCCGGCATCGAGGTGGCGCGACCGGGCACGGTGACCCCGATCTGGATTTCGAACGCGCTGCTCTTTGCCGCCCCGCTCGGCATTCTCGGCGCCGGCCAGACGCTCGTCATGCTGACCGGCGGCATCGACCTCTCCGTCGCCAGCGTCGCCACCGGCTCGGCCTATCTGTTGGCGACGAATGCCTCTCTCGGCAGCGTCGCCGCGGTTCTCATCGGGCTTGGGCTCGGCCTGGGTGTGGGTCTTCTCAACGGCGTCGGCATTGCCGTGCTGCGCGTCCAGCCGCTCGTCATGACGCTCGGCACCGGGCTCATGACCGAGGGAGTGATGGTCGTCTACAGCCAGAAGATGCTGGCAAGCGAGCCGCGCGTGCCGGAGTTCATCCAGGCGCTGGGCGCCGGCAAGGTGCTGGGCGCCGTGCCGCTCGACCTGTTCCTCTGGGCACCGATCGCCATTGCCATGATCTGGGGCCTGCGCCGGACCGGATTTGGCCGGCTCACCTACGCCGTCGGCGACAATCGCCAGGCGTGCGAGCTCGCCGGCGTCCGCGTCTGGCAGGTGCTGCTCGTCGACTATGTCCTGTGCGGATTTTTCGCCGCGCTCGCGGGCCTGGTTCTCGTCGGCAGCACCAACGCGGCCGACCTCAGCCTCGCCGACGTCTACCTCTTGCCCTCCGTCGCCGCCGTGATCATCGGAGGCACCTCGATCCTTGGCGGCCGCGGCGGCTATGCCGGAACCATCATCGGCGCGCTGATTCTTACGGTGCTGACCAGTCTCCTCACGCTGCTCGACGCCCCCGAACCGATCAAGCAGATCCTCTATGGCGCCATCATCCTTCTGCTTGCGGCGGCCTATGCCCGCCTGACCGACTGAGTACGCGGCCCTCCTTCGCTCGGCGGGCGAAGGGCGTGGCCGCAGCTCGCGGCTCTGATGTGCTAAGTTGGGTGCACGCGACTTTGGCGCCGGCGCACCGCCCGGTGCGGAGGGGAATGGATCGACGTGGCAATCCTGAAAACTTGGCAGGCCTCTGCAGCGCGGCTCATCGATGTGGCGATGGGGCGGACGGCGGCCGACCTCGTGCTGCGCAACGGGCGATGGGTCAACGTCTACTCGGGCGAAATCCTTGCCGGGACGGACGTCGCCATCGCGGACGGGCGCTTTGCCTTCGTGGGCGCCGGTGCCCCCCGTTGCATCGGCGAGGCGACCAAGGTCATCGATGCGGCGGGCGCCTATCTGGTGCCCGGTCTCTGCGACGGCCACATGCATGTGGAGAGTGGCATGGTAACCGCGACCGAGTTCGGGCGTGCCGTCATTCCGCATGGAACGACGAGCATGTTCGTCGATCCGCACGAGATCGCCAATGTGCTCGGCATGACCGGGGTGAAGCTCCTGCACGACGAGGCCCAGGCGCTGCCGATCAACGTCTATGTCGAGATGCCGAGCTGCGTGCCGAGCGCCCCCAGCCTCGAACACGCCGGCGCCCGCCTCGGCGCCGACGAGATCGCCGAGGCGATGGCTTGGCCCAACATCATCGGGCTCGGCGAGATGATGAATTTCCCCGGCGTCATCGCCAAGGACGCCACCATGCTCGCCGAGATCGCCGCCACGCAGGGGGCGGGCAGGACCGTCGGTGGCCACTATGCCTCGCCCGATCTCGGGCCGCCGTTTCATGCCTATGCGGCTGCAGGTCCGGCCGACGACCACGAAGGCACGCGCCTCGAAGACTGCCTGGCGCGCGTGCGCCAGGGGATGCGGGCGATGCTGCGGCTCGGCTCGGCCTGGTATGACGTTGCCGCCCAGATCAAGGCGGTGACCGAGCGCGGCATCGATCCGCGCAACCTGATCCTGTGCACCGACGACAGCCATTCGGGAACACTTGTCGAGGACGGCCACATGGACCGCGTCGTCCGCCACGCCATCGCGCAAGGCGTGCGGCCGGTCACGGCGATCCAGATGGCAACCCTCAACACCGCCCAGCACTTCGGGCTCGAGCGGGAGATCGGCTCCATCGCGCCCGGCCGGCGGGCGGACCTGGTCGTCGCCTCGGATCTGGCGAACTTCGCCAGCGAGATCGTCATCGCGCGCGGCGAGATCCTCGCCGAGGGCGGTCGGCTCGTCGCCGACCTTGCGCCCTATCCCTATCCGGCCGCCGCCCGCAACACCGTGCACCTCGGCCGCCGGCTCGCCGCCGCCGATTTTGCCATCCCTGCCCCCGCCGGCGCACGCGAGGTCGCAGCCCGCGTCATCGGCGTCATCGAGAACCAGGCGCCGACGCGGGCGCTCGAACGCACCCTTGCCGTGCGCGACGGGATGGTTGCCATGGACCGGCAGGCCGACGTCTGCCAGGTCGCCGTCATCGAGCGGCACCGGGCAAGCGGCAACGTCATGAACGGCTTCGTGTCAGGGTTCGGCTACACGCGCGACTGCGCTGTGGCGAGCACGGTTGCCCACGACAGCCATCACCTGATCGTCGCCGGCACCGACAAAGCCGACATGGCGCAGGCGGCAAACCGCCTGGGCGAGGTCGGCGGCGGCATCGTCGTCATCAGCGCCGGCCGCGAGCTCGCCCTCGTCGAACTGCCGATCGCCGGCCTCATGTCGGACGAGCGGGCCGAGCGCGTGGCGCAGAAGGCGGGCGCGGTGATGGCCGCGATGCGCCAGTGCGGCTGCACGCTCAACAACGCCTATATGCAGCACTCGCTGCTTGCCCTCGTCGTCATTCCCCAGCTGCGCATCTCCGATGTCGGGCTCATCGATGTGACGCAATCGCGCCCCGTCGAGCTCTTTGCTGCGGCGAGGTGAGGCTTCGACCCAGAGCACGGTCGCGGCGCTTTTGGCGCCGGATTCGCCTGCCCCTCTGGTCTTGCTCGACTCCGATCCGCCCGTCCGTGCGGGAATCGATCCCGACGTCGGCTGATAGACCGGCGCGCGGCAGAACTGTTACGATCATTGCGAACCAGCTGGCGAGAGCCCCTGCCGCCGACGAAAGGTCGCCATGTCCATCCCGGACACGATCGCCGCTCCCCTGCCGGAGCCTGGGCCGCCCCTGCCGGCGGCCCGCCGGCCTGCGCCCTCGCCGGCCCGCGCGGCCTGGCGCGTCGCGCGGCAGGCGGGCGCCTTCATCGCCTCCCTGGCCCTCACCTTCCTCGGGCTTACCTGCGTCACCTTCGTCATCGGCCGGTTCATTCCGGCCGACCCGGTGCTCGCCGTCGTGGGCGACCGCGCCACGCGCGAGGTCTACGACAAGGCCCGCCTCGACATGGGCCTCGATCGCTCCATCCCCGAGCAATATTTCATCTATCTCAAGAAGGTGCTGTCCGGCGATTTCGGCCACTCGGTCATCACCTCGCAGCCGGTGCTGTACGATCTCATGCGGTTCTTTCCCGCCACGTTCGAGCTTGCCACCATCGCCACCATCATCGGCGTTGCCGTCGGCATCCCGGCCGGGGTCGCCGCAGGCGCCAACCGCGGCCGCTGGCCGGACCATACCATCCGCATCGTCGGCCTCTTCGGCTATTCCATGCCAGTGTTCTGGCTTGGCCTCGTCGGCCTCTTCGTCTTCTACGGCAGGCTCGGCTGGGTGTCGGGGCCGGGCCGGCTCGATGTCTTCTATGAAGACATCCTCGAGCCGAGAACGGGCGTCATCCTCATCGACAGCGCCCTTGCCGGGGAATGGGGCATCTTCTGGAACGCCTTCGGCCACCTCATCCTCCCGGCGGCGATCCTCGGCTATATTGCGCTTGCCTATATCGCGCGCATGACCCGCAGCTTCATGATCGACCAGCTGTCGCAGGAATATGTCACGGCGGCGCTCATCAAGGGGCGCTCGTTCCGCGGCGTCGTGTGGGGGCACGCCTTTCCCAACATCCTCGTGCCGCTGATCACGGTGATCGGCCTTGCCTATGCGGGGTTCCTCGAAGGGGCGGTCCTCACCGAGACCGTGTTCGCCTGGCCCGGCCTCGGGCGCTACATCACGCAATCCCTGTTCAACGCCGACATGAACGCGGTCCTCGGCGGCACGCTTGTCGTCGGCGCGGTGTTCATCGGTATCAACCTCAGTTGCGACTTCCTCTACAAGGTCGCGGACCCGCGGCTGAGGGCGCCGTGACGATTGCCAGCGCCGACCCCGGCGGGAAGATCTCGCTGCGCGCTTGGCTCGCCGACGAGACGCCCAAATCCCGCACCCAGGCCTTCCTTGCCAACCTGTGGCGCGGAGTGGTGGCGCTATGCTCCAACCCCGTCGCCTTCGGCGGCCTCGCCGTGGTCCTCGCCATCGTTCTCGTTGCGGCCCTTGCGCCGCTCTTTGCCTTCGGCATCTCGCCGATCGAGCAGGACCTTGCCCATCGCCTTGCCCCGCCGAGCCCCACCCACTGGTTCGGCACCGACGAACTCGGCCGCGACATCTATGCCCGCACCGTCTACGGCGCGCGGGTGACGCTGACGATCGTCGTGCTCGTCTCCGTGATCGTCGTGCCCATCGGGCTGACCGTCGGCACCGCAGCAGGCTATCTCGGCGGCATCGTCGACACCGTGCTGATGCGCATCACCGACATCTTTCTCGCCTTCCCGCGCCTCATCCTGGCGCTCGCCTTCGCGTCGGCGCTCGGCGCGGGCTTGCGCAACGCGGTCATTGCCATCGCCCTCACCGCCTGGCCGCCCTATGCGCGTCTCGCGCGGGCCGAGACCATCACCATCGCCAGAAGCGACTATATCGCCGCTGTCGTGCTGCAGGGCGCCTCGACCCCCCGCATCCTGTTGCGCCATGTCGTGCCGCTCTGCCTGTCCTCCGTCATCGTGCGGCTGACGCTCGACATGGCGGGCATCATTCTCACGGCCGCGGGCTTGGGCTTTCTCGGCCTCGGCCAGCAGCCCCCGACCCCCGAGTGGGGCGCCATGGTCTCCTCCGGCCGCGACCTCATTCTTGACCAATGGTGGGTCGCGACGATCCCGGGGCTTGCCATCTTCGTTGCAAGCCTCGGCTTCAATCTCCTCGGGGACGGCTTGCGCGACGTGTTCGATCCGAAGGCGGCATGAGCGCGGCGCCGCTCCTCGAAGTCGAGGCGCTCGACGTCGCCTTTCCTGGCCGCGGCCGGCTCACGCACGCCGTGCGGGGCGTCAGCTTCGCCCTCGGCCGCGAGCGGCTCGGCATCGTCGGCGAATCGGGCTCGGGCAAATCGACGACCGGACGCGCCATCCTCGGCCTCGTGCCCTGGCCGGGCATGGTCAGCGCCAAGCGCCTCACGCTGGGGGGGATAGACCTCATGGCGCTGCGGCCGCACGAATGGCTCGGCATCCGCGGCCGGCGCATTTCGATGGTGATGCAGGACCCGAAATATTCGCTGAACCCGGTGGTCAAGATCGGCGAGCAGATCATGGAGACCTACCGCCTCCATCGCCGCGGCAGCCGCCGTGAGGCGCGCCGGCGCGCCCTCGACATGCTCGACGCCGTGCGCATCCGCGATCCCGACCTCGTCTTCCACCGTTATCCCCACCAGCTGTCGGGCGGCATGGGCCAGCGCGCCATGATTGCCATGATGCTCATCGCCGAGCCCGACCTCCTGATAGCCGACGAGCCGACCTCGGCGCTCGACGTGACGGTGCAGAACCACGTGCTGGGCATTCTCGACGAACTCGTCGCCGAGCGCGGCATGGGGCTCATCTTCATCAGCCACAACCTGACGATCGTCTCGAGCTTCTGCGATCGCGTGCTCGTCATGTATGGAGGACGGATCGTCGAGGAATGCGCGGCCAGCGGGCTTGCCGCGGCGCGCCATCCCTACACGCGGGCGCTGATTGCCGCAGCCCCAAGCATCGACCGGCCGAAGGCGGAGCTCACCACGATCACCCGCGATCCGGCATGGCTGCAATGACCAGGCGAGCCATGATCGAAGTGGCGGCCCTCTCTGTGACATTTCACGTCGGACACGTTGCCGTGCGGGCGGTGCGCGAGGTCTCCTTTGCGGTCACCGAAGGCGAGACCTTCGGCATCGTCGGCGAATCGGGGTCGGGCAAATCGACGGTGCTGCGGGCGATCGCCGGCCTGTTGCCGACGCCGCGCGACAGCGTCCGCATCGCCGGCCGCGCGGTCGGCGCCAGGCGCACCAGGAGCGAGCGGCGCCTCCTCCAATTCGTCTTCCAGGACCCCTACGCCTCCCTGCATCCGCGCCAGACCGTCGACCAGATTCTCAACGAGCCGCTCGCCATCCACAAGATCGCGGGCGCGGGCGCCCTGGTCGGGCGGGCGCTGGCCGATGTGGGGCTCGGGCCCGAGCACCGCTTCCGCTATCCGCACCAGCTCTCGGGCGGGCAGCGCCAGCGCGTCGCGATCGCCCGTGCGCTGATCCTCGACCCGCGCATCCTGCTTCTTGACGAGCCGACCTCGGCCTTGGACGTGTCGATCCAGGCCGAGATCCTGAACCTCATCGCCCGGCTCAGGCGCGCGCACCGGCTGACGAGCATTCTCGTCAGCCACGATCTGGCCGTCGTCGCCCACCTTTGCGACCGCATCGCCATCATGCAGGAGGGGAGCCTCGTCGAGCTTCTCGACGTCGAGCGCCTGCGACGTGGCGAGGCGCGCGAGGCCTATACGCGCGAACTCCTGCGCGCCAGCCGCGGCTACAGCCGGGCGCAGGCGCCTGCCTGAGCCGGCCGCCGAGGCCTTGCCAGACTCAACCGATCATCAGGACGGTGCGCCCCGACAGTCGCGGCAGCAGACGGCGCATGTCGACGGCGCTTACGGCAACGCATCCGGCCGTCGGCGCCAAGTCCGGCTGGGCGATGTGGAGAAATACGGCGCTGCCGTAGCCGCGGCGGCAGGGCCGCACATTGTGATCGAGAACGATGACGACGTCATAGAGCCGATCGTCGCGCCACATCGCCTCGTGGCCGCCGCGAAACGGCAGCCGGACAGGGCAATTGTAACGGCCGCTGCCGGGATCATCGCACCATCCCTCCCCGCGCCGCAGCCGCCCACGCGGCAGCAGCGTCTGCGGGCGCGGCCCCCGATCGGCGCGATACAAGACCCGCTGCAGGCGAAAGCGACCTGCGGGCGTCGCGCTGTCACCCTCGCGTTTGCGATGCGACACCCCCTGGCGGCCGAGGGCGCACGTGAGGCGCAGGCCGCCTGCCAGCAATCTGCCCAGGCTCTTGGCGCCGGGAAGGCGCGTCACCTTGATTTGGCCAAAAGAGGCGCGCTTCTCAGCACTGTGGCGCATCTTTGGCACAGGCGTGATTTGCACAAGCATCGACGCCCCGGCGGCCGCAACCCCTTGCCAGAGGGGCGTTCCTTGCGCAATTTGCGTGGAATTGGACTGCCTCGCAAGCATCAGGTGCCGTCTTTGTTTGCTCATTGCCGTGTGAGTTCCGGAGACAGGTGATGGCTCAGGTTCGCAAGATTCTGATCGCCGACGACGACGACGATCTGCGCACGGCCCTCGCCGAGCAGCTGGCCCTGCATGAGGAATTCTCGGCCGCCGAGGCCGACACCGCCGCCAAGGCTCTCGCCTGCACCCGCAGCGATCTTCCCGATCTCGTTCTGATGGACGTAGGCCTCCCCGACATGGACGGCAGGGAAGCCGTCAAGATCATGCGCAAGGACGGTTTCAAGAACCCGATCATCATGCTGACCGGACACAATTCGGATGCCGATGCCGTGCTTGGGCTCGAATCGGGCGCCAACGACTATGTCGCCAAGCCGTTCCGGTTCGCCGTCCTGTTGGCCCGCATACGGGCCCATCTGCGCCAGCACGAGGCGAGCGATGAGGCGATGTTCCAGATCGGGCAATACACCTTCCGCCCCAGCTCCAAGCACCTCGTCAACCCGAAGGGCAACAAGCTGCGCTTGACCGAAAAGGAGACGGCCATCCTGAAATTCCTCTATCGGGCAGGCCAACAGGTCGTGACCCGCGATGTGCTGCTGCGCGAGGTGTGGGGATATAACGCCAACGTCACCACCCACACCCTCGAGACGCACATCTATCGCCTGCGCCAGAAGATCGAGCGCGACCCCGCCAACTCCCAGCTGCTGGTGACGGAAGCCGGCGGCTACAAGCTGATGCCGTAACCCCATGGCGCTCGACGACGACGTCCGGCGGCTTGCCCGCATTCCGCTCCTTGCCGAGCTTGAGCTCGAAGCGCTCCGGTTGATCGCCTTCTCGGCGGAGGCCCGCATCCTGCGCTCGGGCGATGTGGTCTTCCGCACTGGCGATGCGGCCGACGCAGGCTATTTCGTGATGACGGGCTCGATTGCCCTTGCAACCGGCGACGGGGGCGCCGCGCAGGTGGCGGGGCCCGATGCGCTGATCGGCGAGCTTGCACTCATTGCGTCGTCGCGACGCCCGGTCACGGCGACCGCCCGCGAACCGACGACCGTGCTGAAGATCAGCCGGGCGCTCTTCCATCGGGTGCTGACGGAATTCCCGGCAAGCGCCGCGCGCATGCGCGACCTGCTCGCCAAGCGGCTGGCGACGTTCGTCGGCGAGTTGCAGAGGACCCGCGGCTTTTCGGTCGAGGCATCCTGAGCCGCTCACGGCGCTGCGCGACCGTACTTGACCGCGGGCTTACAGCTCCAGATCGACAATGACCGGCACGTGGTCGGAGGTGCGCTCCCAGCCCCGCGCTTCGCGCAGGACCTGCATGCCGGCAAGAGCGGGCGCGAGCGGTCGGCTCAGCCAGACATGATCGAGCCGACGGCCCTTGTTGACGAGCGCCCAGTTCGGCGAGCGATAGCTCCACCAGGTGAACAGTTTTTCCTCGTGCGCGACGATGCGGCGCATCGCATCGACCCACGGACCGGAATTCTGGACGAGGGTCAGCTTTTCGACCTCGATCGGCGTATGGCTCACGACACGCAACAGCGCCTTGTGATTCCACACATCCGTCTCCAGCGGCGCCACGTTGAGGTCGCCGACGAGGATGGCGCGCTCGGACGCGATCCCGTCGGCCGCCATCCAGGCCGTCATCTCATCAAGGAAGGCGAGCTTGTGACCGAACTTCGGGTTGACGGCGGCATCCGGCTCGTCGCCGCCGGCGGGCACATAGAAGTTGTGAACCACGGCGCCGGCGGCCGCCCCGGCGCCGTCGTCAAAGCGCATCGAAATATGGCGCGCATCGCCCTTGGCGCAAAAGTCCCGCCGCTTGATTTCGTGAAAGGGCAGGCGCGAGACGATGGCGACGCCATGGTAGCCCTTCTGGCCATGGACGGCGACATGGCGATAGCCGCGTCGGCGAAATTCCCGGGTCGGGAACTCGCCGTCGCGGCATTTCGTCTCCTGCAGGCACAACACGTCCGGCTGGGCCGACTTGAGGAACCGCATGACGAGCGGCAGCCGCAGCCGCACCGAATTGATGTTCCAGGTCGCAAGCTTCAGGAGCACGGCAGTTGGCAGTCGGGAGTGGAGCAGTCGGGTCGGCTATATCACCGAGGCCAACGCGGTCGGCAATGGCCAACCGATTGCCGATTGCCGATTGCCCACTGCCTTGGCGAAAAAATATGGCGCCCAACCCGGGGGGAGGGTTGGGCGCCAGCGCCTGACGACGCTTACGCCGGGAGGGGGCCGGCGGTGCATCCGATGCGGGCGGCACGGGGGACTGCCCAGCGACCGGTCCTGCACACGCCGAATGTGGGACTCAATCCGGGCGGATCAAGCCCCAATCCAAGCTATGCACAGGCGCAGCGTTCAATTTCTTGTGTCGAACCGGTCCTGGTTGATTTTGAAGAGCGCCGGATCGGGCCGCTTGGAATAGTCGACATTGAAGAGCGAGATCGTCGTCTCAAATCCCTGCGGGTCGAGCACGATCCATTGCCTCAACTGGAACGTCGCCGTGTCGAAGACGAGCGTGATCCGCGAGGTGCCGCCGAAGGTGGCGCTGTCCTCGACGGCAATCGAGGTCGTCTTGGCGTTGCTGTCGACGTTGAGCACCTTGGTGTCGGTCGCAAGATCGATGTGATCCTGAAGCAGGAACTTCAGCGGCGTCTGGCCGATGAAATAGAGGTCCTGCTTGGCAAGCTTGATGTCGCGCACGGCAACCGAGGTGCCGTCCGCAACGATCTCGACGGGGGCGGGCGGATCATATTCAAAGCGCATGCGCCCCGGCTTCTCGATAAAGAGCCTGCCTTCGAGCCGCTTGCGGTCGGCGCCCAACTGGACGAAGTTGGCGACCATCGTGGTGGCCTTGTTGAAATAGGCATTGGCGCGCGCGATGGCCTCGTCCGCAGAGGCGGGAGCCGCGGTGGGCGCGGCCGCGGGGACAGGGGCCTTGGCGGCTGCGCCCTTTGCCGGTTTGGCGGCAGGCTGAGGAGCGTTGTCCTGCCCGAGCGCAGCACCGCCGATCAGGATCATCGCCAGCGCCAGGCTCGAAGCAACCGGCCATATCTTCATTCGCATCCACCTCTCGCCGCCGCGCCTGCCAGCCGATCGGCCGGCAAGCGCGCCAAGGCCGCGCGAATCAGCCGGCCGGCCGCGCCAGCCTCGCCGATACTGACGTGGTGTGGCGATAGTTGGACTGATGGTTCCAGGGGCGCCAGGGGCGAAAACGCCCTGGCCGAGCTTGTCGGCGCTAGTCCTCGTCCGGATCGAAGGCGCCACGGTCGACGCCGCCGCCGACCAGGATCTCGCGCTTGCCGGCGTGATTGGCGGGGCCGACCACGCCCTCCTTCTCCATCCGCTCGACGAGCGAGGCCGCCTTGTTGTAGCCGACCGACAGGCGGCGCTGGATGTAGCTTGTCGAGCATTTCTTGTCGCGCAGCACGATCGCCACCGCGCGTTCATAGAGATCGGCCGATTCCTCGGCATCCATGGTGCCGAAGGCCGGCTCGCCACCGTCCTCGGTCGCGGCCGCCCCGCCATCGTCGTCGAGGATCACGTCGAGGTATTCGGGCTGCCCTTGCGTCTTCAGATAGGCGACAACCTTCTCGACCTCCACGTCGGAGACGAACGGGCCGTGGACGCGCGAGATGCGCCCGCCGCCGGCCATGTAGAGCATGTCGCCCTGGCCGAGCAGCTGCTCGCCGCCCTGCTCGCCGAGAATGGTGCGGCTGTCGATCTTGGAGGTCACCTGGAACGAGATGCGGGTCGGGAAATTGGCTTTGATCGTGCCGGTGATGACGTCGACGGAGGGGCGCTGCGTTGCCATGATCAGATGGATGCCGGCGGCGCGCGCCATTTGCGCCAGGCGCTGGATCGCCCCCTCGATGTCCTTGCCTGCAACCATCATCAGGTCGGCCATCTCGTCGACCACCACGACAAGGTAGGGCAGGACCGCAAGATCCATTTCCTCCTGCTCGTAGATCGCCTCGCCGGTCTGCCTGTCGAACCCTGTCTGCACCGTGCGCGTGATCGTCTCGCCCTTGGCGGCGGCCTCGGCGACGCGGGCGTTGAAGCCGTCGATGTTGCGGACGTTTAACTTCGACATCTTCTTGTAGCGGTCTTCCATCTCCCGGACCGCCCACTTCAGCGCCGTGACGGCCTTCTTGGGGTCGGTCACCACCGGCGTCAGGAGATGCGGGATGCCGTCGTAGACCGACAGTTCGAGCATCTTCGGATCGACCATGATCAGCCGACATTCCTCCGGCCGCAGCCGATACAGGATCGACAGGATCATGGTGTTGATGGCGACCGACTTGCCCGATCCGGTCGTGCCCGCGACGAGGAGATGGGGCATGCGCGCGAGGTCGACGACGACGGGCTCGCCGCCGATCGTCTTACCGAGCGCGATGGCGATCTTGTGCTTGGCCTTCTCGAAGTCCTCGGAGGCGACGATTTCGCGCAGATAAACGGTTTCGCGGCGCTGGTTCGGCAACTCGATGCCGATGGCATTGCGGCCCTGTACGACGGCGACGCGGGCCGAGACGGCCGACATCGAACGGGCGATGTCGTCGGCAAGCCCGATGACCCGCGACGATTTGATTCCGGGGGCTGGCTCGAGTTCGTAGAGCGTCACCACCGGGCCGGGGCGCACATTGATGATCTCGCCCTTGATACCGAAATCCTCGAGCACGCCTTCGAGGAGGCGCGCATTCTGCTCGAGCGCATCCTCGGAAATCTGTCCTGCCCAATGCCGCTTCGGCTCGGTCAGGATGGCAAGCGGCGGCAGCTGGTATTCTTCGCGATCGAGCAGCGACGGCTGCGCCTCGCGGGCGATCCGCTTGCCAAGCTTGGGCGGCGGCGCAGCAGCCGATACCCGCGGGAAGGCCTGGCCTTCGACGAGGCGGGCATCGGGTCCCCCCGCCGAGTTTGCGCCTGGCCGGGCGGCAGCCCCGCTGCCTTTGCCGAACACGGGCTCCTGCCGCTGCGACCTTGCTCGGCCCAAGCTGAAGTCCATCCCGTCGTCGTCGCTGTCGAAGGCCGTGTTCGCCGCGCGGGGAGCAAGCCATGGCGCCCGGGGAGGCGGGGCGGCCTGCGCCGCCGACCGCTTCCTGCGGGCCGCCCAGCGCCGCGCGATCGCTCCCTTGAGACTCAATCCGGCGTGAATCAGCGCGCCGATCGACACAAGCCCCAGTCCCGGCTCCCCGGCCGCATCGTCCTCGTCGGCCTCGCGCGGCGGCAGCGACCGGGCGACGCGCGGCTCGAAGGCGGGGAAATCTTCTTCCCCGTCGAGGCTCCCCGCCTCGTGCAGCCCAAAGCCCGCAGCGGCGGTCAGGGAGAGGATCGCGGTGCCGGCAAAAAAAACCGCGGTCAGTACCATGCCGGCGACGGTGCCGCCGAGCAGACGGCGCGGCAGCGCCAAGATCGCGTCTCCGGCAACCCCGCCAAGACCGGTCGGAAGCGGCCAGCGGTCCGTCACGGGAAGCAGAGAAGCGAGCGCTGCCGTTGCCGCCGCACCGACAAGCCAAAGCGCGACGCGCAGCTTGGGTTGGTTCAGGCGTCGCCGCGACAGCAGGCGCCATCCCCAAAAGGCCGGCGGAGTGAGCGCGGCGACGGAAGCCATGCCGATCATCTGCATCACCAGGTCGGCAACGATGGCACCTGGAAAGCCCAGGATGTTGCGAACCGGCCCGTCGGTTGCGTGATTGATGCTGGGGTCGCGGACCGACCAGGTGGCAAGAGCGAAGGCCATGGCGGCTGCGCCACCGAGCAGCGCCGCGCCGATAAGCTCGGCCGCACGTCGACGAAAGAATTCCCGCAGGGCTTCCGGGACGAACTCCCTGCCCGAGAATGTGGTGGTTCGCATCACCCTTCCGCCGCCTAGCGCAGAACCGATGGGCGGGGCGAATTCTGCCGGCGCGCCGCACGCGTTCCTGTCCGAACAGGCTATGGTGCCAGAGTTAATGCCGGTTTAACCCTGCGGCGGCAGGATGGTCCTTCGGTTGAAAGAAAAGAGGCGGCCTCCGTGAGGATAGCCGCCAGTTTCGGGAGGAAGACCTCCGGTCCAAAGTTACCGGAGCCGGGGAAAGGAGCAAGCTTCCACAACGCTCCTTAATTCTAGTCTATGAGAAACTGTGAGTGTTCGGCCGGTGCACCAACCACGCTCTTGCATTCCGTCCTTTTTCAGATGTTCTCCGTCGCCGTTGCTCGACAACGCGCCTCGCCTCGCTGCGTCCCAGTCGAGAGCGCCAGCGGCCCCCAAGTTCGCATCCAGGTGGGACCTTCTGCCCTGGCGCGCCGTTACCAGCTGCGCCATCAGTCGCCTGTGATAATTCTCGGCGACTTTGCCCACCTACATAACGAAGACTTCGCACAACAGTTCCAATCTTGATCGTAACATCACTCATAGAGCGTCAACGTCCATCTCACCCGTGCGGATACGAACCGCCTGCTCGATGGAAATGACAAAAATCTTCCCGTCGCCGATCTGGCCGGTACGCGCCGCCCCGACGATCGCTTCCACGACCTGGTCGACGAGTTCGCTGCTCACGGCCACCTCGATCTTCAATTTCGGCAGAAAGCTCACGGCGTATTCGGCGCCGCGGTAGATCTCGGTATGGCCCTTCTGCCGCCCGTAGCCTTTGACCTCACTCACCGTGAGGCCGTGGACGCCGACCGTGGTCAGCGCATCTCGAACTTCCTCCAGCTTGAACGGCTTGATGATCGCCATCACTATTTTCATCTCGGTCGTCCTTTGATGTGACCGTCAAAACGCTCATCGGGCGCCCGACCCGGCCGGCACAGGCGCGGTCGGCTTGAATGAGCAAACAAAGGCCGTGCCAACCGGACGCCCTGCCCTAGACCGAGGCGCGTCTGCCGCCCGAGGCCCGCAATGCATGGATTTTGGCTGCCGAATGGCCGGGTCTCGGCGAGGCCGCCCAGAGATCGACCAGGATGCCCACCGCATTTGCATAAATATTAGGCAGCATCCGTGCACGGACGCAACCGCAGTCAGGCTCGGGGCAGCCGCTCCCGAATGAGGCCCTCCTGGGCAACCGAAGCCACGAGCCCGCCGTCGCGGGCGTAGATGAGGCCGCGCGCCAGCCCGCGCGCTCCATAGGTGTTGGGGCTGTCCTGCGCGTAGAGAAGCCACTCATCGGCGCGAAACGGGCGATGAAACCAGAGCGCGTGATCGAGGCTTGCGACCTGCAGGCTGCGATCGAAGATCGAACGCCCGTGCGCGATGAGGGCGGTGTCGAGGAGCGTCATGTCGGAAAGGTAGGCAAGGAAGGCGCGATGGATCGCCGGGTCGTCCGGCAGCCTGCCGCTGGCGCGAACCCAGACCCGTTGCACCGGTTCGTGCGGCTTGTCGCCGGACGGCTGGTAGTAGCGTGAGAAGTCAACGGGGCGCAGCTCGATCGGACGTTCGCGCTCGAAATAGCGGCGCACGGGTTCCGGCATCAGCGCGGCATAGCGGCGCCGGAGCTCCTCCTCGCTCGGCAGGGATTCAGGATCAGGGACCGTTGGAACCGTGACGGCATGGTCGAGCCCGCTTTCCTCCACCTGAAACGAGGCGGAGAGCGAGAAAATCGCCTGCCCGTGCTGGATGGCGTTGCAGCGCCGGGTGGCGAAACTCTTGCCGTCGCGGATGCGATCGACCTCGTAGACGATCGGGATCGAAGGATCGCCGGGAAGCATGAAATAGGCGTGCAGCGAGTGCGGCGGGCGGCCCTCGACCGTGCGCGCAGCTGCGACAAGGGCTTGCGAAATCACCAGGCCGCCGAAGACGCGCTGCCAGCCGACCTGCGGGCTGCGGCCGCGAAAGATGTTGTGCTCGATCCTTTCGAGATCGAGGAGAGCAAGAAGATCGGTGACGGCTGCGGACATGGAACGGTCGATCGGATGATTGCGGCGCCACGTGAGGGGCTGCGGGCGTTCTCGTCAAGCCATCATCCGAACTCGGGCATCTCAACGGTCGTAGTCGCACGCAGGTCTGTCGGGCCAACCCTGGCCACGCTGTCGGCAACGAATTATTCTTCCTGCCATTGCAGGTGTGGTGCCACGCTGGTGCCGTCGCCGCATCAAGGCTCGAACCCTCCGGAGGGCCGCCATGACCGCCACACCGCCGGTATCCGACGTCATCATTGCGGGCGGCGGCCTCGCCGGCCTGTCGCTTGCGGTCGCGCTCAAGCACGAAGTCGATTTCATCTCCGTCGCCGTCTGCGATCCCGGCTTCGGGCATCGCCAGCCGGGCACGCGCGCTTCGGCGATCGCCGCCGGGCCGCGGCGCATGTTCGAAAGGCTTGGCGTCTGGAGCGAGGTCGAGCCGAAGGCGCAGGCGATCCTCGACATGGTGATCACCGATTCGCGCGTCGCCGACCCGGTGCGGCCGGCGCTCCTCGGTTTCGCCGGCGACCTCGAGCCGGGCGAGCCTTTCGCGCACATGGTCTTCAACGACGATCTCACGCTGGCGCTCGAAACGGCGGCGCGCCGCAGCGGTGTCGAGATCATTGCGGCCGCGGCGGCGACCTACGTGCCCAGCGCGGATGCCGTCTGGATCGAGCTCTCCAACGAAGAGAGGCGCGATGCCAGGCTGCTGGTGGCGGCCGACGGGGCCCGCTCGCGGCTGCGCGAGCAGGCCCGCATCGGCATGGTCGGCTGGGACTATTCTCAATCGGGCATAGTCGCCACGCTTGCCCATGAGCGCGACCACGAGGGTCGGGCGGAGGAGCACTTCCTGCCCGCCGGACCGTTTGCCACGCTCCCCCTGCCCGGCCGGCGCTCCTCGATCGTCTGGACCGAACGGCACGAGGAAGCGGCCCGCCTCGTTGCGCTCGATCGCGACAGCTTCATGGCCGAGCTCGAACTGCGTTTCGGTCACAAGCTCGGCGCGTTGACGCTCATCGATCAGCCGCGCGCCTTTCGGCTCGGCCTGCATGTGGCACGCAGCTTCGTCGCTGACCGGCTCGCCCTTCTGGGCGATGCCGCCCACATCATCCATCCCATTGCCGGCCAAGGTCTCAATCTCGGGCTGCGCGATGCCGCGGCGCTTGCCGAATGCATCGCCGATCACATGCACCTCGGGCTCGACCCCGGCGCGCCCGAGCCGCTTGCCGCCTACCAGCGCGCCCGCCGATTCGATACGGTGGCGATGGCCGCTTCGACCGATGCCTTGAACCGGCTGTTTTCGAACGACGTGCTGCCGGTCCGCCTCGTACGCGACTTCGGGCTCGGCCTCGTCGATCGGCTGCCCGGCGCCAAGCGCTTCTTCATGCGCGAGGCGGCAGGCATCGTCGGCGCCACACCGCGGTTGATGCGCGGCGGCATAAGCGATCCCTTGCCCGACGCGATCTGAGGGGGCGAGAAGTTCGATGGTCGCGCGGCAGATCGCTCATTCCTCGAGGGAGCGGGCCTCCTCCGGCAGCATGATCGGAATGCCGTCGCGGATCGGATAGGCCAGCTTGGCGGCGCGCGAGATCAGCTCCTGCTTCGCCGAATCATATTCAAGCGTGGACTTGGTGAGCGGGCATACGAGGATTTCGAGGAGCCGCGGGTCGATGCGCGTGCCCCGCGCCTCGGTCACCGGCGCTGCGACAGGGCCTGCGGTATCGTCTTGCTTGCTCATGCGTGACCCTCGCTCACCCGTCGGATGCACTATTGGATCGAAGTCGGCGCACCGGCCGCGTGCGCGAGTTCCATCTCAGTGATGGCGATCAAGGTCTCGGCGCGCAATTTCAACGTTCTTGCCTCGAGCAGCGCCTGCTTTTCCTGCGGCCCGAACGGGCTCATCATCGAAAGCGCATTGACAAGCGCTTCATTGGGAGCTGCCTCGACGCTCTTCCAGTCGACTTCGAGCTCATTGGCGCTGGCATAGTCGCGCAGCGCGCTCAGCACGCCCGCCCGGTCGACCTGATCCTCGCCCTCGCGCGCGCTGAAGTCGGCCACGAACTCGCGAAAGTCGGCGCGGCACTGGCGGTAGGGCGTCAGCACCGTCAATTCCTCGACGTTGCGGAAGCGGGCGACGCCAGAGAGCGTCATGAGATAGCGGCCGTCGCCGGTCTCGGCAAACTGGGTGATCCGGCCGACGCAACCGATCCCGTAAAGCGCGGGCGCCGGCGCCTCGCCCGACCGGGCGTCGGGCTGGATCATGCCGATCAACCGCCGTGTCCGCAGCGCGTCATCGACCATGGCGAGATAGCGCGGCTCGAAGATGTTGAGCGGCAGCTCGGCGCGCGGCAGCAGCAGTGCGCCCGCAAGCGGGAACAGCGGCAGCGCGTCCGGCATTTGCGCAGGCCCCTGATAGGGGACATTGATGCTCATGGTCCGCCCCGACGACCTGCCGCCTCTACGAGAAAAGAAGCGAGGAAAGCCGCCGCCTGGCGGCGACCGTGGCCGGATCGGTCGGCCCCCATGCTTCGAAAAACTGCACGAGCTGCTTGCGTGCGCCGTCGTCGTTCCATTTGCGGTCGCGCTTGATGATCTCCAGCAGCTGATCTGCGGCTTCCTGGCGCGCGCCGCGCCCGTTGAGCGCGGTGGCGAGGTCGAACCTTGCCTGATAATCGAGCGGATCCTTGGCGACTGCCTTCTGGAGCCCCGCAAGATCGCCCACGGAGGCCGCCTTCTCGGCAAGCTCAACCGCCGCCCGCGCTGCAGCGATGGCGGCGTCGTTCTCCTTGTCGGAGGGGACCATGGTCAGCACGCCCTTGGCCTGCTCGATCTCGCCTGCCTCGACATAAAGGCGCGCCAGTCCGGCGATTGCCTTGAGATTTGTCTCATCTTCGGCGAGTACTGTGGCGTAGAGTTCCATCGCCGTCTTCGGGTCGCCGTTGGCCGCGGCAGCCTCGGCCTCCGCCAGAATCTCTGCCGAGGCATCGGTCAGCGGCCCGGCAATGCGCTCGATGAAGCCACGCACCTGGCTCTCGGGCAGCGCGCCCATGAAGCCGTCGACGGCCTGTCCCCTCTGAAACGCGATCACCGCCGGAATCGATTGAATGCCCAGCCGCTGCGCGATCTGTGGGTGGTCGTCGATGTTCATCTTGACGAGCTTGACCTTGCCGCCGCTCGCCTGCACCGCCTTTTCGAGAATCGGCGTCAGCTGCTTGCAGGGGCCGCACCAGGGCGCCCAAAAGTCCACGAGCACCGGCTGGCGTGCCGATTCGGCAATGACGTCAGCGGAAAATGTGGCCGTCGTCGTGTCCTTCACCGGAGTGCCGGGCGCATCCGCTCCCGCCCCCTTGATTCCAAGCTGACCGTTTCGGGCCGCCATCCCCATTCTCCTCAAGTCTCGTGTGCGATCGCTCGCAATGTCGCGCTCAACATGGGGCGAATTGGGCTTGATCGCAATGACCGCGCTTTGGAGAGGGTGGGTGGAAAACTAACTCTGTGCCGCAAAGCCCACGATCAGCGGCTCATGACCGGTGGCGCGCAGGAATTTCACGAGATCGGCGCCAGCAAGTCCGGTGGTGCGGGTGTTTACCAGCGGATGAAAGTTCAGCCTCGCCTCTTTCATCATGCTGGTATCGAGCACCACAGTGACACGCCCGTCCGCGTCATTGATGGCGCCGAACGGGGTCACGGCGCCCGGCTTGATGCCCAACGCCTCTTCGAGCAGCTCGGGCGAGCCGAACGATACCCTCCCTTGCGCGCCGATCGTCTCGTGCACGCGCTTGAGATCGATGACGGCGTCTTCCGCGGCCACCAGCAGAAACAGCCTGCCCTTCCGGTCCTTCACGAAAAGGTTCTTGGTGTGTCCGCCGGGGATGGTGCCGCGCAGCGCCTGCGATTGTTCGACGGTGAACAGCGCGGGGTGCTCGACGGTATGCGCCGGAATGTCAAACGAAGCCAGAAAAGCCAAAAGATCTTCGGGAGTGGCAGGCGGCATTCAGGGGCGTGCGGCACGGCTGGATGATGGGCTACTCGCGGCTTCTATCGAGCGTACGGCCCGACAGCAAGTCGCCCGGCCTTGGCGGGGGCGCCTGGATTTGCCACATAGATGCGCACGACGCGGCTCGGCCGCGCATAAGTCATTGGAAGTTGAACTCGCATGGTCGCAGTTGAAACGGCAGTAGCGGACGCAGGGCGCGACTTCATTCGCGATATCATTCAGGACGATCTCGACGCCAGGCGCTACACGGAAGTGGTCACCCGGTTCCCGCCGGAGCCGAACGGCTATCTTCACATCGGGCACGCCAAGTCGATCGGCGTCAATTTCGGCGTGGCGCAGGAATTTTCGGGCCGCTGCCACCTGCGTTTCGACGACACCAATCCGACCAAGGAGGAGCAGGAATACATCGACGCGATCAAGCGCGACGTTCGCTGGCTCGGCTACGACTGGGGCGAGCACCTTCACCACGCCTCGGACTATTTCGAGCAGCTCTACGAATGGGCTGAGCATCTGGTGCGCAGCGGCAACGCCTATGTCGATGATCAGTCGCCGGCAGAAATGCGCGCCGCGCGCGGCACGCTGACCGAGCCCGGACGCAACAGCCCGTATCGCGACAGAAGTGTTGGCGAGAACCTCGACCTCCTGCGCCGCATGCGGGCCGGCGAATTCCCCAATGGGGCGCGGGTTCTGCGTGCCAAGATCGACATGGCTTCGGGCAACATCAACCTGCGCGACCCGGTGCTCTACCGCATCCTACACGCGGCCCATCCGCGCACGGGAAAAGCGTGGTGCATCTATCCGAGCTACGACTTCGCGCACGGCCAGTCGGATGCGATCGAGGGCGTGACGCACTCGCTGTGCACGCTGGAATTCGAAGACCACCGGCCGCTTTACGACTGGCTTCTCGAACACCTTCCCGTGCCGTCGCGGCCACGCCAGTACGAATTCGCGCGGTTGAACCTGACCTATACGGTGCTGTCCAAACGTGCGCTGACCGAGTTCGTTCGCCAGGGCCATGTCACCGGCTGGAACGACCCGCGCATGCCAACGCTTGCGGGCTTGCGCCGCCGCGGCGTCCCGCCGGAGGCGATCCGCGAATTCGTGCGCCGGATCGGCGTCGCCAAGGCCAACAGCACCGTCGATGTCGGCATGTTCGAGCATGCGGTCCGCGACACGCTGAACCGAACCGCCGAGCGCCGCATGGCGGTGCTGCGCCCGCTCAAGGTCGTGATCGAGAACTATCCGCAGACAAGCGAGGAGATCGACGCGGTCAACAACCCGGAAGACGCAGTGGCCGGCACGCGCAAGGTCGCTTTCGGCCGGGAGCTCTTCATCGAGCGCGACGATTTCATGGAAAGCCCGCCCAAAAAATTCTATCGCCTGTCGCCGGGGCGCGAAGTGCGGTTGCGCTATGCCTATCTCGTTACCTGCCGGGAGGCAGTGAGGAACGCCGCCGGCGAGGTCATCGAGCTTCGTTGCACCTACGATCCCGCGAGCCGCGGCGGCAGTGCGCCGGACGGCCGCAAGGTGCAGGCAACGCTGCACTGGGTGTCGGCCAAGGATGCGCTCAGCGCTGAGGTGCGCCTCTACCATCCGCTCTTCACGCGTCCCGATCCGGGGGCGAACGGCGATGTCTTTGCCGATCTCAATCCGAACTCGCTTGAAGTGCTGGCCGATTGCCGGCTGGAGCCGGCGCTCGCCGCCGCCGTCCCCGGCAAGCCCGTGCAGTTCGAGCGCCAGGGCTACTTTTGCCTCGACAGCACTGCAACGCCGGACCGTCTGGTCTTCAACCGCACGGTCGGCCTGCGCGACAGCTGGGCAAAGGTGCAGGCCGGCGGCGCGCCGAGCGGATGACGGTGTCATCCCAACCGGAGCGAAGCGAGAGCCGGGCTCCGGCGCCGGATCCCGGATAGCCGCAAGGGCGGATTCCGGGATGACGGGGATCCTTCGGAACGATCCATGGCGGTTCCCGGTTCTCACGGCGAGGCTTGCAGCCGGGAGACGAGCGATGGCCGACACCGATGCCGATCGCGCTTGGGAGCTCATGGAAAAGCTCCGCTTTTGCATGTTTTCATCCTGGACGGGCGCGAGGATTCACTCGCGTCCGATGGGCGCTTTCGTGGCCCGCGAGGAGAATGCAATCTACTTCTTCACCGATGTTCGGGCGCACAAGGACGAGGAGATCGCAAAGCACCCGCAGGTATGCCTCGGCTTCGCCGACAGCCGCGGCCAGAAATACGTGTCGGTCAACGGCACGGCCGAGGTCACTCCGGACCGAGGCAAGATCCACGACTTGTGGTCGATCCCGGCGAAAGCCTGGTGGAAGAGCCCGGACGATCCGAACATTCGCCTGATCAGGGTGACCCCGCACGAGGCCGAGTATTGGGACTCCCCGGGCAACATCATCAGCAGCATCAAATTTGCCTTCGCTGTTGCCACGGGGTCGCGCCCGGACGCCGGGCAGCACGAGAAGGTTGCGCTCTGAGCCCGTCGCAGCCGAGCGCTGACGTTGTGACCGCTAGGCCGACGGCCTCGCCATCTCGGATACCCTCTCTTGCCGGCCGGCTCGGCGCGGCGCCTTCCTGCGGCGCACGATCATCGCCAACCCGCCCTTCGGACGTAAGGTGATCCTGAGCAGCGGCTCGACATTGAAGCCCGGCGCCAAAGCAAGCTCGAAGTCCCGAACGAGGGCGGAGAGAACGAGCGTTGCTTCCTGGAGAGCGAAGGCCGCACCGACGCAGATGCGCGGGCCGGCGCCAAACGGCAGATAGGCGTAGCGGTCGATCTCTCTGCGCGCCTCGCCCAGGAACCGGCGTGGGTCGAAGATGTCCGGCCGCTCCCACAAAAGCCGGTGGCGATGCAGCACGTATGGCGCGACGACCACCATGGCGCCGGCCCTGACGGGGGTGCCGGCAAGCTCGTCCGGCTCGATTGCGACGCGACTTGTGGCGACAATCGGCGGATAAAGCCGAAGCGCCTCCTCGATGACGGCGCGCGTCTCGACGAGGCGGTCGGCGAGGCCATCGATGTCGCCGCCGAACTCACGGTCGGCTTCTGCCGCCACACGCTCACGCCATTCCTCGGACTGCGACAGCAGGAACAGCGACCAGGCGAGCGCATTTGCCGTCGTCTCGTGACCGGCGGCGATCAACGTGATGATGTTGCCGCGCAGCTCGGCCTCGCTCAGACCGCGGCCGCTCTGCGGATCATGTGCCTCGAGAAGCAGCGTCAGGATATCGCGCGGCACGGCGTCGGGCGTCTCGGCGAGGAGGCGGCGGCGGTGGGCGATGATATCATCGACGGCGGCATCGAAGAACCGCAGCGTGGGCCGCGCCCGCCACCGGCTGAGCCGCGGCACGAATCCCGGCAAGCCGAGCACGTCCGCCGGATCGAGACGCCCGATGGCGTCGAAATAGCCGCGCATTGCGGTGCGGAATTCGGCCGGATCACGCTTCAGCCCGTCGGAAAAGATCGTCCGCTCGAGCACTTCGAGGGTCACCTGCGTCACTTCCGCCGCCACATCGAGGATGTCGCCGTCGGGATGGCGCAGCCAGCGCGCAACAAGCCTTTCGGCAACCTCCATCATCGCCGGCACGAAATTCTGGACGGCCTTGCGCGCAAGCATCGGCGCGATGGCGTGCCGCTGCACGCGCCATTGCTCGCCTTCGGCGGTGAGAAGGCCGTCGCTGAGCCCGGCCGACAGGATGCGCCGCTGCAGATCGGCGCGCCGATAGTTGCCGACATTGTCAAGAAGAATGTGCTGAACGGCGCGCGGATGGCTGACGACTGTCGCCTGAAAGAACGGCACCCGGCTCGTTACGATGGCGTTTTCGAAATGTTCCTTGGTCCAGACTTCGAGCGGATTGTGTTTCACGGCCCCGAGGAGGGCAATGAGGCTCAACGGCTTGGCGCGCGGCGCCGGCGCGGGCGGGCGAAACAGGCCCGGATTTTGGATCGAGCCGTCTAACATCATGAATTCGCGGTAGGTTTGTCGCGTCGCGCTGTCGATGGCACGCGATTAACGAAAAGAACTTGCCAATGGTTCCAGCTGCCACCGAGTCCCGTGCGCGTCCGCATGGGGTGTCTTCTTTCCGCCGCATCTGGTTTGCCGGCGGACCGACGGTCCGTCTCACGCGGTCGGGCGAGGAGGGGGGACCGCAGTACACTCGCGCGTGACGGCGCAATTTCTGCCAGCTCTTTTGGCCTCGTACAAGGCCTTGTCGGCCGCATCGACCAACAAAAAGAACGACTGGCCCCGGTCCGGTACCGTCGTTGCTCCTCCGACGCTGATCGTCACATGTCCGGCGACGTTGGACGCGGCGTGCGGAAGGTGCAAGTCTTGCACGGCCATACACAATTTTCTCGCGAGATACTCGGTATCAGCCGGCGGCGTCTCGGGAAGGATGACGACGAACTCCTCGCCGCCGTAGCGCGCGGCGAGATCCGTCGAGCGCTTGAAGCTGTCGCCGACCGTCCTTGCGACCTGCTTGAGGACTTCGTCGCCCGCGACGTGCCCATAGGTGTCGTTGTACTGCTTGAAATAATCGACATCGATCATCAGGAGCGACAGCGCGGTCTGTCCGCGCAGGGCGCGCTTCCACTCCGCTTCGATATATTCTTTGAAATAGCGCCGGTTGCTGAGGCCGGTCAGACCGTCGACATTGGTCAGCCGCTGCAATTCGCGGTTCGTTTCCATGAGCCGCTGCTGGCTTTCTCGAAGGGCCCGGTAGGCCGCGTCGCGCTGCAGGTGGTTCATGTAGGCCGCCGAGTGATAGCGGATGCGGGCGACGAGCTCGACCCGGTCGGGCAGCTTGACCAGGTAGTCGTTGGCCCCTGCCTTGAAGGCCTCGCTCTTGACCGTCGCCTCTTCCTTGGTCGAGAGCACGATGATCGGGATGGCAGCGGTCCCCGGCTCACCCCGATAGCGACGAACGAGATCAAGCCCGTTGACGCCCGGCATGACGAGGTCCTGCAGGATCACCGTCGGCTTCGTCTCATGCGCCAGCGCGACGGCGCGCGATGGATCGCCGCAGTAGTGAAACGTCAGTTGCTGTTCGTCGAGCAAGGCGCGACGTACGGCCTCCCCGACAAGGGGCTGATCATCGATCAGAAGCACGACGACCCGGTATTCGGGCGCCGCCTCCGCGGCCGGCGTGCTGTGGCCGGCGATGCTCATCCGGCCGCCCCAAGCGTCGCTTTCGATCCGATGCCGCGCACCAGCCGCTGGGCGATGTTCTTCAACGGCAACACGTCAACCGCGGCCTGGAGCGCCACCGCGGCCTTCGGCATCCCATAGACCGCGCTCGTTGCCTGGTCCTGGGCGATGGTGTGATGGCCCTTGGCCCGCAGGCTTTTCAAGCCTCGCGCCCCGTCCGCCCCCATTCCGGTCAGGAGCACGCCGGTGACGTTGCCCGGCCAGCGGCTGCATACGCTGTTGAAGAACACATCAACTGACGGACGATAGGCGAATTCGCGCGGCTCGGACGTGTAGCCAAG
>JAFAME010000276.1 GCA_019233695.1 Methylobacteriaceae bacterium
CGGCCACAGGATTTCCCACCCCATCGCCCCCGCCATGCCAAGTGCATCCGTCAGTGCCGACAGCATGGTTCACTGCCCCTAGACCATCGATCCCATGAAACCGATCATTGTCATCCGGAAGCGCCAAGCGCTATCCGGGATCTGGCAAGCCACAACCGCCCGGCACTGCCCCGGATCCCGGCTCTCCGCTTCGCTCCGGCCGGGATGACACGAAAATGATTCGAACCTCGATCGGGCGGCCCCGCAGGACGTGCATCAATCGGGCGCCCGGTCAACGGGGCGATGAGGCTGCGCCGGGCGCCTTCTGGGCGCTTGCAACGGCATGGGCCGCATCGCTCCTGGCGATGGCCGCGGCAATCAGGTCGGGATTGGCGCGCAGCGGTCCGATCTCGACCGCCGCCATGTTGGCCATGATGCGCGCGAGATTGGCCGTCGACTGGCCTGCGCTGTCGAAGAGCTTCAGGTCATCGCTCGGGCTTGCCGCAATTCCGGCGATGGCGAGGCCCGCATAGCGGGCGATGCGCTGGGTTTCGGAGGCGCAGCTGGCGACCGGCGCGGCTCGTCCGCGCGGGCCTGACGAGGGCGTGGACAGAGTGAGGGCGGCGAGATCCATGGAGGACGACAAGGGCACCTCGGTGACGCCCGCTTCGATCGAGGGGGTGCGCATCAGCGGCAGCGGCCGGTCGGCGACGACCGATCGGCGCACGCCGGCCGCGCCTTTGGCGCCGCCGCGATGCGCGGCGAGCCAGCGTGCCCTGAGCGTGCCGCCGACGCCGCGCACGGCAAGCGAGGCGACCCTCGCCCCCCCGATCGAAATGCCGCACTGGGCCGGCGCCCAATGCGAGACGATCGCCTGTGCAGACTTCCAGCCGAAATCGACATAGTAGCGCCGCAGCAGCAGCGCGGCGGTCTGCGCCCCCTCGGCTGCCGAGGCGAAGGCGACGTGCCCCTCCGAGTCCGAGGCGATCTCGCCAGCCCAGCCCGCCCGCTTGATGCACCAATAGTTGTTGAGCTTCACGCAGCGCGGCAGTGAGGCAGGGGTCTCGCCGAGGAGGAGCGAAAACGCGAAGGCGGCAGGCGAGTCGAGGTGGCGGGCGGCTTCGAGGCGCCAGTTGGAGACTTCCCGGGATTGCGGACGGAAGGCAGGCTCGACGGTTAACCAACGCAACGAGCCCGCCAGGTCGGATTCCCGTGCGCTTGGCGCCAAGGCGATCCACAGGGTGACGAGGAGCCGGACGATTTCAAGACCCACGAGGCTCTCCGGCGCGCCCGGCGGAGCCGGGCGGAAGAGGGCTCGACTCGCTATTCGTCGTGGCTGGCGCCGAGGGCGGCGGGCGTAACGAAGGCATCGAGCCTGCCCTTGCGCGGTCCGACCTCGATCCATTGGTCGCCGTCGAAATCGATGACGGCAACTGCCGCTGTCGGAAACTTGGTCCGCATCTGGGTCAACAAGTCAGGCTCGCCCTGGCCGGTCAACTCGACCGCGAGCTCAGCGAATTCCGGATTGTGGCCGACAAGCAGCAGGGTCGCCAGCGTGTCGTTGGTCTTTCGGACCATCTGGAGGAGCCCCGGGACGTCCGCCTTGTACATGGCCGGCTCCAGCCGGAGGGGGATGGGCCGGCCGAAGGCCTCTTGGGCAAGATCGAAGGTCTCCTTCGTGCGCACCGAATCCGAAACCAGGGCGAGATCGGGGACAATGTCGGCGTTTGCCAGATAGCGCCCGATGCGGGGCGCATCGTCTCGCCCGCGTCGCGTCAGCGTGCGCTCGTGATCGAGAGAAGTGCCGTGGTTGCGAGGGTCGGCCTTGGCGTGACGAAAGAGCACGAGACGGCGCATCGATTGACCTGCGGAGGTTCCTCCTCGCCAAGCGCTACAGGTCTGGGTGAGGAGTCTCGTGATCTATCTCGCGCGGACTGGGACCGCGTCAATGCAGCTATTCCTTCCCCCTTTGCGCCCCTCTTCGGGCAGGGGACAAGATCGACAGGTGTTCGGGGACATGGTGGACACATCTGTTCATCACGAAGAGAGGATTTACGAAGAGAGGGTTTGCTTCTGTTGCTGCGGCAGTGCATCTCCCCGCCGCCTCAGCGGAACCATGCGCCGGGTTCGAGATTTTCCGTCTATGGAGGTTCGCCTGTGGCCGACAAGAAGCTTTCGACCTATCGCTCGAAGCGGAACTTCGCCAAGACTGCCGAGCCGGCAGGGGAGGAGGCGGTCGTGCCGTCCGCGCGCCGGCGTTTCGTCGTGCAGAAGCACGATGCCACGCGGCTGCACTACGATCTGCGGCTCGAGCTAGACGGCGTCTTCAAATCATGGGCGGTCACGAAGGGGCCCTCGCTCGATCCGCACGACAAGCGCCTGGCGGTCGAAGTGGAGGATCATCCGTTGGAATACGGCGACTTCGAAGGCACCATTCCGGCCGGACAGTACGGCGGCGGCACTGTCGAGATCTGGGACCGCGGTTACTGGGAGCCCGAGGGCAAGAGGCCGCCCGCAGAGGCCCTGCAAGGGGGCGACCTGAAATTCCGCTTCGCCGGCAAGAAGCTGAAGGGCAGCTGGGTTCTCGTGCGGATGAAGAGCGACCGCCTGAACGGCAGGCGCACCAACTGGCTGTTGATCAAGCACCGCGATGAATTCGCCCGCGAAGGCGATGCCGATGCCCTCCTGGGGGAGGACAGGTCCGCCGCCTCGGGCCGCACCATGGCGCAGATCGCCGCCGGCAAGGGGCGCGCGCCAAAGCCCTTCATGCTGGCCGCAGGGACGGTCGCCAAGCCGGACGCCGTCTGGGAGTCGGATCGTGGCTCCACGGGCCAAGCGGGCGGGGCGGCCGCCGAGCCCGGTGCCGCAGCCAAGCCTAGGCGAAAAGCTGCGTCGGGCCATGCGAAGATGCCCGATTTCGTGGCGCCGCAGCTGTGCCGGCTCGTCGACCGACCGCCCGCAAGCAAAGGATTCGGCCACGAAATCAAACTCGACGGCTATCGCGTGCAGATGCGAGTCGAAAACGACAGCACCGTCTTGAAGACGCGCAAAGGGCTCGATTGGACCGGAAAATTTCCGGCAATCGCGCGGGCAGGCAGCACGCTGCCCGATTGCCTGATCGACGGCGAGATCGTCGCCCTCGATCACGACGGCGCCCCCGACTTCGCCGCCCTCCAGGCGGCGTTGTCGGAAGAGGAGACCGACGATCTCATCTTCTTTGCCTTCGACCTTCTCTTCGTGGAGGGCGGGGATCTGCGCGATCTGCCGCTCGCCGAGCGAAAGATCCGCCTCGGGAAACTGCTCGAAGCGCTGAACGGAACGGCTCGCGACGTGATCCGCTACGTCGAGCATTTCGAGACCGGCGGCGACGCCGTTCTCAAGGCGGCCTGCCGGATGTCGCTTGAAGGTATCGTGTCGAAGCGTCTCGATGCGCCCTATCGATCCGGCCGCGGCGAGGATTGGACGAAGGCCAAGTGCCGCGGCGGGCACGAGGTCGTGATCGGCGGCTGGACCACCGGCGAGAGAGGCAGGTTCCGCTCGCTGGTCATCGGCGCCCATCGCGGCAAGCATCTCGTCTACCTCGGCCGGGTGGGCACCGGCTTCGGCCGCGATGTCGTGGAGCGGCTCGCTCCGCGCCTGAAGGCGGTCGAGTCCGACAAAAGTCCCTTCGGCGGAGAGAATGCTCCCCGCAAGGAGCCCAGGCTGCACTGGGCCAAGCCCGAGCTTGTCGCGGAGATCGAGTTTGCCGGATGGACGGGCGCCGGCATCGTGCGGCAGGCGGCCTTCAAGGGACTGCGCGAGGACAAGCCCGCAGCGGAGGTCGAAGCCGAAGCTCCTGCCCCGGCGGGAGAGCCGGTCGCGAGGCCCATCCGTGACACGAGCATGCCCGCCGCGCCAAGCCAGGGTCAGGCGAGCAAAACCAGCAAGGGCGTCGTGATGGGCGTTCCGATCACCCATCCCGACAAGGTGCTGTGGCCGGACGGCGGCGACGGGCGCCCCGTCACCAAGCTCGATCTTGCCCGCTATTTCGAGAGCGTCGGCGAATGGATGATCCGGCATCTCAAGGGTCGGCCCTGCTCGATCGTGCGGGCGCCTGACGGCATTGGCGGCGGGCTTTTCTTTCAGCGCCATGCGATGCCGGGCACCTCGAACCTGCTCGAAGCGATCAGCGTGTCGGGCGATCGCAAACCCTATCTGGGCATCGATCGGGTGGAGGGGCTGGCGGCCGTTGCCCAGGTGGCAGCCCTCGAGCTGCACCCGTGGAACTGCCAGCCGGGCGCGCCCGATGTTCCGGGCCGACTGGTGTTCGATCTCGACCCCGGGCCGCAGGTCGATTTCCGTCAGGTGATCGCGGCGGCGCGCGAAATGCACGATCGCCTCGAAGCGCTCGGGCTTGTCGCTTTCTGCAAGACGACTGGCGGCAAGGGCCTGCACGTCGTGGCACCTCTCGCCCGCTCGAAACGGCGCGCATTGAGCTGGCCGCAGGCCAAGAGCTTCGCCCAGGAAGTGTGCCGGCAGATGTCGCTCGACAGCCCGGAGCGCTACGTTCTCAATATGGCCAAGCGGCATCGGACCGGCCGCATCTTTCTCGACTATCTGCGCAATGACCGGACCTCGACGGCGGTGGCGCCGCTGTCGCCGCGGGCGCGCGAGGGCGCGACCGTGTCGATGCCGCTCGTGTGGACGCAGGTGCGCTCCGGCCTCGACCCGAAGCGCTATACCCTTCGCACGGCACCCGATCTCATCGCCAGGAGTTCGGCCTGGAAGGAATATTGCGAGGCTGAGCGGCCGCTCGAACCTGCGATCAAGGCGCTGATGCCGGCCAGGGCGGCTTGAGGGGGCCCTCCCCCCGGCGACGCTGCGAGGTTCACACTCGTTTTGCTTGGCGCCGACGCTGACGCCCTGTCCCCGTTTGCGCAGGGCTGCCGGGGAAACGAGAATGACAGGGGTTCGGTGTCCTTGCGACCAGGACGCGTCATGCCCGGCCTTGCGCTGGACAAGCCCGGCCATGACGAAAGAGGATTGCATCGGCCCGGTGCCCTTCGTCGTACGGTCGCCGACTGCTCTAGTTGCGCCGCCAGAGCTTAGCCACGAATCTCTACTGACCCACGCAGAATAAATTGCACGGACATTGATGCCGGCCGCGGAACATTGGCTGAAGCTTCAGCGTTGTTCGGTTGCCAATCACACGGCGCTGGGAGCTTTCGATGTTCCGGTTCCTCCATCGGCTGGCGTGCCGCCTCGGCTTTGAATCGTGGCACGAAACAGTTGCAGCTCTGGTTGCGCCCCTCGGAACGCCCCTCCGTGCACCGATCCTGGCGCCGGTCCCGGCGCGGCAGCGCACAACTCACCCACATTCCTTGAGGAGGTAACGATCATGCCAACCCCATCGCGGCCCGGCGAACAATCGCCCAGCACTGTCGACAACATCAAGGGAACGATGTCCTCGACTGCCGACGACGTCCGCAACAAGGCGGCCTCCGCCGCAAACAAGGCCTCGGACGCATTGCAGAGCGCCAGGGACAATGCCTCTTCGACCGTCGAGGATATGAAGAACAAGGCGTCCTCGGCGATCGACCAGGCAAAGTCGAAAGCCTCCGGCCTGGCGGCGGACGCAGCGAGCAAGGCCCGCGACTTTGCCGAAACCCAGAAGAACGCCGGCGCCGACGCCATGCAGGACCTCGCCCGCTCGGTCGAAGGCGCCGCCGACAGTTTGCAGGCTCGCGCTCCCGGCGTTGCGCAAATGGCCCGCCGCGTCGCCTACAACGTCGAGGATGCCTCGGAAAGCCTCCACAACAGCAGCGTCGACGAACTGATGGGCAATGTCGCGGAGTTCGCTCGCAGGCAGCCGATCGGAACGATTGTTGGGGCCTTCGTCGCCGGCATGATCGTGTCGCGCCTCTTCGGCAGCCGGGCGGCGTAGGAGTCGGCGATGGTGACGGGGCGCTCCACCGCGAGCCTGCTCGGCGATCTCGTGGCGCAGGTGGCGGACCTGTTCCGCACCGAATTGCGACTGTTCAAGATTGAGATCGACGAAAAGGTCTCGCAGGCAAGGCGAGCCGTCATTTTCATCGCGGCTGGAGGAGTTCTCCTCTTTGCCGCGCTGATCGTCCTGCTCGACGCGGCGGTCGAAGGGCTCGCGGCGGCCGGCCTCGCCCGCTACTGGGCGGCCTTGATCGTCGGGTTCATTGTCGTTGCGATCGGCGCGGGGCTCGTCTTCAAGGCATTGAGCGATCTCAAGCCTGCCAAGCTCAAGCCGCAACGATCGCTGAGCCAGTTCAGCAAGGATGTGGCGGTCGTCAAGGGACAGGTGAGGTGATGACTTCGGCCGAAGTCGAACGCGAGGCAGAAGCCTCCCGCGAACGCCTGGCGGCAACGCTGGGCCAGCTGCGTCACAATCTCGCGCCTGCAAACTTCGTCGACGAGATCCTCGACACCATGGGCGGGCAGCGCGGCTCTTCGGTGATCAGAAGCATCGAATCGACGATCCGCCGCTATCCTTTGCCGATGATGCTGATGGGCGTCGGAACTGCCCTTTGGCTGTCTTCCGCTTGGCGGCGGGGGCCGGCGCGCGCATCGGGCTTTCCGGCGGAGCTCTCTCGCGCGACATCGGCTTCCGGAGCCCCCGCTCAGGCGCCGAACGGCGCCGCCGGCGAGGGCAAGAGCCTCAGAGACAACATCGCCGATGTCGGCCGCTCGGTTGCCGATCGCGCCTATCAGGTGCTGCGCGCGCATGCCTCCGCCAAGCTCGACCAATATGCCAAGGCCGCGAGCAGCGGCATGGATTCGGCGTCCGAGCAGCTGATGCAGGCGGTCGAGGGATCGCTCGACAAGACGGTCGATGGAATTTCCTCCTCGATGCAGAAGCGGCCGCTCGCCTTCTCGCTGATCGCCATCGCCCTTGGCGCGGCCCTCGGCGGGGCGGCCCTGCGCACGAGCGCGCCCGCCGAGTGAGCGCCTCGCGCAGCAGCGACGCCGGCCGGCCGCCCCGTCACACGAATCACATTCGTGTCATCGCCGCCGGAGCGAAGCGGAGAGCCGGAATCCGGCACCGGATCGCGGATAGCCGCACGGGCGGCTTCCGCGATGACAAGCATTGGTTTCATGGAATCGGTGGTCTGGAATGCGCAAGCAGGGCGCCGCAACGCTTTCGGTTCCGCTTGACCTGAAGCCGATGGAGGCGCGCCTGACCGATACCCTGCCGAGCGGGTCGGGCTGGCAGTTCGAGCCGAAATGGGATGGCTTCCGCTGCCTTGCCTTCTGCACAGGGGTCGAGGTCGAGCTGCGCGGCAGGTCGGGCAAGTCGCTGGGCCGCTACTTCCCCGACATGGTCGCAAGCCTGCAGGTGTTAGGGGCGAACCACGCCGTGCTCGACGGCGAACTCGTCATTCCGGTCGGCGAGCGCCTCTCCTTCGAGGCGCTGCAGATGCGCCTCCACCCCGCCGCAAGCCGCGTGCACAAGCTCGCCGGCGAGACGCCCGCGCGGCTCATCCTCTTCGATTGCCTTGCGACCGCCCGCGACGGCAGCCTCATCGAGGCGCCGCTTGCCTCCCGTCGCGCTGCCCTGGAGACCTGGTTCGGCACGCTTGGATCGCGGGCAAGGCGGAACCTGCGGCTGACGCCCTTCGCGCGCGACTGCGCCGAGGCACTGAGCTGGCTTGACCGCACCGGGGACGCGCTCGATGGCGTCGTTGCCAAGCGCCTCGACGACAAATACCAGCCCGGCGAAAGGGCGATGCTGAAGGTGAAGCGGCTGCGCACGGCCGATTGCGTCGTCGGCGGCTTCCGCTACGGGCAGGGGACGCGCGAGGTGGCCTCCCTGCTTCTCGGCCTCTACGACGATGCGGGCAGGCTCGATCACGTCGGCTTCACCTCCGCCATTCCGCAGGCCGATCGCGGCAGTCTCACCACGCGGTTGGAGGCGCTGCGCGGGCCGCCCGGCTTCACCGGCAATGCGCCGGGCGGGCCGAGCCGCTGGAGCACCGAGCGGTCGGGTGAATGGGAGCCGCTGAAGCCGCAGCTCGTCGTCGAGGTCCGCTACGACCAGGTGACCGGCGGCCGCTTTCGACACGGCACGGCCTTTCTGCGCTGGCGGCCCGACAAGGCGCCGTTGCAATGCACCTTCGATCAACTGCGCGAGGAGGCGCGGCCCGGCCGGCTCATGGCCGACCTCCTCGGTTCGGCGGGCTGAACGGCGGGCGGCGCGCCTGTGCTATGAATCGGCCAGTCCAGGGAGGGCAAGCCGTGAGCAAGCCGCTCGTCGTCACCATTTCCCACAGCCTCGGCAAGGAGGAGGCGCTGCGCCGCCTGCAGGGCGGCCTTGCCGAGACGATGCGCCTGCTTGCCGCCAACAAGGTGGTGCTCGTCGAAAACGCCTGGACGGACAACCGCGCCAATTTCTCGGTGCGCGCCGTCGGCCAGACCGTGACCGGGACGATCGAGGTCGAGGCCGACGTCGTGCGGCTCGAAGCGCAGCTCCCCTGGCTTCTGGCGATGTTCGCCGAGCGGGTGAAGACCTATATCGCCAGCCGCGGCACCCTGCTCTTGGGCAAGAAGTGAGTCTTCGCTGCAGAGCGGTGTCATCCCGGCCGGAGCGAAGCGGAGAGCCGGGGTCCGGCGCCGGATTTCGGAGTGCCGCAAGAGCCGCTTGCAGGATGACATGAATCGGTTTCATGGAAATGACAGGTCCAGCAAGTCCAGCAAGTGTAGCCCGGATGAGCGCAGCGACGTCCGGGAACGTTCTGGCGTCCGCGCATTTCGCTCATGCGGGCACCTCGCTGACGGCGACCTCGCCCGGTCTTTGTCGCGTGCAAGGCCACAAGTTGGTCACCAAGGCTAAAGGTGAAAGAGTAAAGTGTCATCGTAAGTCCCCAGTGCCAACCCACAGGATGGGCCGTTAAAAGGCCCCAAACATTTGTTCCCGTTCGAACGTCTGCTCGTTTCGGCGCATGCGAGCGTGCAGCATGAGCGGACCTGCGACTCACAGAGAACCGGCCCGGCCCGTCGCGATTCAGTGAAGAATGGCAGGAGTCAGTGACGTGATTCCGTCGTTGGAATTGCCATTGTTGTTGGTCCCGTAGGACTGGAGCGAGGCGCCATGGGTCGGCGACACGTTGAGTTCGATCACGGACTCCGTGACAAGCGCCAATTCGGAGACGTTCGGCTATTGGCCGACCGGACGGCTGAACACGGCGAGCGGGCCCTATGGCAGCTACACTTGGCTCTATGACGCCGTCGGCAACCGCGCCAGCGAGACGCTCGGCGGCATTGTCACGACCTACAACTACCCCACGAACTCCAACCAGCTCACGAGCCTGACGCAAGGTTCGACCACGCTCCGTTCGCTCGGCTATGATGGCGACGGCAACATCACCAGCGACACC
>JAFAME010000005.1 GCA_019233695.1 Methylobacteriaceae bacterium
AGGAGGCCGAAAGATGCCGTCTGCACAGGACCTGATGAACGAACTGGTGCTGGCCAACCAGCAGCTGGGCAACATCAATACCGGAATTGCCGCGGTCAAGGCCTCGACCGATGCCGTCAAGGCCTCGGTCGATCAGGTCAACGCCACGCTGATCAGCGGCTTCGGACAGCAGGTGGCGCTCGGCCAATACACCAACCAGGCGCTCTACCACAACGACCAGCAGAACGACACGATCATCTGCATCCTGGAGCACATTTCCAAGAACACGTGCGCGCTGCTGAACGAGGCGGTGATCCAGACGCGGCTGCAGAGCGAGCTTGAGAAGGACATCGACGGGATGGAGGCGATGTTTGCGACCGCGAACCCGGGCGCGGCATTGGAGCTCAAGCGTCTGGAGAAGCTGAAGGAGCAGATCGAGAAGTGCTGTCCGCCGCCGCGGCCGGAGGCGCCCTGCAAGTATGCGCCGTGCCCGGCGCCGAAGCCGATCGGGCCGCCGCCCGAGAAGGAGCCGCCGCCGCGCTGACCGGGCAATTCGGCGCGTTGTCACGGCGCCTACATTCTTGGCCCGCTCGTGCAAGCTCGATGAATGCAATTGCGCCGGGTTTTGAACGCAGCGTTCCCATCTGCGGGGCGCGCGCCCTATAGGGTTGCCGATGCAAAAGGCAATTGCCGTCTTCCTTGCCCTGGGTGTCGCATTGTTCTGCCCGACAGGCGCAGCCGCCCTGGAAAGCACTAATGTCTCGACAATTTCGTGCAGTCTATTTCTGAACTATCTGGGCATGGATGCGCCTGACTATTGGGTGTTCTACGCCTGGCTGCAGGGTTATCTTGCGGCAAATCCCTCCTCTGCCGCCGCCAAGGACGCCGAGCGCACGATGTCGGCGCTGACGAGTTATTGCCGCGAACACACCGACGACACCCTCGCAACCGCATCTGCGTCGGTCCTGAAACAGCAGCAGTGAGCCAGGTGTCAGCGGACCGGCTCGGGCGTTCTCGACAGACCGCCGAGGCGGCAGCAACGCGTCGATCGGCAGCATCCGATTGAGAACCCTCCCTCCGGCGCTATGTCACGGTTTCGCATGGCCGGCGCAGGAGTATGGGGATGCAAGGAAGCCTACGTCGGGTCCCGCCGCGCCCCATCAATCACGTCGGTATCGGCGTGCCTGACATCGAGGCGGCGATCCGATGGTATGGCGAGGTGATGGGCTTTGCGCTCGTCTCCGGCCCGGTCGATGTGCGGGCGGACGCTCCGGGCGGCGATCAGGCGGTCGACGTGCTCGGGCCGACGTTCCGCCACATGCGCCTCGCCCACCTTGCAGGCGCCAACGGAGTTGGCCTCGAACTCTTTGAGCTCATCGATCCGCCACACGAACGCCGGCCTGATGTGGTCGAATATTGGAAGAGCAATACCTTCCATTTCTGCGTCACCGACCCCGACATCGAAGCCATGGTCGAGCGCATCAAGACAACCGGCGGGACTCAGCTGTCGCGGATCTGGAACGAGCGCGACGCCAGCGGCACCTACCGCATGTGCTACTGCCGCGACCCGTTCGGGACCATCGTCGAGATCTACACCCACTCCTACGAGCTGCTTCAGGGTCACCGCTGACCACCCGCGCGGGCGCGCGGGTGGAGAAAGTACTCTGGCGGTGTCATCCCGGCCGAAGCACCGCGAAGCGGTGCACAGAGCCGGGATCCGGAACAGGAAGCCTTTTCAGGAGCTTGTCCCCGGATCCCGGATAGCCGCAAGGGCGGCTTCCGGGATGACAATCTGGCCCGTGCGCCTGATCTCTGGCCGCCAGGGCCGGATCGTAGATGTTCCCGCCGGCATCTATTCGGCCGCCGACAGCAGCACCTTGGCCGGCTGGCTGTGGTCGATGCGCGTGCCGAGCACCTTCAGGCATTCGCGCATGAACGCGGCAAGCCCAGGCCAGCCCTTGGCCGAGACGAGATTGCCGTCGACATGTGCGCCTGTCGGCTCGACGTCGACATAGATGCCCCCTGCAAGCCGGACCTCAGGCTCGCAATAGTGCAGCGCGGCGACCTGTTTGCCCCGCACCACACCGTCGACGGCAATCAGCACCTGCACCCCGTGGCAGATCGTGAAAATCGGCTTCCCCGCTTCGTGGAAGTGCCGCACGATCGCCTGCACTCGCTTGTCGATGCGGATATATTCCGGGCCGCGGCCGCCCGCGACATAGACGGCGTCGTAGTCCGCCGGGACAACGTCGGCGAAACTCTTGTTGATCGTGTAGAGATGCCCGAGCTTCTCGGTATAGGTCTGGTCCCCTTCGAAATCATGCAGGGAGGTCTTGATCGCCTCGCCTGCCTTTTTGTCCGGGCATATGACATGCACGGTGTGCCCGACGGCATGCATCGCCTGCTCGAAAACAAAAATCTCGTATTCCTCGCTGAATTCGCCAACGAGCATGAGGATCTTCTTTCCACCCATTTTTCACCTCCCATGGGATGCAATCCCGTTCTGCGCCAGATACGACCGCACCTTGCCCGAGGCCCGAAGTCGGCACGGGGCGGCTCGCGCGTCCTCGCCAACAACGGCCGTTTCGTCTATAGCACGGCTTCATGACGCTGATCACGACCACGGCGGAACTCGCCGCATGCTGCCGCCGCCTGGCCGCCCATCCCTTCATCACCGTCGATACGGAATTTCTGCGCGAAACGACATTCTGGCCGAAGGTCTGCGTCATTCAGCTCGCTTCCGATGAGGAGGCCGTCGTCGTCGATACGCTCGCCGAGGGGCTCGATCTCGAACCGTTCTTCGGACTTGTGGCCGACACCGAGGTTGCCAAGGTCTTTCACGCCGCCCGCCAGGACGTCGAGATCACCTGGAAGCTCGCGAGGCTCATTCCCGCACCGCTGTTCGATACGCAAGTCGCAGCCATGGTCTGCGGCTACGGCGACCAGGTCTCCTACGGGGAGCTCGTGCAATCGATCTGCAAGGTC
>JAFAME010000359.1 GCA_019233695.1 Methylobacteriaceae bacterium
GCGGCACGAGCGACAGCGGCTTGGCGACGAAGAAATCGTTGGTCTTGGGAAGCCGCAGGCGGCGCAGTTCGAGCGTGTCGCGAAAACCTTTGGTGATAAGCACGCCGACGTTGTCGCCGTTGCGCTGGAGCAGGGTGTTCACCCCGAGCGTCGTGCCATGCGAGAAATAGCCGATCTCGGCCGGGTCGATGCCGTGGCTCCTCTGCAGCTCCAGGATGCCCTGGATGACGGCGTCCTCAGGGGCCGGCGTCGAGGCGGTCTTGAAACCGATGAGGCGACCTTCGACCTCATCCATCAACAGGAGATCGGTGAAAGTCCCGCCGATGTCGATGCCCAGCCGGTATCGGCCGGGGCCGCGGGCATCGCGGCGATCGAGGGTCGCGGGAGCGTCCATCCGAGCCCGCCTTAGCCTCCGCCGCGACGGCCGAGCAGCCGATAGAGCGCGTCCTCGCGCTTCATCATCTCGTGCCGGTCGTTCTCGGCCATGGTTTCTTCGAGATGCTTGAGGTTGGCGCTCTTCTGGCCCTTCAGCGCACGATAGAAACTGCCGTCCTTGATCTTGCCGATCATCTCTCGCATGTCGCGCAGCGCCGCATCGCGGTTGAAGTATTGCTTGGACCAGACCAGGTGGCCGAACTGGGCAGTCTGCGAGGCGCGTTTCATCCGCTCGAACGAGCCGAGATCGCGCCCGTATTCAGCCCATTTGACGCTCTCGCCTGAAGCGTAGAGGTCGAGCATGATCGCTTCGGGCGAGCAGCCGGCCTCGACAAGTGCCTCGTACATGGCACGCAGCCCGTAGAGGCTCGGCTGGTGCTCCTCGAAGAGATCGATGAGGGTCTCCTCCTCGAAGCTCGACATCAGGACGCCCATGCGGGTCGAGCCGATGCCCTTCGAGATCGCCAGGCAGCGGGCGAGCGCGTGGCCCGAATGGTCCTGGTGGATGGCGATCAGACTCGGAAAGCCTCGCCCTTCGAGAAAGGTTGCGCGAACGCCTTCGCCCAGCATCCGAGGGCCGACCAGCACGACATCGACGTGCGCCGGCGGCTTGATCTCGCCGTAGTGGATGTTGAAGCCGTGCGCAAAGCACAGCACGTCGCCCTCCTTGAGCGACGGCTTCACCCATTGCTCATAGACCTCGGGCTGGCTGTCGTCTGAGGTGAGCATCATCTTGACGTCGGCATTGGCCGCGGCCTCGGCGATCGGGTGCACCTGCCAGCCGTCGGCTCGCGCGGTCGCGGCAAAGGAATCCTCGATGTTGCCGACGATGACCTCGAGGCCGTTGTCGTTCAGGTTCAGCGCCTGCGACCGGCCCTGATTGCCGTAGCCGAGGATCGCGATCCTGCGTCCCTGCAGGTTGGCGAGATCCGCGTCGGCATCGAAGTAGAAGGTGCTCATTTGAACTCCGGAAAGGAGCCCCATCACGTGCCGGCGTGGGGCAATCATGCGAGGCGTTTGTTTCACATAATGGAACTGCGCTTCATTATATGACACGCATTGATCGTCGACAACGCACGTGCGGCGGGCGGCTAGGGGCGATCAAGAGCCTGAGCGACGTCGGCGAGGATGTCTTCGATCGATTCCAGGCCGATCGACATCCGCAGAAGCCCATCGCCGATGCCGTGGGCGGCGCGCTCCTCGGGCGAATAGGTCGCATGCGTCATGCTGGCTGGATGTTGCACCAGGCTTTCGGTGTCGCCGAGGCTAACCGCCCGCGTAATCAACTCGAGCCGGTTCATGAACGCCATCCCGGCCGCGATGCCGCCGTCGAGCTCGAACGAGATGAGGCCGCCGAAGCGGCGCATCTGCCGCCTGGCGAGCGCGTGCTGGGGGAACGAGGGGAGGCCGGGATAGGACAGGTTGCGGACCCGTGGATGATCGGCGAGGAGCTCGGCCACCTGCTGCGCCGCTTCCGAGTGGCGCTCGATCCGCAGTTCCAGGGTCTTGAGTCCGCGCAAGATGAGGAAGGCGTTCAGCGGCGACAGCGGCGCGCCGGTCAGGACCCTGAGCCCGTGGCCGCGGATGCGATCGACGAGCTCGGCCCGCCCGACCACGATGCCGCCGAGCAGATCGCCGTGGCCGCCGAGATATTTGGTGGCCGAATGCAGGACGAGGTCGGCGCCGAGCTTCAGCGGCTGCTGCAGGGCAGGGGTGGCGAAGGTATTGTCGACCACCACAAGCGCGCTGACCGCCTGGGCCGCCATGCTGACCTGGGCAATGTCGATGACGCGCAGGTTCGGGTTGGCCGGGGTCTCGAAATAGACGACCTTGGTGCGCCCAGTGAGCACCCGCGGCAGGCTCGCCGGATCGGTCAGATCGGCGAGGCGGATGGTCACCCCGAAGCGCGTGAGACCCTTGGTGAAGAAGGCGAAGGAATTGCCGTAGAGCGTATGATCGATGACGACCTCGTCGCCGGCGTTGAGCAAGGTGAAGAAGGTGCTGCCGATGGCAGCCATGCCGGATGCAACCGCAAGCCCCCGCTCGCCACCCTCCAGGCTCGCCAACCGCTCTTCCAGCAGCGACTGGGTTGGGTTTCTGGTACGGCCGTAGACATAGCCGGGGCGCTCGCCGCGGAACATCTCGCTGCCAGCCTCGGCGCTCTCGAAGGCATAGGTCGACGTCATGAAGATCGGCGGCGTCAATGCACCATGCTCATCGCTCGGGTCGTAGCCGAGATGGATGGCACGGGTGGCAAAGCCCTGTTCGGCATTGCGCCGCTTGCGACTGTTCATCCGGTCTGGCTCCTCGGGGCGAAATCGTCAGGTCAGCGCCGCGCGGCGTGCGGACGCGGCCGGTGCGGATCGGCTCCGCGGATTCCTGTCGGGTCGCGCAGCGGTCTCGGCTCGCAACAGGCCGAGGCTCTTCGAAATGGCTGCCGCGGTCGCCAGAACGGCGGCCACCTGCTTGTCGAAGTCGGCGTGGCGCATGCGCGGCTCCGGGCCGGCGATGCCCACGCCGCCGACCGTGGCGCCATCGGCGCTGCGGATCGGGGCGGCGATGCCCAGCACGCCCGCCTGCCACTCGCCGCCGGTGACTGAATAGCCCTGGGCGCGGATGTGCTCGAGATCAGCGTCCAATTTGACGTGGTCGACAGGTGTCAGCGGCGTGAACCGCTTCATGGTGCGCGTCGCCTCCTCGACCGTATGGGAAGGCGTGAAGGCGAGCATGGCCTTGCCGGTGGCGGTGCAATAGGCGGGCGCCCGATCGCCGATCCCGATGTATGCCCGCACCGCATGCGTGCTCTCGACCTTGTCGATGTAGAGCACTTCATGGTCGTCAAGGATCGACAGGTGGACCGATTCACCGGTGACCTCCGCCAGCCGGCGCAGGTGGTCGGCGGCGATCGTGCGCAGATCGACGCGCCGCAAGGCCCGAACGCCGAGCTCCCAGACGCGCAAGGTCGGTTCATAGGCCTTGCTCACAGGATCCTGCCGCACGTAATGGCAGTCCTCCAGCGTCCGCAGCAGGCGGTGCGCGTTGCTCTTGCTCAGCCCGCAGATGCCGGCGAGTTCCGTCAGGCTGCGGGGCTTCTCGGCCCAGACCAGGGCCTCGAGCATGTGCAATCCTTTGACCACTGTCGTTTCCACGCTCGCTTCGCCTCCTTCAGTTGACCGAGCCGGATGCTTTAGGCGACCCGTCCGGCCGCAGGGGGTCCACCCACCGAGTGCGGTCCCATTCGGTCGGCTGTCCCGTGCGGGCGGTGAGGCCGCCATCGACGACGAGCGCCGCCCCCGTGATGAACGAGGCCTCCGGCGAGGCCAGGAACAGAATGGCGGCTGCAACCTCTTCGGGCCGGCCCATGCGTCCGAGCGCGCAGGCCCGGCGGTATCCTTCGAGATCATCGCCTACGGTCAGCGTCGCGAGCATGCGGGCGCTTTCGATCGGACCGGGGCAGACGGCATTGACACGGATGCCGTCATCTCCGACCTCCCAGGCAAGCGACTGGGTCAGGTTGATGACGGCAGCCTTGGCGGCATTGTAGGCGCCCCAGCCGGGGTCGCCGCGCAAACCTGAGATCGAGGCCATCGCGACAATGCTCCCGCCACCCCGGCGCTTCATCGCCGGCAACACGAGGCGGCAGCTGTTGACAGTGGCGCGCATGTTGAGGGCGTAGAGCCGGTCCCATGTCGCCATGTCGAGATCGGCCACGCGGCCGGGCGCGCTTCCGCCCGCCACGGCTATCAGGACGTCGACAACCCCGCCCGTATGCTCCAGGATCGCCGCGAAGGCTGCTTCAAGCTCGGCGTCGCGGCTGACGTCGGCGCGCAGGGCCTGCGCTACGAACCCCTTCGCCCGCAGCGTCCCCGCGCGGGCCTCTGCCTTGTCGCCGTCGATGTCGATTGCATAGACATGCGCTCCCTCATGGGCGAGCCGGTTCGTGCAGGCGCCCCCCATGCCGTCGGCGCCGCCGGTGACGATGGCGATCTTGTCCTTGAAGCGGGTCATGCAGCCTTCGAAAGTTTGCGTTCGGCGTCGAAAAACGGCATCGGCACGACCTCGGCCGCGATCTGCCGGTCGCCGCATTGGACGCTCAGCCGCTGCCCCGGCCCGGCGGCGCGGCCGTCGAGCATGGCGATGGCGATGCTGCACTTCAGCGTCGGCGAGAGGATGGGGCTCGTGATCATCCCGACCGAATGCCCATCGAGCAGCACGCGGTCGCCACCCGAGGCCGGCTCTTCGCCGTCGAGCTGCAAGCCGGCGAGCCGCGTCGCCGGTTCGCGCGCGCCGGGCGCGACGAGCGCCTCGCGGCCATGGAACGCGTTCTTGCGGGTATTCACCATCCAGCCCAATCCGACCTGATGGGGCGTATGCTGCCAGTCGAAGTCCTGGCCGAAGTTGATGATGCCGGCTTCCACGCGGCGCAAATTGAGGGCACGGCTGCCGCAAAGCTGGGCGCCGTCGCGCCGGACGTCGTTCCACAAGTCCTCGAACATCTGCCGCGCGAGGGGGACGTCGACAAAGATGTCGAAGCCGAGCTCGGCCGTGAAGCCGGTGCGCGTCATGACGGCCGGAATGCCGCAGACTTTGGTCTCTACCATGCCGTAGAAAGGCACTTTCGACAGGTCCGCCTCGACGACGCGCTGCAGCAGTTCGCGCGACTTCGGGCCCTGCAGGCTCGCCACATGCTTCTCGTTGAGATAGCTCGTGACCGTAACGTCTCGCCCAAGGGCATGGGCATAGATCCATTGCTCGGACGATCCGGGGCCGCCGACCCACCAGAAGCGGTCGTGGCTGAAGCGCACCAATACCGCGTCCTCGACGATGCCGCCGTAGTCGTAACACATCACGGCATAGTAGCAGTGCCCGTCGGGCAGACGGTTGAGGTCGCGCGGCACGAGCGCGTCCATCAACGCCAGAGCGTCGGGGCCGGCAACCTCGATCACCTCCTCGCCGGTGACGTCCCAGAGCCCGGCGACGCGCCGCATCGCCCAATATTCCTCGACCGGATCGGTGATGCGGTCAGGCTTGAAGAAGCTGTTGTGCAGCTTGAACTCCTTCGCGGCGAGGCCGATGACGGGATAGAACGCGGTGTGCCGAAGCCCCTTGCGATGACGGGTGACGGTCGGCCGGTAGGGCGCCATCTCCGTCAGGCATGGGTTTTCCGTCCGCGCAATGATCTGGTCCCGTGACATATCCGAAGTCCTTGCTCTAGACGCTGGAGGTCGTCGCAGCGAACGCCGGCGCGGCAGGCATGGCCGGTTCGGTTTGCAGGCTCGCGAGCTCGCCGGCGGGAATGTGGCAGCGGATCGCATGACCGTCGCGGAGCTGCTGGAAGGGCGGGCCCTCTGCGTCACAGATAGGCCCGATCCGGCGGGGGCAGCGGCCCGCAAAGGGACACCCTTCGGCTCGCGTCCGCTCCGGCCCGGCGCCGGTGGTGGCCGACGGGGGCGGCGCCATGGAGCCGCCATCGAGGCGAGGCACCGCGGCAAGCAGCATTTCGGTGTAAGGGTGGAAAGGCGGTTGGAAGACGTCTTCCACCCGGCCCTGCTCGCAGATTTCGCCGCGGAACAGCACGGCGACCCGGTGCGCGAGCCAGCGCACCACCGAGAGGTCGTGCGAGATGAACAGGTAGGCGAGGCCGCGCTCGCGCTGCAGACGGCGCAAGAGCGCGATCACGCTTGCCTGCACCGAGACGTCGAGCGCCGACAGGATCTCGTCGCACAGCAACAACTCGGGCTCTGCGGCCAGCGCTCGGGCGATCGCCACCCTCTGCCGTTCGCCGCCGCTGAGCTGCGCAGGCATGCGGGCGAGATAGCTCGCGTCGAGCTGGACGTCGGCCAGGAGCTCGATCGCCGCTTGCCGGAGATGGGCGCCGCGCAACCGCCGGAAAATCGACAGCGGGCGGGACAGTATCGTCAGGACGCTGTGACGCGGATTGAGGGATCCGTCCGGGTTCTGGAACACCAGCTGGATTCGGCGCTTCGTATCAGGCGTGCGGCCGCGGACCGGCCCTGTCACGTTCTCGCCGTGCAGGCGGACTGCCCCCGAGCAGATGCGCACGAGACCTTCGACGGCGCGCGCAATCGTCGACTTGCCGCTGCCGCTCTCGCCGACGAGGGCGAGCGTCTCGCCGGACGAAATCTCGAACGAGACGCCATTGACCGCGGGCGCATGGCGGATTGGCCAGAGCCAGCCGGGGCCGCCCCGGTAGACCACCACGAGATCGTCGACCGCCAGCAGCGGCCGCTCGGGCCTCATTCCTTTCGGCTCAGTCGGCATGCGCCAGGGCCCGCAAACCGCCATCGAGTTCGCGCCATCGCCAGCATGCCGCTTCGTGACCCACGCCGATCGCAACGAGCGCCTGCGGCGTCACCGCACAGGCCGGCAGGGCGAAAGCGCAGCGGGGCGCAAACGGACAGCCCGGGGGAAGTTCGTCGCGCCGCAGGCTCCCCTTCAGCGCCGGTTCGGCCTCGGGCGGGCGGTCGAGGCTCGGGACCGCCGCCAGCAGGGCTCGCGTATAGGGGTGACGGGGCGCAGCGAACAGCACGCGGGTCGCCGCGACCTCGACGATCCGGCCGGCATACATGACGGCGATGCGGTCGCAGATCTGGGCGAGGGCGGCGAGATCGTGGCTGACATAGAGCATGGCCGTCCCGAACCGGTCGCGCAGCTGCCGCAACAGCCGCAGGATGCGCCACTGCGTCGTCACGTCGAGCCCGGTCGTCGGCTCGTCGAGCACGACGACGCGCGGGCGCGCTGCGAGCGCCATGGCGATCACCACACGCTGCTGCTGGCCGCCGCTCATTTGATGGGGATATCTGGCGAAGGCGCCTGGCGCGTCGCGAAGCCCGACCTCTTCGAGAAGCTCGAGCGCGCGCCGGCGGGCGGCCGTGCCCGCTGCGATGCGATGGTATTCCAGCACCTCCATGACCTGGCGGCCGCAGATCATCGTTGGCGTCAGGCTGGTTGCCGGATTCTGCGGCACCATGCTGATGCGCGCGCCACGCAGCAGCTGCAGGTCCCGCTCGGGCATGGCCAGCACATCCTGGCTCTCGAGGAGGACCGTGCCGGCCATGACCCGGCTGCCGGGCCGCCGCTCGCCGAGCATGGCATAGGCGACCGTGGTCTTGCCGCAGCCGGATTCTCCCGCAAGGCCCAGGACCTCGCCCTCGCGCACGGTAAAGGAAGCTTCCTCGACGACCGGCAGCCAGCCGGCATCGCTGCGGTAGGCGACCGTGAGGCCGCTCACCGTCAGCGCTTCCCTCGCGGCCGCGTTCATGGCGCGGTCCCCGGGGCGTCACCGATTGCGCGGGCCAGCCCTTCGGTGAACAGATTGATGGCGACAACCAGCACGGCCATGGCGGCCGCGGGAGCGAGGACCGGCCACAACGAAGCGTTGATGTTGGCCCGCCCCTCGTTGATCATCAGGCCCCATTCCGGCGCCGGCGGCGCCGCGCCGAAGCCCAGGAAGCCGAGCGCACCGATGAACACGACGGCAAACCCGCACCGGATGGCGAATTCAACCAGAATGGTGCCGGCGACGTTGGGCAGCATCTCGCGCACCGCGATGCTCCACATGGCTTCGCCTCGGGTGAGCGCGGCGGTCACGTAGTCCTCGACCACGACAGCCATTGCGGCAGCGCGAACCACGCGCGCGATGCGCGGCGCGAACAGAAAGGCGACCGCCAGCACGATGAGGATATTGCCGTTCCCAAGGCCGCTGATCAGCAAGAGGGCAAGGACCAGCGGCGGAACACTGGCGAGGATTTCCAGGATGCGCATGCCGATCTCGTCGGCGAGCCCGCCCTGCAAAACGAGCGGGAGCGCCAGCGCTGCGCCAACGAGCGTGGCGAGGCCCGTGGCCGAAAGCGCCATCGCCAGCACCGGCCGACTGCCGTAGACGACACGGCTGAGGACATCGCGGCCGAGATTGTCGGTGCCGAGAAGGTGGGCCGTCGAAGGCGGTTCGAACGGCCCGCCCGTGAGGACCGCATTGAACGAGTAGGGCGCCCACAGCGGACCGCTGAGCGCCACCGCGACATAGACGAGAAGGATGACCGCGGCGATCCGGGCGGCAGGCGACAGCTTCATGAAGAAGCCAAGCACAGCTCCATGCCTTGCCTGCCGCCAGAGCCCTCGGCCGACTGCCGGCTCAGCCAGCATGGCGGAGCTTCGGGTTCAACAACAGGACGGCGATGTCGGCGAGGAGATTGCAGAAGATATAGACGACGGTCAGCAGCAGCGACACGGCGAGAACGACGGGAACGTCCTTCAGGTCGATGGCGTCAATCAGAAGGCGGCCAAGGCCCGGAAAGCTGAAGACCGTCTCGACGACGATGATGCCGCCCATCAGCCAAGCGATGTTCAGCGCCGTGACGTTGAGCGCCGGTCCGAGCGCACTGTGCAACGCGTGCCGGACAAGCACCCGCCAGCGCGGCAGGCCCTTCAGGCGCGCCATCTGCACATAGCCCGAATCGAGCACCTCGATGAGATTTTCGCGCATCATCCGTACCGCATAGGCGGTCATGGCGATGGTCAGGGTCATGGCCGGCAGGAACAGCATGCTCAGGACGGAGCCGATGCTGTGGGCACGATCGATGAGCGCGAGGGGCGGAAACCAATGCAGCGTCATGGCGAAGATGACGATCAGCACGATGCCGACGACGAATTCCGGCACGCACATCCCGAGGATCACAAGGATCGAGGCGACATGGTCCACCGCTCGGCCACGCGACACCGCCGTCCAGATGCCAAGGCCGATGCTGAGCGGCGTGTAGAGGAGGAGCACGAAGCCGGCGAGTTCGGTCGTGTTCGCTGCCCGCGACCAGACATAGTCGAGCACCGGCTGGTTGGCGGCAAGCGAGGTACCGAAGTCGCCGCGAACGGCGCCGCCCAACCATTGGAGGTAGCGGACGGGCCCAGGCAGATCGAGATGCAGCTTGTGCCGCAGCAGCGCCAGGACTTCGGGCGTTGCGTCACGCCCGAGGATGCGCGAGGCCGCATCACCCGGCAGCCATTCGACGCACCAGAAGATCAGGGCCGAGACGATGACCAGACTTACCAGCGCAAAGGCAGTCCGGGTCACCACAAGACGCAGCATATAGTCTCAGCTCGCGAGTTCGACCTGCGAGAAGTCCTTGCTGTACTTTTGCGGATGCAGCTTCCAGCCGCTGACGTTGGCACGGGTCGCGGAGGCCGCATCCGGGAACATCGGGATGATTGCACCGCCGTC
>JAFAME010000511.1 GCA_019233695.1 Methylobacteriaceae bacterium
TCGGTCCAGACGGGAATCCTCAATCCCCATCGGCGAGCGAGGTGTTCACCGATGGCGCCCATCGAGGCATCGACGATCGCGTCACCCGTCAGTTCCGGCGCAGGATCGATCATGGTCTGCCGATCGGCGGGCCGCGTGTAGAACGTGTCGAGAAAACCGGGAAGCGATATTTCGAGGGGCTGCGTCTCAGCCTTCAGACGCCGGACGACTTCGGCCAAGGTAGACGGGCGGTTCATGGGTTTCCACGAGGCTTCGCTGGTACCTGGTCCACAGATTTTCTATCCCCAGCCGCAGCTTACCGCTGATGCGAGCTTCCGGGTAGAATTCAGCGGCAAAGTCGACGATCTGGCGCCTGTTGCGCACGCCGACGATCTGCATCAGATTGACGATATCCCGCAAGTCCTTGCCGCCGACCGCCTCGACGCGCATCGCCATCAGCTTCATTGCCAGAAGATACTCGGCAGTTGGCACATAGACCCGCAGGCCCGGTGTCCTCTCGTCCGGATAGGTGGCGAAGAGCTCATGGGCCACCGTCCCCTCGATCTTCGGGCTCAGATAGGTCCGCACGCCATCGTTGAGCCAGTCCGCGGGCCAGTCGCGTGACCGGCCAATGGTTTGCGCCGCGCCATTGATGAAGGCCTGATCGGCGATGGCAACGGCGTCCACGTCCTCACTCGATACGCGAAAATTTGAAACAAGCATCAGGGCAGACCCGCCGTAGACCGCAATGTCGATCACTTTGCCGGCTGCGGCTGCGATGCGGCCAAGCTCGGCGAACGCGTTGGCGAGGTCGTCCTTGGTAAAGATCGTCATGGTTGAGCATAGCACCGCGGCTGGCGCCATGGACGCGCGGGCTACATGGCGTATTGCGCGAGCCCGCGGCCAAATGACCAATTCTCCTTGGCGACTTCGACGAGGTTGACGAACACGTCCTCCGGTCGCAGACCGGGGTCCCGTCCAAGCCGCTCGACGATCCGCTTGAACAGCGCCTTCTTCTGTTCGACGCTGCGCGTATTGCTCACCGTGAGCTGAACGAGGACGAGATCGTCGCTATAGTCAATTCCAAGATAGCTCGCCGCGTGGTCGAAATTGTCGGGTTCGTGCTCCGTGATCACCATGAAGCGATCGTTTTCCGGGACATCGAACGTCTCTCGCATCGCCTGATAGATGCCATCGAGAATGGCCTTGCGGTAGGCTGGCGGCTTTCCCACGCGCATCGAAACTCGAGTAAGGGGCATGAGTGTCTCCCATTGGCAATGTGTGGCCGCATGGAAGATAGGCAGAGCGTCATCGCTTCAAGCCCGAAGGGCCAAAGGCGCCGAACAGGCCCGGCGGCCATGACTCGGCGGCCATGACGCGGCCGAATATGTTCTCGATCGGAACGTATCCGACCCCCATCTTGTCGGCGGCAATCCGGGAATCGTTCGAATTGTCGCGATTGTCGCCAAGAACGAAGACGTTTCCGGGCGGGACTTCGTATTCGGGCGTGTTCTCGAGAGGCCCAGGCTCTTCCTCCATTGCGATCGTGTAGGGAGCAGCGCCAGGGAGACTTTCCAGATAGACGACGAGGTCCTTGCCGTCCATGTCCGTCGCGTGGACCCGCGGCTCAACCTCGCGCGCGACCATCGTTCCATTGAGGTAGACGCGGCCCTCCCTCAATTGGACGCGATCGCCCGGCAGGCCGATCACCCTTTTCAAATAGAAGGTCGAGGTGTCGCGGGGCAGGCGGAAGGTGACGATGTCGCCACGCGCCGGCGCCAGAGCGGGCCAGCGACCGACGATCGGCAAAGCGAACCAATCATACGAATACCGGCTCAAGCCGTAGCTGCACCGGTAGGCCTCCAAGGCCCCGCCGACATGGAGCGTGGGCTCCATGGACGTTGATGGAATGGAGAACCTGCGCATTCCAAGCCCATCGGCCGGCGCACAGGCCAAGATGGTGAAAATGAAGAAGACTTCCAGCATGCGCCGGCTCCGGAAATGCGATCCCTGCGCCGCGCTGAGCGGCTGGCGGTCGGCCTGCGCCTGGTCGTGCCCGTGGCCGCCGAGCGTGACAGCCTAACGTTGCCCGGCAATCCCCATGTGACGCGCCGCACCTCTCAGGCCATCGCCGCGTCCTCGAGCAAGGCCTCGATGATGACGAAAGCCTGAGCCAGCGGATATTCGTCGGTGAGCGTGACATGGACAAGCACGCGATGGCGAGCCGGCGTCAGCGCGGCAAGGCGAGCCGCCGCCCCGCCGGTGAGTTCGATCGTCGGCTGACCGGAGCGCAGGTTGACCACGCCCATATCGCGCCAGAACACGCCGGCGCGAAGTCCCGTGCCCAAGGCCTTGGCGCAGGCTTCCTTGGCCGCAAAGCGGCGTGCATAGGAGGCGGCGCGGCTGGCGCGGCGATCGGACTTGCGCTGCTCGACTTCTGTGAAGCAGCGCTGCGTGAAGCGCTCGCCATACCGCTGCAGCATCTCCTCGATGCGGCGGATGTCGCAGATGTCGGTACCCAGTCCGATGATCATGTCGCCTCAGCCGGCCGCGCGGCGGTCTGACCTCGCTTGCCCGTCACGGAGACTGCTCCAAACGGCCAAATCCTCTCATTCAGGTCGCATTCACCGCCGGGACGAGCGCGGTCGGTCCTACCGGCCATAGCCGAGGCCGTGCCATGGAGTGCAGGTCGCGTCAATCGGCCCTTGCGGCGAGAAGCCTGTGGGGATCAGCCGAGGATGGCGCCGGCAATCAAGACGCCAAAGGAGGCGAGCCACGCCACGCGTGCTCCCATGCGCAGGGCTCGGGCTGCGGGCAAGGCGGTGAAGAAGAGAAAGCCACCAATGAGTGCCAACAGCAAGCCTGCCCCGAACGATGCAGCCGCACCGGTGCCTGCCTTGACCCCCAGAAGCGCCGCGCCGTTCAGAAGCATGCCCGCTGCGGTGGCCAGGACGCCGATCCCCTCCGCGCCGCCCATCCGGCGCGGAGGGCGCATCGCATCGGCCGCCTTGTCGACATTGCGGTCGATGACCTCGAAGAGGACCCGCCTTTCCTCCCTGGCAAGCTGGCCCTGCTCGACGACCGCCTCCCTCAATTGCGACACGGCGCCCGCGATGTTGCGATCGATCACCTCGAACAGGACCCGCCTTTCCTCCGTGGCACGCTGGCCCTGCTCGGAGACCGCTTCCCTCAATTGAAAGACGGTTTCGGCGACATTGCGATCGATCACGCCGAACAGGACCCGCCTTTCCTTTTTGGCGAGTTCGCCCTGCTCGGAGACCGCTTCCCTGAGCTGCGATACGACCCCGACGACATTGCGATCGATCACATCGAACAGGACCCGCCTTTCCGCCTTGGCAAGCGCGCCCTGCTCAGAGACCGCCTCCCTGAGCTGCGATACGACCCCGGCGACATTGCGATCGATCACATCGAACAGG
>JAFAME010000090.1 GCA_019233695.1 Methylobacteriaceae bacterium
CGCGCCTGGGAAACCCCTACGAGATCATCGATCCGGGCCTGTCGCCGAAGCTCTATCCATGCTGCAGCGACACGCATTGTGCCGTCGATGGGCTGTTGGATCTGAAAGCCCGGCACGGACTGACCCACGGCGACGTGCGCAGAATATCCCTTGCGATTGCGCCGATCGCCGGCCCGAACGTCATGCGGCGCGACCCGACGACACCGACGCAGGCACGATTCAGCCTGAGCCATTGCGCCGCCGCAGCACTCGTGCACGGTCGCCTCGGCCTGGAACAATTCGAGGCGACATGCCTGCACGACGCCGCGGTTCGGGAACTTGCGAGCCGCATCGAAGTGAGAACCGACATCGCCCTTGGCGCAGAGGAGGCGTTTTCCTCCCCCGCCATCGTCGAGATCGAGACGAATTCCGGCGCGAGGCACAGCCTGACCGTGCGGGAAATGCGTGGCCATCCAAAGCGGCCGCTCGGCGAAACCGATCTCGCCCAGAAATTCGACGAGTGCGCGCGAGGCGTCCTGGCGCCGCAGCAGGCCCTTGCTCTGCGCCGGTGCATCGCCCGACTGGACACGCTCTCGAACATCGGCGAGATGCTGGCGCTCGCCGTTCCCGACCCAAGCAACGGCACGCGCGCAGTCGAGCGCACGGTCGCATCCGCAGAAATTTGAGCCGTGCGGGACGCCAGGGGTCTTGAACCGAGCAATGCGCCTGCGCCACCGGTGCCGCGCGATGTTCTTGAAAAGCGCCTCATTGAGGTGCAACTCGCGTTGGGCCGCGCCGGCATCGATGCGCTCTTCGTCACCGCCGAAGACAATTTCCGCTATCTCACCGGCTTCGAGTGCCCGACCTGGATCAATGCTGCCCGCCCCCGTTACTGCATCGTGCCGGCGAAGGGAGATTTGATCCTGGTCGTTCCGACGACAAACCTTTCTGCAACGCGGGTAACCACCTGGGTACAGGACATACGGACTTGGGTCTCACCGAACCCGCAGGACGACGGTCTATCCCTGGTCGTCGATGCGCTTTCGGGTTGCGTGAAGAAGGGGGGGTGCGTCGGCGCCGAAATGGGCCCTCAGAGCCGGCTTGCCATGCCTGTCGGCGATTTTCTGCACCTGCGCGAGAAGCTCTCAGGCATCCACATGGTCGACGCGGATGGGCTTCTGCGCGAGATCCGCAAGATCAAGGGGCCGTTCGAAGTCGAGCAGATCCGAAGCGTCGCGGGGGCTGCGTCTCGTGCCCTCGCGCGCCTGCATTCTACGATGGCCGCGGGGTGCAGCGAGGTCGAGGCGGTACGCGCGCTCCAGTCGATGCTGCTTCAGGAAGGCGTCGACCAGGCGCCCTACGTCGTCGCCGAGAGCGGCTTCGGCGGCTATCCTGCGCTGCAGATGTCGCCAAGCGACCGCCGCGCGCGGGACGGCACCGTTCTCGGCATCGATGTCGGCTGCCGGCGCCTGGGATATTTCTGCGACTTCAATCGCAACTTCGCCTTCGGCCGGGTGAGCGACCGGGTGCGGCGCATCGACGATGTTCTCTGGCAAGCAACGCAAGCCGGCATCCGGGCGGCCGTTCCGGGCGCACAAGTGGGGGAGGTCTGGCGTGCCCAGGCCGCCGTGCTTGACGCGGGCCTGAGCGATCTTCAGGCCCGGCGCAGCGAGAGCGGCCGCATGGGCCACGGGATCGGGCTTCGGCTGACGGAGCCACCGTCGATCCACCCGAGCGACACAACAGTCCTTGCTCCCGGGATGACCATCACGATCGAGCCTGCTGCCGAATTCGAAATCGAGACTCCCACGCGATCCGCACGCCGCATGCTGATCCATGAAGAAAATCTCGTGGTGACCGAAGACGGGCCGGTGTTGCTCTCGGACCGGGCGCCGCGCGGCCTTCTTGATGTTCATTGAGGCCCGGCCGGTCTGATCTGCGCCGGAGACCCAGGATACGCGCGCCGCAATTGCCGAGCTATGCTCCGGCGCCCTTAATTGCAGGAACCCCTCCACATGCAGCGACCCGTCCTCGATTTCCGCAGCGATAACGTCGGCACGGCGGCGCCGGAAATGCTCGATGCGCTGCGCCAAGCGAACCTGGGTTCGGCTTCGTCGTATGGCGTGGACGACCTGACCCTCGACGTCCAGAAGCGTTACGCCGAGCTGTTCGAAGCGGAGGTTCGCGTCTTCGCCGTGCCGACCGGCACGGCGGCCAATGCCGCGTGCCTTGCGGCGCTCTCACCCCCATGGGGCGCGATCTTCTGCCATGCGACCGCTCACGCCCACACCTCCGAATGCGCCGCAACGGAGTTCTTCAGCGGCGGAGCGAAAATCGTGCCCGTGCCGGGCCAGGATGGCAGAATCGCGCTTGCCGCGTTCAAGGACGCGCTCGAAGCCGCCGGCACTGGCCTTGCGCATCGCGCCCAACCGGCCGCTCTCAGCCTCACCCAGGCGACGGAGTGGGGCACGGTCTATGGCGAAAGCGAACTCGGCGCGCTTTGCGATGTCGCGCGAACCCGCGGATTGCGCGTTCACATGGACGGATCGCGCTTCGCCAACGCCGTCGCCGCGCTCGGGCGACCACCCGCTGATCTGACCTGGCGCCTTGGCGTCGACATTCTTTCGTTCGGGCTCACCAAGAACGGCGGCCTGATGTGCGATGCCATCGTGGTCTTCCGCAAGGATCTCTTCGAGCCGTTGCGCTATCGCCTGCGCAGGTCCGGCTACGTGTGGTCCAAGATGCGCTTTGCCAGCGCCCAACTTCTTGCCTACGTCGCTGACGGTTTCTGGTTGCGCACGGCACGCCACGCCAATGCGATGGCATCGCGGCTTGCGCAGGGCCTGCGCGCGATCCCCGGCCTGAAGTTCGTCGCGCCGGTCGAGGCCAATGAAATCTTCCTCGAACCGCCGCCGCACCTGCTTTCCTCGTTGCGCGACAGCGGCGTGCTGACCCTTTCGCTGAGCCGCGGCATCACTCGTCTAGTCTGCCGCTATGACACCTCCGAAGTCGAGGTAGATCAGTGCATCGCCACGTTCGAGGCTCTGGCAGCCTCCGAAACAAGTGCAGGTGCAGCGCCATACAGTGCTGCAGGCTGAAACATCAGTTGACTATGTTTGTAGACTGAATAGACTGCCGCGGTGATCGCGGATGGAAGATGGTTCGGGCAATCTTCAAGGATGGCTGGCGCAGCCTCATGATCCATCGCGATCGGCCGCGGCAGGAGGATTGACGTGTCTGAGGCTTACATCATCGAAGTTGCCGGCCATACGGCGGGCATCGTGGTCCGTGATGCCGGGCAGCGCCTGTTTTCGTTCCACGCGGCCAAACGCGTTTTCGGCGCGCTCGAGGGCCTCGCGGTCGCCAGCCCTCGCGACGCCGAGCGCGCGGTGCGCCGGCACCTGAAGCGGCGCACGCGGCCGCACGCGCCTGCACTGGTGCCTTCGCCTCGATAGACGAGTCCTTGGAGGATTGCATGCCTTGTTCCGCCATTGCCGTACTGCCTCACCTGCGAAGCGGGCTGCGTGTCGTGGCCGCCTCGATTTGGCTCGCGGCCGTCGCCCCTTCGGGGCCTGCGCGGGCCGGTGACGTCGATTCAGCAAGGCTGCAGGAACTTGTTGCGGGCTCCCAGCGGAGTCAGCCGAACCGTGTGCGCGACCCCTATCGCCATCCGTTCGAACTGCTGAGCTTCTTCGGCGTCGGCGACACCAGCACCGTGGTCGAGATTCTGCCGGGCGGGGCAGGATATTGGACCGAGATTCTCGCTCCCTACCTGCGCGACCATGGCCGCTATGTCGCCGCGATCGGCGACAAGGAGGCCGGTTCGGCCGAGGTCACGCGCGACAACGCCGCCTTTGCGGCGAAGATCGCCGCCGACCCCCAGAACTATGGCAAGGTGGAAGTGGCGGAGTTCGCGCCACTGCGCCACGACATCGCCGCTGCCGCCAGTGCCGACTTTGTCCTGACCTTTCGCAACATCCACAACTGGATGGCGGCCGATGAGGCCGATCAGGCCTTCAGAACCTTCTACCGCGTGCTGAAGCCCGGCGGCATCCTGGGCGTCGAGGAGCACCGCGGCCGAACCGATCAGCCGCAGGACCCGAAGGCGCGCAGCGGCTATGTGCGCCAGGACTATGCCATCGCACTCGCGCAAGCGGCGGGGTTCCGATTGATCGACAGCTCGGAACTGAACGCCAATCCGGAAGACACCAAGGACTATTCCGTCGGGGTGTGGGCGTTGCCGCCGACCTTCCGGCTGAAGGACGAGGACCACGACAAATATGCCGCGATCGGGGAAAGCGACCGTTTCGTTCTGAAATTCGTCAAGCCTGCCACGCCCTAGAGGCGTGCCTGCTCAAGACGAAAGAAAGCGGCGCACGACGCCGAACGAATAGGCGCTCGCGACATTGCGCAGGAACGCCGGGAAGTCGACATGGGCGGCATCGTCAGCCCCGTCCGAGACCGTGCGCATTACCGCGCAGGGCACCCGATAGTCGTGGCAGACCTGCGCCACCGCGGCGCCCTCCATCTCGATGGCGAGCGTCTCCGGCAGCTCGCTTCTCAGGGCGAGAATGGCCGCGTTGCTATTGATGAAGCGATCGCCGCTGGCAATCAGGCCGCGATGCAGCGAAGGCGCCTCGAGTCCGAAGGCCGAGCGGATTGTTTCCGGCAGCTTCGGAACATCCTGCGCGAGGAAGTCGCCGACCGCGACCGCCAATCGCGCGTTCAAATCCGTATCCGTCTTGAAGCGCGCGATGCCGAGGAGCGGCACTTCGTAGCGCGGGAAGATCGGTCTCGCGTCGAGGTCGTGCTGCATCAGCGCGTCGGCGATGACCACGTCGCCCACCTTGACATGCTGGGCAACGCCGCCCGCCACGCCTGTGAAGACGATGCCTCCCACGTCGAAATGGTGGATCATCGCCGCCGCCGTC
>JAFAME010000095.1 GCA_019233695.1 Methylobacteriaceae bacterium
GTCGATCATGGCAAGACCTCGTTGACGGCGGCCATCACCAAGGTCTTGGCCGAGACCGGCGGCGCCACCTACACGGCCTACGATCAGATCGACAAGGCGCCGGAAGAGAAGGCGCGGGGCATCACCATCTCGACCGCGCACGTTGAGTACGAGACGCAGAAGCGCCACTACGCTCACGTCGACTGCCCGGGGCACGCCGACTACGTCAAGAACATGATCACGGGCGCTGCCCAGATGGACGGCGCCATCCTGGTCGTCTCGGCGGCCGACGGCCCGATGCCCCAGACGCGCGAGCACATCCTGCTCGCCCGGCAGGTCGGCGTGCCGGCGCTCGTGGTCTACCTCAACAAGGTCGACATGGTCGACGATCCCGAGCTTCTCGACCTCGTCGAGCTCGAAGTACGCGAGCTCCTGTCGAAATACGAGTTTCCCGGCGACGACACGCCGATCACCCGCGGCTCGGCGCTCTGCGCGCTCGAAAATACCCGGCCCGACCTCGGCCATGATTCGATCCTGAAGCTGATGGCCTCGGTCGACGACTATATTCCGCAGCCGGACCGTCCGATCGATCAGCCGTTCCTGATGCCGGTCGAGGACGTGTTCTCGATCTCCGGCCGCGGCACGGTCGTGACCGGGCGCATCGAGCGCGGGCTCATCAAGGTCGGCGAGGAAATCGAGATCGTCGGCCTGCGCGAGACGCAGAAGACCACGGTCACGGGCGTCGAGATGTTCCGCAAGCTTCTCGATCAGGGCCAGGCGGGAGACAACGTCGGCTGCCTGTTGCGCGGCACCAAGCGCGAGGATGTCGAGCGCGGGCAGGTCCTGTGCAAGCCCGGCTCGGTGAAGCCGCACACGAAATTCAAGGCCGAAGCTTACATCCTGACAAAGGAAGAGGGCGGCCGCCACACCCCGTTTTTCACCAACTACCGGCCCCAGTTCTACTTCCGCACGACCGACGTGACGGGAATCGTGCAGCTGCCCGAGGGCACCGAAATGGTGATGCCGGGCGACAACGTCACCATGGAAGTCGCGCTGATCGTGCCGATCGCCATGGAGGAGAAGCTGCGCTTCGCCATCCGCGAGGGCGGCAAGACCGTTGGCGCGGGCGTGGTTGCGTCAATCATCGAGTGAGCGAGCAGAGGGTAGCGGGCGGCGAACGGGTTCGTTGCCATTCGCTGTTCGCTATTCGCCGAGATCAGAGATCGAGATCATGAACGGCCAGAACATCCGCATTCGCCTGAAGGCGTTCGACCATCGCATCCTCGATGCGTCGACCAAGGAGATCGTCTCGACGGCGAAGCGGACGGGGGCGCAGGTGCGCGGACCGATCCCGCTGCCTACCAAGCTCGAGAAATATACGGTCAACCGGTCGCCGCACGTCGATAAGAAATCGCGCGAGCAATTCGAGATCCGCACTCACAAGCGCGTTCTCGACATTGTCGATCCGACGCCGCAGACGGTCGATGCGCTCATGAAGCTCGATCTCGCCGCCGGCGTCGATGTCGAGATCAAACTGTAGGATTGTGCGGCGCTGCTCCCTCTCGAGCCGCCGCGAAGGACTTGAAACCATGCGATCAGGTGTCATCGCGCAAAAGCTCGGCATGTCCCGTGTCTTCACCGACACGGGCGAGCACGTGCCCGTCACGGTCCTGAAGCTCGGTGACTGCCAGGTCATCGCGCATCGCACGAGCGAAAAGAACGGCTATACGGCGCTGCAGCTTGGCATCGGCCGGGCCAAGGTGAAGAACGTCTCGAAGGCCGAGCGCGGCCGCTTCGCGGTCGCCAAGGTCGAGCCGAAGTTGAAGCTCGCCGAGTTTCGGGTCCCTGATGACGGACTGATCCCGGTCGGGGCGGAAATCACGGCCGATCATTTTGTCGTCGGCCAGTTCGTCGACGTGACCGGGACGAGCATCGGCAAGGGCTTTGCCGGCGGCATCAAGCGATGGGGCTTTGGCGGGCTTCGCGCCACGCATGGCGTGTCGATCTCCCACCGCTCGATCGGCTCGACGGGGCAGCGCCAGGATCCGGGCAAGACCTTCAAGAACCGAAAGATGCCGGGCCACCTCGGCAGCGAGCGCGTCACAACTCTCAACCTGCGCGTCGTCCAGACGGACGTCGAGCGCGGGCTGATCCTGGTCGAGGGCGCGGTGCCGGGCGCTGCCGGCGGTTGGATCTACGTGCGCGACGCCATCAAGAAGGCTCTGCCGAAGGACGCCCCCATGCCCGGCAAGTTCCGTCTGCCGACCGCGTCGGAGACCGCGGCGGCCGAAACTCCCGCCCCCGCGACGCAAGGGTGACGTCATGAAGATGGACCTCATCTCCTTCGACGGCGGCACGCCCGGCTCGCTCGATGTCTCGGACGCCATCTTCGGCCTCAACCCGCGCCAGGATCTCATCGCGCGCATGGTGCGCTATCAGCTCGCCAAGCGTCGGGCAGGCACCCACGCCGTCAAGAACCGCGCCGATATCTGGCGCACCGGCAAGAAGATGTACAAACAGAAGGGAACGGGCGGCGCGCGGCATGGATCAAAGCGCGTGCCGCAGTTCCGCGGCGGCGGCCGGGCCTTCGGGCCGCTCCCCCGCGACCACGCCCATGATCTGCCGAAGAAGGTACGGGTGCTTGCCCTCAAGCATGCGCTCTCCGCCAAGGTGGTCTCCGGCGAACTCATCCTCCTCGACAAGGTCGAGGTCGCAGACGCCAAGACCAAGTCGCTGAAGGCGAGCTTCGCCAAGCTCGGGCTCACCAACGCGCTCATCATCGATGGCGCCGAGTTGCAGGGGAACGTGCAGCTCGCCGCGCGCAACATCCCGCAGATCGACGTACTGCCCGTGCAGGGCATCAACGTCTACGACATCCTTCGGCGCGAGAAGCTCGTGCTGACCAAGGCCGCCCTCGAGGCGCTGGAGGCCCGGTTCAAATGAGTCCGTCCACACGCTCGCGCGCCATCGATCCGCGCCACTACGACGTGATCATCGCACCGGTGATCACGGAGAAGGCGACGATGGCATCCGATCAGAACCAGGTGCTCTTCAAGGTGCGCCGCGACGCGACCAAGCCACAGATCAAGAGCGCGGTCGAAACCTTGTTCGAGGTCAAGGTCGTGGGCGTCAACACGCTGGTTCACAAGGGCAAGAGAAAGTCGTTCCGCGGTTTCCGCGGCCGGCAGTCCGACATGAAGAAAGCCATCGTCACGCTCGCCGACGGCGAGAAGATCGACGTCACGACGGGCTTGTGAGGCAGGCTGGAGCAGGATCATGGCCCTCAAGACCTTCAATCCGATCACGCCCGGCCTGCGCCAGCTGGTGATCGTCGATCGCAGCGAGCTCTACAAGGGCAAGCCGGTCAAGGCGCTCACGGAAGGCAAACCCGAAAAGGGCGGCCGCAACAACGCCGGACGCGTCACGGTGCGCTTTCGCGGCGGCGGCCACAAGCAGCGCTATCGGATCGTCGATTTCAAGCGGCGCAAGCTCGACGTCCCGGGCAAGGTGGAACGGCTGGAATACGATCCCAATCGGACGGCCTTCATCGCGCTCGTCACCTATTCGGATGGCGAGCAGTCCTACATTCTCGCCCCGCAGCGGCTTTCAGCCGGCGATCAGGTCATTGCCGGCACGCAGGTGGACGTGAAGCCGGGCAATGCCATGCCGCTCGCCAACATGCCGGTCGGCACGATCGTCCACAATGTCGAGATGAAGATCGGCAAGGGCGGGGCCTTGGCCCGTTCGGCGGGAACCTACGCCCAGATCGTCGGGCGCGACCAGGGGTATGTCATTCTGAGGTTGAACTCGGGCGAGCAGCGCCTTGTGCACGGCCAGTGTTTCGGCACGGTGGGCGCGGTCTCCAATCCCGATCACATGAACACCTCGATCGGCAAGGCCGGGCGCAACCGCTGGCTTGGCCGCATGCCGCACAACCGCGGCGTCTCGATGAACCCCATCGATCACCCCCACGGCGGTGGCGAAGGCCGCACCTCCGGTGGGCGCCACCCGGTCTCGCCATGGGGCAAGCCCACCAAGGGCAAGAAGACCCGTCACAACAAGTCTACGACGCAATACATCATCTCCTCGCGTCACGACCGCAAGAAGAAGGGCTGAGCCATGTCACGTTCGATCTGGAAGGGCCCGTTCGTCGACGGCTATCTCCTCAAGAAGGCCGATGCGGCGCGCACCGCCGGCCGCTCCGACATCATCAAGATGTGGAGCCGCCGCTCGACCATCCTGCCGCAGTTCGTCGGCCTGACGTTCGGCGTCCACAATGGCCACAAGCACATCCCCGTTCTGGTGAGCGAGGAGATGATCGGCCACAAGTTCGGCGAATTTGCCCCGACGCGCACCTTTCACGGTCACGCCGCGGATAAGAAAGCCAAGAGGGCCTGACCTGCATGTCGAAGCCCAACACACAACGCGCGCTTGCCGACAACGAGGCCAAGGCGGTGGCCCGCATGCTTCGCGTCAGCCCGCAGAAGCTCAACCTCGTGGCCCAGCTCATCCGCGGCAAGAAGGCCTCCAAGGCGCTTGCCGACCTGGAGTTTTCGCGCAAGCGCATCGCCGGCGAGGTGAAGAAGGCGCTCGAGAGCGCCATTGCCAATGCCGAGAACAACCACAGCCTGGACGTCGACGATCTGGTCGTTGCCGAGGCCTATGTCGGGCGGGGCCTCGTGCTCAAGCGGTTCAGCCCGCGGGCGCGCGGACGTGCCGGTCGCATATCGAAGCCTTTCTCCAACCTGACGATCGTCGTGCGCGAAGTCGCCGAGACCGCACAGGCATCGGCCTGAGGAGACGAAGATGGGTCAGAAAGTTAATCCGATCGGGCTGCGCCTCGGCATCAACCGGACGTGGGATTCGCGCTGGTTTGCCGGCAAGAACGAGTACGGCAAGCTCCTGCACGAAGACATGAAGATCCGCGAGGTCCTGATGCAGAACCTCAAGCAGGCGGCCGTGTCGAAGATCATCATAGAGCGCCCGCACAAGAAGTGCCGGGTGACGATCCAGTCGGCCCGCCCCGGCGTCGTCATCGGCAAGAAGGGCGCCGACATCGACAAGATCCGCAAAATGGTGGCAAAGCTCACCGCCTCGGAGGTCGTCATCAACATCGTCGAGGTGCGCAAGCCCGAAATCGACGCAACGCTCGTTGCCGATTCCATTGCCCAGCAGCTCGAACGGCGGGTTGCCTTCCGCCGGGCCATGAAGCGGGCGATGCAATCGGCGATGCGGCTTGGCGCGCAGGGCATCCGCATCAGCTGCTCCGGCCGCCTCGGCGGCGCCGAAATCGCCCGCCAGGAGCAATATCGCGAAGGCCGGGTGCCGCTGCACACGCTCCGCGCCGATATCGATTTCGGCATCGCTACCGCCCATACCGCCTATGGGACTTGCGGCATCAAGGTGTGGATCTTCCGCGGCGAGATTCTCGAACACGACCCGATGGCGCAGGACAAGAAGCTTGCCGAGAGCGAGCAGTCCGGCGGCCGGCGCGAGCGGCGCGACCGCGAGGGTCGCGAGGGACGGGCGGGCGCTTGAGGCCGGCGAGAGAGAATTGCGAGTGAGCTATGCTGTCACCGAAGCGAACCAAGTTCCGCAAGGCCTTCAAGGGCCGCATCCATGGCCAGGCAAAGGCCGGGTTCGACCTGAACTTCGGGCAGTTCGGCCTCAAGGCCCTGGAGCCCGAGCGGGTGAGCGCGCGCCAGATCGAGGCCGCCCGCCGTGCCCTGACGCGTCACATGAAGCGCGCCGGGCGCGTGTGGATCAGGATTTTTCCGGACGTGCCGATTTCCAAAAAGCCGACCGAAGTGCGCATGGGCAAGGGCAAAGGCGCGCCCGAGCTGTGGGCAGCACGGGTCGCCCCGGGGCGCATCATGTTCGAGATCGACGGCGTGTCGCAGGCTCTCGCCCGCGAGGCTTTGGCGCTCGCTGCGGCGAAGCTGCCGATCCGCACGCGCTTCGTCCAGCGCATCGCCGAATGAGGAGAGCGAGATGAAGGCGAAACAACGCGTCTCCAACATTCGGGTCATGACTCCCGATCAGCTCGACGACGAGGTCCTGAAGCTGAAGAAGGAACAATTCAATCTGCGCTTCCAGCGTGCCACGGGACAGCTCGAGAACACTTCGCGCGTGCGCCAGGTGCGCCGCGACATCGCCAGGGTGAAGACCGTTGCCGCGGAGAAGAATGCCGCGCGAGAGAAGGTTTGAGGACTTAGAGAGATGCCGAAGCGAATCCTCCAAGGCGTCGTCGTGAGCGACAAACAGGAAAAGACGCTGGTCGTGCGGGTCGAGCGCCGCTTCACGCATCCGTTGCTGAAGAAGACGGTGCGGCGCACCAAGAACTATCACGCCCACGACGAGAACAAGGTGTTCAAGGTCGGCGATACGGTGTCGATCGAGGAGACAAAGCCGATCTCGAAGCTGAAACGCTGGATCGTGCTGCCGAAGCCGGCCACCTGACGCCGGGTTGAAACAGCGCGCCATCAAGACAAGGGCCTGATGCCATGATTCAGATGCAGTCCAATCTCGACGTCGCCGACAATTCCGGCGCGCGCCGCGTCATGTGCATCAAGGTGCTGGGCGGTTCCAAGCGGAAATATGCCGGCGTCGGCGATGTCATCGTCGTGTCGGTGAAGGAGGCCATTCCGCGCGGCCGCGTCAAGAAGGGCGATGTGATGAAGGCTGTCGTCGTGCGCACGGCCAAGGACATCCGCCGCTCCGACGGCTCGGTGATCCGCTTCGACACCAACGCGGCCGTGCTGATCAACAATCAGTCCGAGCCGGTCGGCACTCGCATCTTCGGGCCGGTGCCGCGCGAACTGCGGGCCAAGAACCACATGAAGATCATCTCGCTTGCCCCGGAGGTTCTGTGATGGCCGCCAAGATCAGGAAGGGCGACAAGGTCGTCGTTCTGGCCGGTCGCGACAAGGGCAAGAGCGGCGAGGTCATTCGGGTCATGCCGAAGGAGAACCGGGCGCTGGTGCGCGGCGTCAACCTGGTCAAACGGCATCAGCGCCAGACGCCCAGGCAGGAGGGCGGCATCATCAGCAAGGAAGCCCCGATCCACCTGTCGAACGTCACGATTGCCGATCCGAAGACCGGCAAGCCGACGCGGATCGGCTTCAGGATACTCGAGGACGGCCGCAAAGTGCGTTTCGCGAAGGCATCGGGAGATCTGATTGATGGCTGAGGCTCCAACGAAGCCGCCCAAGGCGGGCGGCAAGGCCGAAAAGCCCGACAAGGGCGGCAAGGTCGAGAAGGGCGCCAAGCCGGCCGATCAAGGCGGCAAGGCGGCAAAGGGCAAAGGCCAAGCGGCGGAGCCGGCAGCAAAGCCAGCCTCGGCGGCAGACCTTGCCATGCCCAAGGACTATGTGCCGCGCATGAAAAAGCTCTATGCCGAGGCGATCCGGCCAAAGCTTGTGCAGGAGTTCGGCTACAAGAACCCGATGCAGGTGCCGCGCCTCTCGAAGATCGTCCTCAACATGGGCGTGGGCGAGGCCGTCAACGACACCAAGAAGGTGCAGGCGGCGGCCGGCGACCTCGCACTGATCGCCGGACAGAAGCCGGTGATCACGCGGGCGCGCAAGGCGATCTCGACCTTCAAGGTGCGCGAGAACATGCCGATCGGCGCCAAGGTGACCCTGCGCAAGGCGCGCATGTACGAGTTCCTCGATCGCCTCGTGACGGTCGCCCTGCCGCGCGTGCGCGACTTCCGCGGTCTCAATCCGAAGTCCTTCGACGGCCGCGGCAATTTCTCACTCGGCATCAAGGAGCACATCATCTTCCCTGAGATCAACTACGACAAGACCGAGGCCGTGTTGGGGATGGACATCATCGTCTGCACCACGGCCAAGTCCGACGATGAGGCACGCGCCCTCCTGCGCGGCTTCAACTTCCCGTTCCGGCAGTGAGGCTTGACCTCAGACGCGGACACCAGAGGTGAGAGACAGTTCATGGCCAAGAAGAGCGCCGTCAACAACAACAAACGCCGGATGAAGCTTGCCAAGCAGTTCGCCGGCCGCCGCCTGCGGCTTAAGGCGATTGCCGCCGACGAGAGCCTGCCGATGGAGGAGCGCTTCGAGGCGCGCATCAAGCTTGCCGCGCTGCCGCGCAATTCCGCCCCGTCGCGCGTGCGCAACCGCTGCGAGGTAACCGGTCGGCCGCGCGCCTACTACCGCAAGCTCAGGATGTCGCGCATTGCGCTGCGCGAGCTCGGCAACAAGGGCGTCATTCCCGGTCTCGTGAAGTCGAGCTGGTAGGAGGCGGGATCATGGCGATGAACGATCCATTGGGCGACATGCTCACCCGCATCCGCAATGCCCAGATGCGGCGCAAGACCAAGGTCAGCACGCCGGGCTCGCGCATCCGCGCGAACGTGCTCGACGTGCTGCAGGAAGAGGGTTACATCCGCGGCTATTCATCGACGGACTACGGCAACGGCCGCACCGAGTTCGAGATCGAGCTCAAATATCATGATGGCCAGCCGGTCATCCGCGAGATCGAGCGGGTGTCAAAGCCGGGGCGGCGTGTCTATGCGGCAGTGTCGAGCATGCCGCGCGTCGCCAACGGGCTTGGCATCACCATCATGTCGACGCCGAAGGGCGTGATGGCCGACCATGCCGCGCGCGAGAACAACGTCGGCGGCGAAGTCCTCTGCAAGGTATTCTGATCGGGCGCAAGGAACCCCGTCATGTCAAGAGTGGGAAAAAAGCCGGTTGCGATCCCCGCGGGCGTCACCGCACGCATCGAGGGCCAGAACGTGGCCGTCAAGGGCACCAAGGGCGAGCTCAAGTTCGCCGCGCCCGACGAAGTCGAGGTGGTCCTCGAGGGAAACCTCATCAAGGTGACGCCGCGTTCGGAGAGCAATCGCGCTCGGGCCATGTGGGGCATGTCGCGCGCGATGATCCAGAACCTCGTCGCAGGTGTGACCAAAGGCTACGAGAAGCGGCTGGAGATTTCGGGCGTCGGCTTCAAGGCGGCGGTTGCCGGCAAGAACCTGCAATTGTCGCTCGGCTACAGCCACGACGTGACCTATCCGATCCCGGCGGGGGTCACGATTGCGACCCCGAGGCCGACGGAAGTCACCGTGAGCGGCATCGACAAGCGCCAAGTCGGCGAGGTGGCTGCCCAGATCCGCGCCTTCCGACGGCCCGAGCCCTACAAGGGCAAGGGCGTCAAATACGCGGGCGAATTCATCTTCCGCAAGGAAGGCAAGAAGAAGTAAGGAGAACGCACGGATGCTGAAAGGCAATCGTACGGGCGAGCGGCGCAAGGCGCGGGTTCGGCGCCACATCCGGGCGACCGCCTCCGGCAAGCCACGGCTCTCGGTATTTCGCTCGTCGAAGCAGATCTACGCGCAGATCATCGACGACGCCAAGGGCGTGACCCTGGTTGCGGCCTCGAGCCTCGAGAAGGATCAGCGCGCGGCCCTCAAGACCGGCGCGACGATCGAGGCCGCCAAGGTGATCGGCAAGCTCGTGGCCGAACGTGCCACGAAGGCCGGAATCAAGGACGTCGTGTTCGATCGCGGCGGCTACATGTATCACGGCCGTGTCAAGGCGCTGGCCGATGGGGCGCGCGAGGGCGGGTTGCAGTTCTGATGCGGCTTGCGAGCGGGCAGGGTTCGAAAACAGGCGGGCGCACGGAGCGCCGGCATGCACAAATGATGGATGAGAAGCAGCATGGCACGTGAACGGGAAGGCGGCCGCGACCGCGAGGAGCGCGACAGCGAGTTCGTGGACCGCCTGGTCCACATCAATCGCGTCGCCAAGGTCGTGAAGGGCGGCCGGCGTTTCGGCTTTGCCGCCCTCGTCGTGGTCGGTGATCAGAAGGGCCGCGTCGGCTTCGGCCATGGCAAGGCCCGCGAGGTGCCCGAGGCGATCCGCAAGGCGACCGACGCGGCCAAGCACGCGCTGATCCGCGTGCCTCTGCGCGAAGGCCGCACGCTCCATCACGACGCCTATGGGCGCCACGGCTCCGGCCGCGTCGTGCTGCGCGCCGCGCCGGCAGGCACCGGCATCATCGCGGGCGGCCCGATGCGGGCCGTGTTCGAGACGCTCGGCATGCATGACGTCGTGGCGAAATCGATGGGGTCGTCCAACCCCTACAACATGGTGCGGGCGACCTTCGAAGCCCTGAAGAACGAGGATTCGCCACGTTCCGTCGCCGCCCGCCGCAATCTGAAGGTCTCGACCATCCAGTCGCGCCGTCAGGGCGTCGACGCGGAAGCGGCCGACTCCTGAGCGAGGACGCGAGAATGACCAGCGCCGTCAAAAAGACCGTCACGATCGAGCAGACAGGAAGCCCGATCAGCCGTCCCGGCGTGCAGCGCCAGACGCTTGTCGGGCTCGGCCTCAATCGGATCGGGCGCCGTTCGACCCTGGAAGACACGCCGGCGGTTCGCGGCATGATCGCCAAGGTCGCTCATCTGGTGCGCGTGGTCGACGGCGAGTAGGAGATTGCCATGAAACTCAATGCCATCGGCGACAACGAAGGCGCCTCCAAGGCGCGCATGCGCATCGGCCGCGGCATCGGCTCCGGCAAGGGCAAGACCGGCGGGCGTGGCGTCAAGGGCCAGAAGGCCCGCACGGGCGTACGCGTGAAGGGGTTCGAGGGCGGCCAGATGCCGCTGCATCGGCGCCTGCCCAAGCGCGGCTTCTGGAACCCGTTCTCGATCGACTACAATGAGGTCAATCTCGGGCGCATTCAGAAGGCCATCGATGCCGGCAAGCTCGATGCGGCTCAGCCCGTCACGATCGAGGCGCTGGTAGTGGCCGGCGTGTGCGCCAAGCCGCGGGACGGGGTCAAGATCCTCGGCGCCGGCGAGCTCAAGGCGACGGCGACGTTCGAAGTCGCGGCGGCCTCGAAATCGGCGGTTGCCGCAATCGAAAGGGCAGGCGGCGCCGTCAAGCTTCTGTCGCAGGCCGCAGCGCCGGAAGGGGCAGGAGCCGCAACCACGTGATTTGAAACCAGGGGTGACGTTCCTCGCCGCCGATCCCATATGAGCCAACGAGGCGGAGGCGAGGGCCCGTCCGGTTCCGACTTGAGAAGGACGCGACCAGGGCAGGCGCCCAGCGGAGCAGGTCAATGGCATCGGCAGCAGAACAGCTTGCAGCAAACATCAATTTTTCCGCCTTCGCCAAGGCGGACGAACTCAAGAAGCGCATCTGGTTCACGCTCGCCGCGCTGGTGATCTACCGGGTCGGCACCTACATCCCGCTGCCCGGCATCAACGTCGATGCCTTCGGGGAAAGCTTCAAGAGCCAGAACGCGGGCGTCCTCGGCCTGTTCAACATGTTCTCGGGAGGTGCCGTGCAGCGCATGGCGATCTTCGCGTTGAACATCATGCCGTACATCTCGGCATCGATCATCATTCAGCTGTTGACGACTGTGTTCCCGACGCTGGAGGCGTTGAAGAAGGAGGGGGAAGCCGGGCGCAAGGTGCTCAATCAGTACACGCGCTACCTGACGGTCGTGCTGGCGGCGTTTCAGGGATGGGGCATTGCCGTCGGCCTCGAGGGCGGTGCGGGCGTCGTGGCCGATCCGGGCTACTTCTTCCGCCTGTCAACCGCGCTGACGCTGACCGGCGGCACCATGTTCCTGATGTGGCTTGGCGAGCAGATCACCTCGCGCGGCATTGGCAACGGCTCTTCGCTCATCATCATGGCCGGCATTGTCGCCGGCCTTCCTCCGGCAGTCGTGCGGACGCTGCAGATGGGAAGGGAGGGCGTCGTGTCGACGTTCTTCATCCTGGTGCTCGCGGTGATGGCCGTTGCGGTCGTCGGCTTCATCGTCTTCATGGAGCGGGCCCAGCGGCGGCTGCTGATCACCTATCCGAAGCGCAACGTCGGCAACAAGCAGTTCGAGGGCCAGACGTCGTTCCTGCCCCTGAAGCTCAACACGTCGGGCGTCATTCCGCCGATCTTTGCCTCCTCGCTCCTGCTACTGCCGACGACGATTGCCAACTTCAGCCAGGCTCAAGGCGGCTTTCTGTCGTTCCTGGCCAACTATCTCGGCCACGGCCGGCCCCTCTACATGATCCTCTACGTCCTGTTGATCGTGTTCTTC
>JAFAME010000145.1 GCA_019233695.1 Methylobacteriaceae bacterium
GAAGAACAAGATCATGCCCGAGCCGTGCCAGTTCCTGAATCCCAAGCTGCCGCTCTGCTCCATCATTCGGCCGACCGATGCAAAGGATGCCGCAAAACGTGCGCTGGCGGCCTTCACTCACGACGGACTGTTCATCGGCCAGACCAACAATGAATTTTTCGAGTTCATGCAACACCTCGCCGACGCGGCCGACGCTGCCCGACGTCGCGTCTAGGCCATCGTTTCCAGGGCACCGACCCTCGCCATCCCGGAAGCGCGAAGCGCTATCCGGGATCCGGCTCCAGATCCCACTCTCCGCTTCACCCGGCCGGACGACACGAATATGATTCGAAATCGTGGAAACGCTCGGTAGGACATAGCCGCCCTCGCCGATCGAAGGCCGGCAAGGGCCCTTCGCTCGGCCGCTCTTGTGCGAGCCGTCGGCACGCCGTGCCGGCGGTTCTTTTTGCGCCCGAGTAGGGGCCCGTCCCGGCGGACCTCAGCCGCCCCTGCGGCGGTCACCCTGCTGCCACGAATCCCGCTATTGTGCGAGCGATGTCGGGCGGCGGATTCTGAGGCGAGACGATCCTTTGCGTGAGAGTCTCACGATACTGGCGGTTCTGGTTGTGCTCGCGCTGACGGCGGCGCTCGTCGGCCCTTATTTCGTGGACTGGTCCGCCCAGAGGAGCCTTCTCGAAGCCAAGCTGTCCGAGGCGCTTGGCACGCCGGTGCGGGTCGGCGGGGCGATCGACCTCAGGCTGCTGCCAAGTCCAAGACTGTCGGTGGGGCAGGTATCGACCGGAAGCCCGGGCAGGGAAGCGCCGGTCTTTGCCGCGGACAAAGTCCGCCTGGAGCTCGCGGTCGCAGGCCTGGTGCGCGGCGATTTTGTCTTCACCGACGCAACCTTCGAGGGGCTGCGCGCAAAGGTGTCGCTGGCTGACCGTGGCAGGCTGGCCCTGCCGGAAAAATCGATCCTGGCGCAGCACAAACTTCAGTTCGACAAGCTCGCCGTCCGCCGCGGCACTTTCACCATCGATGCCGGTGCGGGCGGGCCAAGCTATGTCCTGGAAAATGTCGCGCTCGATGCGCAGGCCTCGTCCCTTCTGGGACCCTTCAAAGGCACGGGATCGGCCCATATCCTCGGCCGGCAGATTGCGTTCCGGTTCTCGACCGGCGCTGTCGAGCGCGAGCGGCTCCGCCTGAAGCTCCTCATCGATGAGGCCGCCGGCGTGCCGCGGACCGAGCTTGATGGCGCCTTGCTGTTTCCGCGGCCGGACGCTTCAGGCCCCGCCAAGCCCATCGGCTATGAGGGAACGGTCGTCGTCTCCGGCACAATCGGCTCGAGCGGGGCGGCCTCACCGACGCCATGGCGCTTGTCAGGCAAGGTCACGGCCGATCCGCAAAAGGCGGTACTGGACGGCCTTGATCTGCACGTTGGTGCCGAGGAGCGGCAGATGTCCGCAAGCGTGACGGGCGAGATCGATCTCGGCGCGGCCCCCCAGGCGCGGCTCTCCCTTGCCGCAAAGCAGCTTGACCTTGACCGGCTGCTCGGGGGTGACGGGCCGGCCCGGCCGCTCGATGTCGTCGCCCTCCTGGGCCCAGCCTTCGCCGCGCGTGCGCCCGGAGGGGAGCTGGCTTTGCCGCTGAGACTGGACTGCGCGATCGGTCTTGTGAGCCTCGGCGGGGAACCGGTGACCGATGTCGCCATGAGCCTGTCGGTCAAGCCCGGCGAGCCCATTGCCGGCCGGCTGGAAGCAACGCCGCCAGGCCGCAGCCACCTCGTGGCGGACGGCACGCTCGAAACCGGCGCGGCCGCCGCGTTCAATGGCCGGATCGAGCTTGCGACGCGCGACAACCCACGCCTTGCAGCGTGGCTTGGCCACGACGATCCGGCGGTCGCGGCCGCCATCGCCGCCTATCTGCCGTTCAAGTCCGTCGACATCACCGCGAACGCCGAAATCTCAGGCGTGGGCTTTGCCGCGCGCGACCTTTCCGCCAAACTCGACCGTTCTTCTCTTGCCGGCGCGCTCGTCCTGACCGAGGCCGTCGGCCAGGATCACGCCCGGCTCTTTGCCGATCTGACGTCCGATACGCTCGACATCGACGCTCTGCCCGATCTCAACCTGGAGACGGCATCGGCCGGCGAGCTTGATCTTGCCGTCCATATCGTCGCACAGGCAGTGAAAATTGCGCGGGTGGGCGAGGCCGCGGTGAATGCCGGTCGGATCGAGGTGCAACTCGGCAAGACCGGCGACGACACACGGCTCGATCGCCTGACAATCGCCAGTCTCGGCGGCGCCTCGGTGGAGGCAAGCGGCGTCCTCAACGCGCAGGGCGGCCGGCTCGACGCCACGCTCGATGCAGCCCAGCTCACCGGCTTCGCCGATCTGCTTCGCCACGTCATGCCGGGCAGGGTGGTCGATGCCCTGACCCGCCGGGCCGCGCCGCTGTCACCGGCAAAGATTGCGCTGCGGATCGAGACGGCGCCGGGCGGCAGCTTGACAAATGCAACGCTCGACGGCACGGCCGGCGAGACCAAGATCACCGGCTCGCTGCGGCGGGATGGCAAGGACGGGGACGGCATCGTCGTCAACCTGAGCCTCGAGACCGCAGATGTCGCGCGCCTGTTCCAGCAGATCGGTTCAGGCGCCATCGGTGGCCGGGACGCCGGTGACGGCCGGCTCGCCTTTGCTGCGCAGGGCCATCTCGGCGCCGGTCTCGACGCCACGCTCGACGCGAACCTCGCGGGAACTGAGCTTTCCTGGCGCGGCCGGATCGATCTGGCGCGTCAATCCGCCGACGGGGCCGTGACGGCGACGAGCTCCAACGTCCTTCCCCTGTTGCGGGCATTTGGTCTCGCGGCTCCGGAGCCGAGTCCGACGATTGATGTCGAATTTGCGGGCGATCTCGCCATTCTGCCCGACCGTATCCTCCTGCAGCGGCTCAAAGGCTCGCTGGCCGGCATCGCGGCGGGCGGAGAAGCAGCTCTCTTCACGGATTTCGGACTGTCGGGAGACGATGCGTCCGACCCCAGTCCCCGCCTCAAGGGCACGCTCTCCGTTGACCGGCTGCCGGCGCCGCTGCTGGGCGCCTTCGCCTTTGGTCTCCCGCAGGCCTCGCCTCCTGACGGCAGCTGGTCGAAGGCCAAATTCGCACCGGCGATCTCGGTGCCCTTCGAGACCGACCTCGATCTCAACATCGGAAGGCTCGTCTTCGGCCCGGGCATCGACGCGGGCGCAGCCACGATGCGACTTGGCTTCAGGCCCGCAATGGTGACATTCACCAACGCCTCTCTGGCGATTGACGGAGGAACGATCAGCGGCGCGGCCACGCTGCGGCGCGACGGCGCCGTCGCCACGATCGCCGGCCACGCCGACCTCGCGGCCCTTTCCTTCGACCGGCCTTTCGCTGCCGGCACCCTCGCCGCAAGGATCGATTTTGCCGGCACCGGCGACAGTCCGGATGCGCTCGTCGGCGGGCTTGCCGGGCAGGGAACGGTCTCGATTGCCGGCGTGCGCCTGCCCGGGCTTGATGCCGACGCGCTCACCCGCATCGTCGGTGCCGCCGATGCCGAGCGCCTGCCGATCGAAGAGGATGCCGTGCGCCGCGCGCTGGCGGCAGAGAGCGACCGTGCAGGGCGCAGCCTGGTGCGGCTTGATCTGCCGGCCGCCATTGCCGCGGGCGTGATCCGCCTCGGCCCGGCCTCGCTTCCCGATCCGCGCGCCAGCATCTCCACAATCGCCTCAATCGATATCAAGGCCCGGACGATCGACATGAACACGGACATGCGCCTCGAGACGGCCCCCAGGCAATGGACCGGGACGCCGCCGCAGATCACCGTGACCTGGGCCGGCCCGCTGCCGGCACCGAAGCGCGACATCGATGCTTCGAGTTTCTTCAACGGCCTGTCCGCACGAGCGCTCTCGATCAATTTGCAACGGCTGGAGGCCCTCGATGCAGACATCCGCGAGCGCGCCTTCTTCAACCGGCGGCTGAAGGCCATCGAAGCCGACGAGGAGCGTGAGCGCGAGCACGCCGCGTCCGCCCAGGAAGAAGCGCGCCGCCACTTCGAGCAGGACCGGCGCCGCGCGGAGGCGAAAGCCGCGGAGGCACAGCGCCAGGCGGCGGACGCAGCCCGCGCCGAGGACGCCCGCCGCAAGACCGGTCAGAGCAAGCCTTCTCCTGGTGCCCCGCCGCCGACCGCGGCCGCCCCCGGGCCCGGCGATTGAGCGCCGGACAGGCGTGCGAGCGCATCTTCCAGGACGAAGACCCGGATCGCCGAGGAGAGATTTGCCGGCCCGCGGCGAGCGTCGATCCCCGCCACGAGCGCGGCGATCGGGAGGGCGCGCTCCGCGGCAATGGCCTGGAGGCGCTGCCAGAACGCCGCTTCCAGCGAAATCGACGTCCGATGCCCTGCAATGGCGAGCGAATGTTTGACGATGGCGGCGCGTGGCGTGGCGGCCGGCCTCGTCACGAGGATCCGTCGTCCGGGCGCTGCTCCTTCTGGAGGACATGTCCTTCGAGGCGGCGATGCTCGAGCCGGTGCTCGGCCTCGGTGCGTTCGCGCTCGGCTCTGGTGCGGCCGAAGGCAAGCCTCTGAGCCGCCGCGGCCTTCTCCGCCTCGCGCCGGGCCCGAACCTTGCGCGCGTGCCGCAAATTCACGACATCGGCCATGGTTGCGCTCCCTCGGCGCTCATCCTGCGAACACGTCGGTCCTGCGGCACGATGCGCGAAGGCGGCCGCGTCATGGCTTCTTGCGAAAGGCGTCGATCGAGATGACCTTGGGGTCGCCCTCGGCGGGCTTGGCCGATGCTGCCGCCGGGTGGGCCTTTGCCTGATCGGCGCCGGGATTCGCTCGCGTGATCTTTGTCGTATCCCGCGCGGGAGATGCCGGCCGCATCTCGGCGGGCTCGGAGGCCGCGCCGCGCGGGGCGGGTTTCGATTCCTTGGTGGCCCCCGGCTCGCGCCCCGTGACGGGCTTGGCCCCAGGCTTTGCGGCCGGGAGAGGGGCGAGTCTCGCCGGAGCTGGAGGCGGCTCGCCGGCATCGTTGGCGCCGACTTCGCTGCCGGCTTCCTGCGCCTCGAACTTCAGGCCGAACTGCACGGATGGATCGAAGAAGCCGGTCAAGGCTTCGAAGGGAATGAGAAGCCGCTCTCGGACGCCCGAGAAGGAGAGACCGACTTCGAACGCCTGGTCGGTGACGCTCAATCCCCAGAACTGGTGCTGGAGAATGATGGTCATCTCGTCCGGGTAGCGCTCGCGCATGCGCTCCGAGAGCCGCACGCCGGGGGCGTTGGTGCGAAAGGTGACGTAGTAGTGATGTTCGCCGCGCAGACCTTCGCGGACCGTGTCTTCGAGGACACGCTTCACGACGCCCCGTAACGCCTCCTGAACAAGAAGGTCGTAGCGGATCAGATCGGTCGCCATGGTCAGGTCCGCACCCCGATGCAAAAGCGGAGGCTTCTGTTGCCAGGTGCCTCCAGACCCCGCCTAGAGGTGCAACCCCCTAGGGCTTTGATTTCCGGACCTTCGCCGCATTACGCAGCGACGGCCACGGGAGCATAGTTGTCGTTGGCAACTATAGATTTGGCCCGATGACGGCGGAACCATGCCGAGCGAAAGCCCACCCTTTACACCCTCGTCGATCCTATTTCGCCCCCGCCGAAGACCGTAAGCCGCCCCGCCGACGGGCTTTGGTGGAGGCGCCGGGTACCGCCCCCGGGTCCGAATGGTTTATTACGATGGCCGTTTATCGCCATAGCCGCAACGGATCGCTCCATGGCGGCAATGCGAATATAAGGGATTGCTGCAGCGAAAGAAAGGGCGGGGCCGGCCGCTCAACAGCAGGTTGCACCGCGTGCGGGGTCAACGCGGAGGGCTTTGCCGGGCCAGTCTCCACCGCATTCCGCCCGATCGAGGCAGGCGCTGCCGTTGATCGGGTCCTACCGCGATCAACGGAGTCGCGCCGCCCCGCTTAAACCGCTATATGGCACCGCGGCCGGCATCGATGTGGCCGACCGGCGCGAATTTCGGGGTGCAAATGGACGCTGGACCGTCGCGTTCGACGCCGAGCCTCAATCCGTTCGGGCCGGTGCGGCTTGCCCTTCTGGCAATCGCCATTCCCGCCCTCAGCCTGACGCTGGCGCTCTCCGCCTCGATCATCCTCATGCAGGCGCTCGGTTTCGGCACCGCCGGCGAGATCGTGACACTGCTGGGCAGGAGCGATGACGCCGGCGGCACTATCGAGGTCGTCCTGCAGGCCTGGGGCCTGCTGTTTGAAGGGCTCCTCCTCGCCCTGACGGTCGCCATCTGCGTCCAGCGCGAGCGACCGTGGACGGCGGGGCTGATCGGCTGGAGAGCGTGGCAGAAGAACAGGTCGTTCCTGCCGTTCCTCGGGCTGGTGCTCGCCTGGCAGGCGATCGAAGGCTTCTTCATCCTGCCACGCTTTCCTGAATTCTCAGATCTCGGCGGTCTGCCGCAAAGCCAGTTGGCGCTCCTCGTTTCGCTCCTGACCGTGGTCGTCGTGGCGCCGATCGCAGAGGAGGTCTTCTTTCGCGGCTTCATCTACACGAGCTTGCGCGCCCATGCCGGATTTGCCGCGACCATCATCCTGACGGCCGCGCTGGATGCGGTCTATTTTGCTGTTCTTCACAACGACGGCGGCCCCGTTCTCGCCCTTCTCATGCTGCCGTTCGGCCTCGTTCTCGGCCTCGCACGCGAGCACTTCGGCAGCGTGCGTCCCGCCATCTATCTGCACCTGATCTGGAATCTCGTCGCCTGGGGCAGTGAATATTTTCAGACCGCTGCGCGGTAGGCGGCAGCAGGCGGACACCAGGCCTGGCAGAGCAGGGGATTTGTCGCCGTTGCCGCAGATCGCGTATCCTGTTGCCTGAGATTCGCCCATGCAGACCTATCTCGACCTGATGCGCCATGCCCAGGAGCATGGCATCGAAAAGCGTGACCGCACCGGCACGGGGACGCTGTCCCTGTTCGGCCATCAGATGCGCTTCGACCTGACGCGCGGCTTTCCGCTCGTCACGACCAAGAAGCTCCACCTGAAGTCGATCGTTTACGAACTCCTGTGGTTTCTGCGCGGTGACACCAACGTCGCCTACCTGCAGGAGAACGGGGTTTCGATCTGGGACGAATGGGCCGACGAGGACGGCGATCTCGGCCCCGTCTACGGCAAACAATGGCGCGCCTGGGAAGGCGCAGACGGAAGGACGATCGACCAGATCGCCTGGGTGCTCGCCGAGATCCGGCGCAATCCGGACTCGCGCCGACTCATCGTGTCGGCCTGGAACGTCGCCGATCTTGCCCGCATGCACCTTGCGCCATGCCACTGCCTGTTTCAGTTCTACGTCGTCGAGGGCCGGCTCTCCTGCCAGCTATACCAGCGCTCGGCCGACATCTTCCTCGGCGTGCCCTTCAATATCGCGTCTTATGCGCTCCTGACCGAGATGGTCGCCCATGTCAGCGGCCTGCAGCCGGGTGACTTCGTCCACACGCTTGGCGATGCCCATCTCTACCTCAACCATCTCGATCAGGCGCGAACCCAGCTCGCGCGCGAGCCGCGCCCGCTGCCGCGGCTGCGGCTCAATCCGGCGGTCAGAAGCCTGTTCGATTTCGCCTTCGAGGATGTCGTCGTGGAGGGCTACGATCCGCATCCGGCGATCCGGGCGCCGGTCGCGGTGTAGGGCTCATGCCCGACCCCAGCAGCGGGGACTTGAAGGCATTAGCCGACACTCGACTCTCAGAGGCGATGCTTCTGTTGGAAGGGAAGCACTATTCCGGCGCCTACTACCTCGCCGGCTATGCGGTCGAATGCGGGATCAAAGCCATCATAGCCGCTTCATTCAAAAGCGGGGTCATTCCTTCCGGGAGGTTCGTTGAGAGAGTATATAGCCACGACTTGAAGCAGCTTATGGCGTTGGCGGGTTTGTCGGACCTGATTGACGCCGCGTGCCGGGCATCATCTGATCTGGAGGCCAACTGGGCACTTGTGGCGTTGTGGAGCGAGGCCAGCCGCTACGAGATCATCGATCCTTCAGCGCTACC
>JAFAME010000154.1 GCA_019233695.1 Methylobacteriaceae bacterium
CTTGGCGCCGCGCGCCACAGAGCGTTCGGCGATGATCGTCGAGGTCGCCGACAAGAGCCCCATCAGCAGCGCGCCATGGGCGATGCGCCGCCCGTAGGGCGTCGAGCGGGCGTAGTCCGCATCGACGTGGATCGGCGAATGGTCGCCGCTGATGTCGGCAAACCGCAGGATGTCGGCTTCCGTTATGGTGCGGGTGTATTCCGCCCGCTCCCCAACTTCGAGATGCATTTCGATGGCATTTGGTCCCTTGAGGTGCAGAGCTTTGACCGCCGATCTATAGCAGTAAGCCGGCATCCGAGCGCGTGGACATTGCTGGATTCTTCTCTGCGGAGCGACTCGTCGGGCCTTCGCTGCGGCCGGCACTGGCTCTTCGGGCAAGCCTTGGCGTCAGGGTTTGCCGACCGATGTTATCCCTTCGATGGTCTGTACGAGAGCTCTCGATCCCAAGAGTGCCAAGGTGTTTGACGCCTAGTACCGATATCCGGTACTGTTGGGAGGTGGAATATGAATGGGACGAATCCAAAGCCTCGGCCAATGTAGCCAAGCACCAAATCAGTTTCACAGCAGCGGCACGGGCCTTGGAGGATCCTCGCAGGATCGACATCATTGACGACAGATTCGACTACGACGAGGAGCGAGTCCAAAGCCTCTGCATGTTTCAGGGAACGGTCCTATTCGTCGTAACAGCCGCACCAGACGAGAATGTCTGTCGCATCATAAGCGCCCGAAAGGCAACACAACGTGAGCAAAAACAATACTTCCAAGGTGGTCCGCTACCGTGGTGAAGAACTGCCACCTGACGAAACCGATTGGGCCCGCATCCAAGCCATGACCGATGAGGAGGTGTTGGCTGCAGCATTGTCCGATCCCGACGCGCAGCCTCTCACACCCGAGCAACTGGCGAAGATGCGCCGCGCATCACGCGTCAAGATGCTGCGGCAGCGTCTCGCGATGACGCAAGCGGAATTTGCTCAAGCGTTTCACCTTCCCATCACGACCTTGCGTGATTGGGAACAGCATCGGAGTACCCCAGACGCGCCAGCTCGGGCGCTTTTGCTGGCCATTGAACGCGACCCCGAGGTCATGCGGCGTTTGCTGGCGGACACGGCCGCGTAGGGCCTCAGTCTTCGCCCCAGCGAGCTGGTCTGAATCTGTCCCGGAATTGACGCGCGTGTGCGCTTGTATGACAAGTGCGGGAGTGAACGCGGCCGGCTGAACCGTGGGCAGGCGCCAGCGCAGGGAGGGCATGGATGGCGCTTGCCGAAACCGATACTCTCGCGAGCGACCGCCTGCGCATGATGCGCGAGACGGCGCGCGCCTTCTCCGACGCCGAGATCCGCCCGATCGCCGGCGACCTCGACGAGAGCGAGCGCTTCCCGGCCGACGTCTACGACAAGCTCGCGGCCCTCGGCATGTTCGGCATCACCGTCCCCGAGCCTCTGGGCGGCGCCGGCGCGGACGTCGCAAGCTACGCCTGCGTGATGGAGGAACTGGCGCGCGGCTATGCCTCGGTTGCCGACCAGTGCGGCCTCGTCGAGCTCGTCGGCACGTTGCTCGCCGAGCATGGCACGCCGGAGCAGCAGGCGCGCTATCTCGCGCCCCTGCTCCAGGCGAGGCGGCGCTGCGCCTATGCGATCACGGAAGCGGAGGCGGGTTCGGACGTCGCCTCGATCAAGACGACGGCCACGGCGAGCGCCGACGGCTGGCGCCTCAGCGGCGGGAAGCTCTGGATCCACAACGCTCCGGTGGCGGATTTCGCCGTCGTGCTGGCGCGCACGGCTCCGGAGCTCGGCAAGCGCGGTTTCAGCATCTTCCTTGTCGATGCCGATCGCCCCGGCTACCGCATCGGCCGCACGGAGCACAAGATGGGCCAGCGCGCCTCGCAGGTCGGCGCGCTCCATTTCGACGAAGTCGCGCTGCCGCGCGACGCGCTGCTCGGGCCCGTCAACCGCGGCTTCCACCTGATGATGAGCGTGCTCGACAATGGCCGCATCGGCATCGCCGCGCTCGCCCTCGGCATTCTCCAGGCCGCCCTCGACGCCTCGCTCGACTATGCCAGGCAGCGTCGGCAGTTCGGCCGGCCAATCGCCGAATTCCAGGCCGTGCAATGGATGCTCGCCGACATGGCCAAGGAGGCCCATGCTGCCCGCCTCATGACACTCGATGCGGCCACCCGGATGGACCGCGGCGAGAAGGCCACCATGGAATGCTCGATGGCGAAGTGCTTTGCGAGCGATGCTGCCGTCGCCCATACCGCCAACGCCGTGCAGATCCACGGCGGGTCCGGATACATCCGGGGGCTTGAAGTCGAGCGGCTCTATCGGGACGCCAAGATCACGCAGATCTATGAGGGCACCAACCAGATTCAGCGCCTCATCATCGCCAGGCAGCTGTTGGCGTAGTTGTATCAATCAATGATTGTATGACGGCAATATACAGCCTGGAGAGAAATCCGAATTTTTTACAAAACAATTCCAAACTTCCTGAGGAAAATCAGTGCCCGGACCCCGCCAGAAAAGACGCATCCTCGTCATCGGCCTTGGAATGGCCCTCAAGCCGCACCTTGAGAGCCTGCGCGAGCTCGCCGATCGCGTCGAGGTTGCAGCCTGCCATGCCCCGAGCGAGGCGCGCCGCGCGGCCTTCACCGCCGCGCATCCTGACCTGCCGGTCGCCGCCGATCTCGATGCCGTGCTGGCCGATGCGAGCATCAGCGCCGCGCTTCTGCTGACGCCGCCATTCACTCACCTCGATCTGATTGCGCGGTGCGTGGCCGCCGGCAAGCACGTGCTTGTCGAAAAGCCGCTCGACGTCTCGGTCACGCGT
>JAFAME010000164.1 GCA_019233695.1 Methylobacteriaceae bacterium
TCGAACTGGCACGGGAGCATGACGGAGGCTGGGTCGTGGACGGGATTGCGCGACCCGATCTCGGCGCCTGCAGCGACATCGACATCATGGCGAGCCCGTTCACCAACACGCCGGCCATCCGCAAGCTCGCCGCACCCTCGGGAAAGCCGCAGCCGCTGCGGGTCACCTACATCCGCATTCCCGATCTGACGATCGAGGCCTTCGATCAGGAGTATACGCGGCTCGATGCGCTGACCCCGCCGCAGCGTGTTCGCTACCGCAGCGTCGATTCGGGGTTTACGGCCGACCTTCTCGTCGACGAGCATGGGCTTGTCATCGACTATCCGGGCCTCTGGCGCCGGCGCAGCTGAAGCGGTTCGCGCTAGACTGTCGATTCCACTAGCCAATCGTAGTCATCCCGGGAGCGCGAAGCGCTATCCGAGATCCGGCGCCAGATCCCGGCTCTCCGCTTCGCTTCGACTGGGATGACACGAATTATGATTCGGATCTCGCAAACGCTCGACTAGGGGCCGATCCGCCCTCCCTCCCGTCACGACGCTGATCTGAGCTCGCCCGGAAAGAGGCGGGTGCGGGCAAGCGCAAGTCCGATCCGGTCGCCGGGCTTGGCCTCGACCTTTTCGGCAAGGACATCGATGGCTGCCGCAAGCCCGTCGATGGCGACCTCCACACGGTAGCCGGCAGCCGTGCGCCTTATGGCTCCGACCCTGCCGGCCAGGGTGCCCGGCCCCGGCGCGGTGATGCTGATCTCGCCCGGCCGCAGATAGAGTAACGAGGGGCCGTCCCCAATGCCGTCAAGCGCCGTGTTGATCCGCTGTCCGCCTATCCGCGCAACGCCGTTGCGGGTGACGACCTCGACGGCGACCGTCTCGCCGATGAACGACATCACAAAGGGCGAGGCCGGGCGCTCGTAGAGATCGTCGGGCGAGCCCACCTGCTCGATGCGGCCCTCGTTGAGGACCGCCACGCGATCGGCGATCTCCATCGCCTCGTCCTGGTCATGAGTCACAAAGATCGTGGTCAGGCCGCTGGCGCGGTGAAAATCGCGCAGCCATCGGCGCAGATCCTTGCGCACTTTCGCATCGAGTGCACCGAATGGCTCATCGAGCAGCAACACCTTCGGCTCGATGGCAAGCGCGCGGGCGAGCGCCACGCGCTGGCGCTGGCCGCCCGACAATTGCGCCGGATAGCGGTCCTCGAAACCGGCAAGCTGCACGAGATCGAGCAGGCTGCGGACGCGCTCCCGGATGACCGCCCGCGGGGGCCGCCGCCGGCGCGCCCGCACCCTCAGCCCATAGGCAACGTTGCCGTAGACCGTCATGTGCCGGAAGAGCGCGTAGTGCTGGAACACGAGGCCGACACGGCGGTCCTGGACACGCAAGCCCGTGGCGTCCTCGCCATCGAACATCACCGTGCCGCTGTCGGGCCTCTCCAGTCCGGCGATGATGCGCAAGAGCGTCGTCTTGCCGGAGCCCGAGGGGCCGAGCAGCGCCACGAGCTCGCCCCTGGCGATGTCGAGATCGACGCCATGCAGGGCCGGATAGTTGCCGAAGCCCTTGGCGATGGCAGCAACGCGAATGTCCGATCCGGCGCCCCGGTCAGTGGGCGCCTGTTCCGGCAATGGCGTGACCATAGCGCCATTCGAGAAGCGACTTGAGAAGGAGGGTGACGAGCGCCAGGCACGCCAGGAGCGAGGCGAGCGCGAAGGCAGCGACGAGATTGTACTCATTGTAGAGGATCTCCACCTCGAGAGGCATCGTGTTGGTGAGGCCGCGGATGTGGCCGGACACGACCGACACGGCGCCGAATTCTCCCATCGCCCGCGCATTGCACAGGAGCACGCCGTAGAGCAGGCCCCATTTGATATTGGGCAGGGTCACGGTCAGGAAAGTCTTGAAGCCGCCGGCGCCCAGCGTGAGCGCTGCCTCCTCCTCGGCCGAGCCCTGATCCTGCATGAGCGGGATGAGCTCGCGGGCGATGAAGGGAAAGGTCACGAAGACGGTGGCAAGCACAATGCCCGGCAGGGCAAAGATGATTTCGACGTGATGGGCCCGAAGCCACGGGCCGAACAGCCCGTTGGCACCGAACACCAGCACATAGACCAAGCCGGAGACGACCGGCGACACCGAAAACGGCAGGTCGATCAGCGTAGTCAGCAGGCTTTTTCCGACGAAATCGAACTTGGCCGTCGCCCACGCCGCCGCGACGCCGAAGACGAGGTTGAGCGGAACAGCAATGGCGGCAACGGTCAGCGTCAGCCGGATGGCGGCTTGTGCATCCGGGTCGGCGAAGGCGGCGAAATAGGCGCCTGCGCCCCTGCGCAGTGCCTCGACAAAAACCACAGCGAGCGGCATGAACAGGAACAGCCCGAGGAAGGCCACCGCGACGGCGATCAGAACGGCGCGCGTCCGTCGGCCTTCTCCCGTCACGCCGCGGATCGCCGCTTGCGGCCCGGCCCGAAGGAGGACGGCATCAGACACCGCCGAACCTCCTGCGGCTCCAGGCCTGGATCAGGTTGATCGCAAGCAGGATGACGAACGAGATCGCCAGCATGATCGCGGCGATGCAGATGGCGCCGGCATAGTCGTATTCCTCAAGTTTCACAACGATCAGCAGCGGCGCGATCTCGGAGACGTAAGGAAGGTTGCCGGCAATGAAGATCACCGAACCGTATTCGCCGACGGCGCGGGCGAAGGCGAGCGCCATGCCTGTGAGAAGGGCCGGCACGAGCGGCGGAATGAGAACCCGCCACACCGTCTGCAGCCGCGACGCGCCAAGCGTGGCGGAGGCCTCTTCGAGTTCGCGCTCGAGTTCGCCGATCAGCGGCTCGACCGTGCGGACCACGAACGGCAGGCCGACGAACACCAGCGCGACCAGAATGCCGAGGGGCGTGAACGCTACCTTGATGCCGAGCGCGGCAAGCGGCCCGCCCAACCAGCCGTTCGTCGAATAGAGGGCGGCAAACGAGATGCCCGCCACCGCCGTCGGCAGTGCAAAAGGCAGATCGACAAACGCATCGAGAAGATTGCGGCCCGGGAAGCGATAGCGTGACAGGACCCACGCCACGAGGCCGCCGAAGACGACATCGATCACCGCCGCGGCGAGCGAAATGCCGAAGCTCGTGCGCAGCGCCGCCGCCACGCGCGGTTCGAGCGCGATGGCGAGGAGGCTGGAAATGCCGATGCCGGACGCCCGGGCGATCAGCACGCCCAATGGCAACAGCACGATCAGCCCGAGATAGACGAGGGTATAGCCGAACGCGATGCCGAAGCCCGGCAAGGCACTCGGCGCCTTGAGGCGGCGCAGCCGCCCTGCCGCTGCGGTCATGAAGGTCAGTTTGCGGCCTTCTGGATCTGGTCGAAGACGCCGCCGTCGGCGAAGTGCGTGGCCTGCGCCTTGGTCCAGCCGCCGAACGCGCCATCGACGGTGATCAGCTCCAGCTTGGGAAAGCGGTCGATGTCTTCCTTGGCGGCGTTCTCCGGGTGCACCGGACGGAAGTAGTTTCGCGCAATGATCGCCTGACCCTGCGGCGAATAGAGGAATTGCAGGTAGGCCTCCGCCACCTTGCGCGTGCCGTTGGCATCGACATTGCCGTCGACGATGGCAACCGGCGGCTCGGCGAGAATCGACAGCGACGGCACGATGATCTCGAACTTGTCCTCGCCGAACTCCCTGAACGCCAGGAAGGCGTCGTTCTCCCAGGCGATGAGGACGTCGCCGAGGCGGCGCTGCGCGAAGGTGATCGTCGAGCCGCGTGCCCCGGTGTCGAGCACCGGCACGTTCCTGTAGATCGCCGCGATGAAGGCTTTCGTCTTGGCCTCGTCGCCGCCGAATTTCTTCGCCGCGTACCCCCAAGCGGCAAGGTAGTTCCAGCGCGCGCCCCCCGACGTCTTGGGATTCGGGGTGATCACCGAGACGCCCGGCTTGGCAATGTCGTCCCAGTCGTGAATGCCCTTCGGATTGCCTTTGCGGACCAGAAGGACGATGGTCGAGGTATAGGGCGCCGAATTGTTGGGCAGGCGCTTTTGCCAGTCGGCCGGAATTTTGCCGGTCTTGGCAGCGATGGCGTCGATGTCGGCGGCGAGCGCCAAGGTCACGACATCGGCATTCAACCCATCGATCACGGCACGCGCCTGCGCCCCGGAACCGCCATGCGAGGCGCGGATCGTCACCGTCTCGCCGGTCCGGCCCTTCCAGTCCGCCGCAAAAGCCTCGTTGATCGCCTTGTACAATTCCCGCGTCGGATCGTAGGAGACGTTGAGCAGCGTGGTCTGGGCGTGGGCCAGGATCGTGAAGGCGACGAGAGCGCCAAACGATAGCGCAAACAGGGCAATATCCCGCCATCGCCGGACGTGGCGAATGGAGATCGAGCGAAGCATCGGGGGCCTCCATCCGAATGCATGACGACTAAGTAGATCGGGTTTGTAGACAAATCCTGGCGAAATGTCCACCATGTTTGTGGATTGAGCCGCCGGCCGTAGCCGGGATGGAGCGCAGCGAAATCCGGAAAGCGCTCGCCGCGAGGGACGAGTTTCGATAGCGCTCAAATGCGACGCCCGGCGCGGCAATCCCGGATTGCGCTTCGCTTCATCCGGGTGCGTAGCGGGCTACGCGCTGCGCGCGACCTTCCGCTGATCGGGCCGCGGGATGGCGATGATCCCGCCCGTCGTGGCTTTGGCGACACCGGTCGTGCCAGGGAAGGTCAGCGGCAGGCCGCGCAGGGAGCGCAGGGCGAGGTAGGCAAAGGCCTGCGCCTCGATGGCGTCAGCCGACCAGCCGCAGGCCTCAGCCGTCACGACGGGGCACGGCATTCGCCGTGCCAGCTCGCGCATCAGCGTGGGATTTCGTGCGCCGCCGCCGCACACGATGAGCTGCCTCGGGGGCGCGGGAAGATGCGGCAGCAGGCGTCCGACCGAGCCTGCGGTGAAGGCGGTGAGCGTCGCGGCTGCGTCCTCGGTCGACAGACCATCGACGGCGGCCCGCGAGAAGTCGTTGCGATCGAGCGACTTGGGCGGCGGCGAGTCAAAGAAGGGATGATCGAGAAGGCAGCGGAGCACGTCTTCGTCGACCCTGCCGCGCGCCGCCATGGCGCCGTCGCGATCGACCGGCTCGCCGGTGCGGGCGAGCATGAGATCGTCGATGAGCGCATTGCCCGGCCCGGTGTCGCCGGCGATCGGCTCCCGCTCACCGCCCGAGACGAAGGTGACGTTGGCAACCCCGCCGACATTGAGGAGCGCGACAGGTACGGCCAGACTGGCCTTCTCCACAAGCGCTCGATGATACACCGGAGCGATAGGTGCCCCCTCCCCGCCCGCAGTGACGTCGGCCGCCCGCAAATCGTAGATCGTCGGGATGCCGAGGCGGCCCGCCAAGGCTTGGCCGTCGCCGATCTGCACGGTCAGCCGCTGCTTCGGCCGGTGCAGCACGGTCTGGCCGTGAAAGCCGATCACGGCGATCGAATCGCGCTCGATCGCATTTGCCGAGAGAAAACGCTCGACGGCGCGCGCATGCCGCTGCGTGATCATCTCTTCAGCCGTAGCAAGGACGCCCGGGCGGGCGGCGCGCTCGGTGAGCGCGGCGGCATCGGCCAGCGCCGCCCGGAGCAGCGCGCGCTCATCCTCCTCGTAGGGCTCGAAGCCGGTCGGGCCGAAGCTCACGGCCGACTCGCCGTCGGATTCGATGAGCGCCACGTCGACCCCGTCCATGGACGTTCCGCTCATCAGGCCAATCGCCCGTCTGATCGGGACGCCGACGCTCGACTCTGGCATGGAGGCTCCGCGTGAGATGTTTTTGGCCGGTGACGGCTTTCGAGATTCGGCCGAACGGCGAAGCTATCGTTGGAGGCGCGGCGGTGTCGAGCCCGGTTGCGCGCGTGAGCGCTTTTCCATACACCTCGCGCGCCTAAGCGAGGTGCCTGCATGTCCGGCCCAGATTTCAAGCCACAGTCGGATTTCCTGCGCGTGCTCCTGGAGCGCGGGTATGTGCACCAGTGCTCGGATTTCGAGAGCCTCGACACGCTCGCCAAGGCGGGCAGTCTCGTCGGCTACATCGGATTCGACTGCACGGCGAAATCCCTTCATGTCGGCAGCCTTGTCCAGATCATGCTGCTCTACTGGCTGCAGCAGACGGGCGGCAAGCCGATCGCTCTCATGGGCGGCGGCACGACGCGCGTCGGCGATCCGTCGGGCAAGGACGAATCACGCAGGTTGCTTTCCGAGGCGGAGATCGAGGCCAACAAGGAGGGACTGAAGGCGACGTTTTCGAAGTTCCTGACGTTTAGGGAGGGCAGGACCGATGCGATCATGGCCGACAACGCCGAATGGCTGCTGGCGCTCAACTACGTCGGGTTCCTGCGCGAGGTCGGGCGCCACTTCTCGGTCAACCGCATGCTGACGATGGATTCGGTGCGGCTTCGGCTCGAACGCGACCAGGAGCTGTCGTTCATCGAATTCAACTATATGTGCCTGCAGGCCTATGATTTCGTCGAGCTGTGGCGGCGGTTCGGCTGCGCCCTCCAGATGGGCGGCTCGGACCAGTGGGGAAATATCGTCACCGGCATCGATCTCGGCCGGCGCATGGGCACTGCGCAGCTCCTTGCGCTCACCACGCCGCTGATCACGACTGCCTCGGGCGCCAAGATGGGCAAGACCGCCGCCGGCGCCGTCTGGCTCAACGAGGACATGCTGTCGGCCTATGAGTATTGGCAGTTCTGGCGCAACACCGACGACGGCGATGTCGGGCGATTCCTGAAGCTCTTCACCCGGCTGCCGCTCGACGAAATTGCCCGCCTCGAAAAGCTCGCCGGCGCAGAGGTCAACGAGGCCAAAAAGATCCTGGCAACCGAGGCGACTGCCCTCCTGCATGGTGTCGACAAGGCGACGGCGGCGGCGGACACCGCGCGGCGCACCTTCGAGGAAGGGACAACGGCCGAGACCTTGCCGACCGTGGAGATCGACGCGGCGCAATTCGCCAAGGGCCTCGGGGTTCTTGCCGCATTCGTCGCGGCGGGCCTTGTCGCCTCGACGAGCGAAGCGCGTCGGCAGATCAAAGGCGGCGGGCTCAAGGTCAACGATGCGACGGTGAGCGATGAACGGCAGGTGCTTCAATCCGGCGATCTCACCGCGAGTGGCGTCGTGAAGCTCTCGCTCGGCAGGAAGCGGCACGTCCTCCTGAGACCGCGATGAGAGGTAGTGCTATTGCGGATCGGGGGCGACCAGCCCCAGCGGGGTCGGGTCGTTTTGCGCGCCCGTGTAGCCCGTGCCGTCGAAGACGCCGAAGATCTTGCGCAGGATGCCCGGCGCGATGACCGAAAGGATGTCGACCGTCACGGTCGGATTGCCGGCCGCCCCGCTCAGCCGATAGTTCAGCCCGAACAGGCCCTCGTGGGTCCCCCCGCCAAGCAAGATTCCAACGACCGGAATCTTGGTGAACAGATTGTTGAAGCTGAAGGCGGGAATGAAGGTGCCGTGCAGATCGACCCGGTCGCGCACGAAGTCAAGCGTGCCCTCCATCGACGCACCGACCTCCTGCCCCCACGCGACGCTGTCGCGCAGCGCGATGCGGCCGGCGCTGCGCGTGAAGTTTATCTGCAGCCCGGTGAAGGGGACCGCCGAGGGATCGATGTTGTTGGGCTGATCGCCCGCGAATTGCGAGCGGTTGGGATTGGACTGAACCGCCTGCGTCACGAGGCGGCGAATGGACGGCTCGTCGCGCAGCAGAAAATCATTGATGACCAGGCGGCCATCCTGGCGGCCCTCGCCGAAACGGATCGAGGCGGTGAGCTCGCCGCCTTCCATTCGCCGGTAAAGATTGACGAACCCGAGCACGCCGCCCGCATCGGCCGACTTCAGCGAAAGGGTCGGGGCGTCGGCCGGAATCATGGAGGCGGTCACGCCGGCCCGGCCGATGTTACCGGTGAGCTGCAACTGGCGGATCTGGGCGCCTCGGCGGACGAACTTGAGGTCGACGCCCGTCATCGTGCGCTGGTTTTCGCCCATCACGGACTGCGATTTCAAATCGAGATCGATGTCCCTGGAGGAATTGGCCGAGGCTCCGGCGCCGCCGAAAAGGTCATGCAGAAACGGCCGTGCGTCGAGCGAGTTGGCGCGCACCGTGAGCTTCAGCCCGCTGCCGGCGCGAGCCGCTTCCACCCGCATGTCATCTCCGGCTGAAATGCGCACCTGCGGCAGTTTGGCCGATATGAAGCCGCCGTCCGGCGCAAATTCCGCCATGCCGCGAAGCGAAACTGCGCCGCTGTCAAGTACCAGCTGATCGACGACAAACTCGTCCTGGCGCGGAGCCAGCATGAAGGTCACCTTCCCGGGCCTGCCGGCCGGCTTGACGAAACCGGGGATCGGCCCGTTGACGGCCGCGCGGGTCAGGTCAAGCTCGACCTGCGGCCTGGGAGCCTCATCGCCGAGCGGCATGTTGAGACGGGCAAGGACGGGGCCGGTCAGGGCATCGCCGAGGCTCAGTCCGCGCTTGGCGCGGGCCGCGTCGTCGAGTGTTGCCGTGACCGTCACCTCGCCCGATCCGGCGGGCGGCTTGCGCAATTCGAGCGTGCCCGGAACCCCGAACAGCCTGACGTCGCCTTTGGCGCGCAGTCCGGAACGATCGAGGGTGAGGGCAAGCGATGCTGCTTCGATCTTCTCGCTACCGAAGGCCTTGTCGGCGACGAAATTGGCGATCTGGGCATTGGCGCGCACGATCGGCGGATCGCTCACCTCCGGCCCGACTTTGAAATCGACGACGAGGTGGCCGTCGACCTGTCCCCGAACTGCGAGCATGTTGGCGGGGAGATTGGCGTAAGGCTTCAGCGCATCGCGCGACAGAAGCTCCATCAGCGCGTCGGCGCTGCCTTGCAGGCGCGCGGTCACGGTGGCGGGCGCCGGCTTCGGCGCGGTGTCGGGAATGGAAAGGCCAAGCTCCGATGTGATCAGGCGACGGGTCGGCGACACCGCAATTTCGCCGTGCATATCGGAAAACGTGGTCGTACGGCCGGTGATATGGCCGCTTCCCGAAACGCCCGACAAGGGCGGCGCGCCGGGAATGACGTTGATGCTGGCGTCGTTCACGGTCAGATCGAAGGCGAGCGCGTCGTCCGCGATCGGCTCGTGGGCGCGCGTGGCGGCAAGCCCCGCCGCGTCGAGATCGAGGGCAAGCATGCCCTTTTCAAGCGTTCCGCCCAGCATGTTCTGCAGGAACCAATCGCGGACGCTTGATGCAATGAAACTCGGCCAGAGCGCTGCAAACGAGCGCAACGGCATGCGTCCCCCGTTGGTGATCTTCAGTTTCAGCGACGGCCCGGTATCGGTCATCGCGGCAACCCCGGTGAGCGCCGCGTCGATCTCGGGCCCCTTCAGCGCCAGGCGGTCGATGTCGAGCCTGCGCGCCCCCTGATCGTAGCGCATCGCGATCTCGGCATTGGTCACCATGAGCGGCCGGTCACCCTTGGCCTGCGGTGCAAAGAGGCCGCTGCCGCCGAGCGCGAGGGTCCACGAGCCGGCCGCGGTCGCAGGCGGCTTGATCGAGCCGTCGAGCGTCAGTTGGGTTTCCTGCGCGTAGTATTGAATCGGCCCGAGCTTGATCTCGCGGGTTGCGGGATCGAGCTGAAAGCCGCCGACGATCTCGTCGATCAGCAGCGGCACGTCATCGGGATCATCGACGCGAAAATGGCCTGCTCCGATGCCGAACCGACCCTCGGCGCTGCGCAGCGTTCCGTCGGGCGCAATGGCGAAATGAATCTTGGTCGAGAGCGGAACGTCCGTCTCGAAGGGAAGATAGTGGATGCCGGCGGCGAGCATGATTTCGGCCAGCGACAGATCGCGCAGCTCGACGTCGAGGCTGCGATCCTGGCCGGATCCGGCCGATGCTCGTGCCGACCCCGACCAGCGGCCGTTGGGGCCGTCGGCGGAAATCGACAGCCGTGCGTCGCCGGCCGCATCCTTGTCGAAGGCGAGTTCGAGGCCGCTGAAGGACGTCGTCTGTCCCGCGGTCTGGTCGTCAATGACGAGCCGCCCGCGGGCAATGCCGAGCCGCACGAGCGCCCCGAGCGGGCTCTCCGGATTGGTTGCGGCATCGATCGTGGCGGCAAGCGCCAGGCTGAGGCCGCGAATCGGCGATTCCGATGCGGTCGCAGCGTCAGCTTGCCCGGCCGGCGCGCCGAAAAGCGCGGGCACGGCAAGCGGGGTCGATTGCGAGGATTGCGTGCCCGCCGAGACGGCGATCGTCCGGTCGGGCATGATCGCGAAGCGCACGTCGAGATCGACGAGTTCGAACCGGGTCGGCTTAACCTCCCCGAAAAGCAGCGAAAAGAGATCGAGTTCCACCTGCGCTCTCGGCGCTGCGACCACAACCCGGCCGGAGCCGTCCTTGATCGCAACCTCGCGCAAGACGAGGGCCGGGCCGTCGGTGCCGTGGTCAAGCAACGTCTCGCCGATGTCGAAGGTGTAGCCGTGGCCCATGCGGTCTTCGAGGGCGGTGACGAGCGGCGCCTTCAGCATTCCGACTGCAAGCGGCCCCTCGGCGAGGCGCGCGATCAACAGGCCCATCAGCACCAGAACGATGCCGACAAAGCCGACAAAGCCGGTCAGAAGGGTGAAAAGACCGCGCCGGCGGCGCCGGCGAAAGAGCCCGCGCAGACGCAGGCCGCTGTTGTGGCGCCCGCCGAAGAGCCACGCCACGGTTGCGCGGAGGGAGCCGCTACGCTTGGGGTCGACTGCCAGGGCGATGGCGATCCCTCCTGCCGGCAGCCGCGCCGATTGACCCACACGCCAGAACCATCATTCAGGCCTTTTCATTCCACGCGCTCCGGCGCAAAAGACCGATTCTCGTTCACCATGCGCTCCAATTGGTCGAAAGGAAGGCGTCGATGTCCAAGCCACCAAAGGAAGGTGAAGAGGCTCCTAATTTTGAGCTGGCGCGGGACGGCGGGGGAACGCTGTCGCTGCGCCAACTCGCAGGCAAGAAGATAGTCCTCTATTTCTATCCCAAAGATGACACGTCGGGCTGCACGCGGGAAGCCATTGATTTCAACCGCCTGAAGGGTGCCTTTGCCAAGGCCGACGCGGAGGTTATCGGGGTGTCGGCCGATTCGGTGGCAAGCCACGACAAGTTCAAGACGAAACACGACCTCGCCCTCACCCTGCTTTCCGATCCGAGCAAGACGCTGCTCGACACCTATGGGGTGTGGGTCGAGAAAAGCATGTATGGCCGCAAGTACATGGGGGTGGAGCGCACGACCGTACTCATCGGCAAGGACGGGAAGATCGCCAAGGTCTGGCCCAAGGTATCGGTCCCGGGACATGCCGAGGACGTGCTGAAGGCGGTGCAGGCCTTGTAGCGTCGCGTCGCCCCGACGGCAGCCTCCATTTGCGATGCATTAACCTTAATGAGGTCTCATCGATGACGTCGCACGACGCCGAATGTGTCGCGCCGGGAGTCATCGATGTCGTTGCGAGAGTCGTTTCCGAAGCCGCGTCTGCCCGCGACGCACTACTTCATCACGATCGCGCGGGGGGCGCGGACGCGCACCTACGCGGTGCGCCCCTTCGTTCTTCACCTCGCGATGGTCCTCGTTCCCCTCTTCGGGGCCTGGTCGGTTGCAGCGACGGTTTATCT
>JAFAME010000209.1 GCA_019233695.1 Methylobacteriaceae bacterium
GTCGTGCCTGCGTTGCCATCGCCAATGAGCGCAACAGCCGGGTACTTCTAAAGACTAGCTAAGTTAGTATCGTGGCACAATAGAACTCAACCGCGATTTACTGCGTCGCCTGGCGCCGGATGTGAGCCCCTGCTGATCCAGACAAATAAGATCCCGCGGCCGGCAATCCGCGCATCTTTGCTTGCTTGCTCCAGTCGACGGACAGATCGGTCAGGCGTGACAGCCTGACGCGGCGGGAGGCGCCGCGAAGCGGGGAATGACGTGACGGCATTCGGCGGACCGCGCCGAATGGGCACAAACTGGACACCGACCGGTCCATTCGTCTGTCCAACTGATTTTGTCGGCTCCAAAGGGATGAGCGGAATCTGGCGAAAACAATAGTTTTTAGCGTGTATCTGCAATCCGTGACCCGAAAACTAAGACAAGGCTGGAATGTTGGCACGTCGGGGCGTGGGTTGATGTTGGCCCAGGCGCCGCGATCGGCGAGGGTGATGCGCAAGAAGTCGCTACGCAGGCGCAATCGGCGATGGTCCTAGCCTCGCTCGGCCGGACGGCTTTCGACAAACTGCCTGAAGGCGAGGACGAGCGCGCCGGCTCCCGCCCCGGAAAGGACCACAAAGGCAGGCCCGTAGCCCGCCCGCACGACCAGCATGCCGGCAATGCCGTTGCTCACCGAGCCGCCGATGCCCTGGACCGTGCTGAGGATGCCGCGCGCCAGATTGTACCTTCCGGTCCCCCGCATGATGTCGGCGAGAATGAGCGGCAGCAGGGTGTCGAGCATGCCGCCGCCAAAGCCGTCGAGAACCTGCGCCAGTACCAGGAGCCGCGGATCCGTTGCGGCGGCGAAGATGAGGCCGCGCAGGGGCAGGGCGGCGCAGGCGGCAAGCAGCAGCGGCCGGCGGCCCCACGCATCGGCCTTTGCGCTTACCAGCATGGCCGCGGGAATCGTGGCGAACTGGGCCACGAGGATGCAGGCGGAGACCCACGGCGTCTCGGCACCCGGGTTGGCGAGCGCCAGCTTCTGCCCGACGAGCGGCAGCATCGATGCATTGCCGAAGTGGAAGAGCGCGGCAATGCCGCCGAGCACAAGCAGCGGCCTGTCATGGAGCAACAGGGCGCGCCAGGCGATCGGACGCTCCTCCAGCTGGTTTTGGGCGAGGCCTCTCGCCCGGTCGTGCCGGATCGCCGCGCCGGGGATGGCCAATACCGCGAGGGCCGCAGGGATGGAAAAGAGGGGCACGAGATAGAAGACCGCCCGTTGCGTGAACCACCACCCGACGAGCCCTGCGACACTGGCAATGAAGATATTGCCGACGCGATCGAAAACCGCATTGCGTCCGAAGCGCTCGGCAAGTTCGGACGGATGCATGACGCCGAGGGTGATAGCGGCGACCGTCGGTGCGAATACCGCACCGAGCAACGCCATGACGATATCGGCGCCGAGCACCACCGGGATGAACGGCGCGCGCTCGATTGCGACGGCGCTCGCGGCGAGGAGGCCGATGCCGAAGACGATCAGGCCTCGCTTGGCATGTGTCGCATCGACGAGCGCGCCGATCGGGGCATGGAATGCGATGCCGATGAGGCCGCTCAGGGTCAGCACATCGCCGATCTCTTCGGCGTTCCACTGCGCCTGCGTAAGCAGGAACACGCCGACGAACGGGCCGAGGCCGCCGCGGACATCGGCGAGAAAGAAGTTCAAGACGTCGAGCAGAAACCCAATGCGCGCCCCGCGTCCCCTCCCCCCTTGCGGACTACGGCATTCACACATCGTATCGCGCCAGCGCCGGCGCCCCCTGTCCCCGCATGCGGGGAGAGGTAAGGTGAGGGGCCGGTCGGAGAGGCGCCGAGCTGGCCGGATCAGGCAGTGCCATGGCCAGGTGCGAGCAGGATTGCGTCGAACACGCGATCCGCCTGCTCGTAGACCTCGGCATTGGTGAAACGAACGATGCGGTCTCCTCGCGCACGAAGGATGGCCTCGCGCGCTTGATCATGGGCCAGTTCTTCCTTGCTCGAATGCGTGGCGCCGTCGATCTGACAATGAGGCGAGCGTCGCGGCAGACAAGGTCGGCGCAGCAAGGGCGATCGGTTCCTGCCGCATGAACTTGTATCCGCCGAGCCCGCGGTTGCGCAGCCTGGCCCATATCTTGCGCTCGGCCGAGGTCGTCGCGCGCCTGAGTGCGCGGGCGCGCTTCGTCTCGGGGATACGGATGCCGCGCATGTCTCGACCCGCCGGGCTCTTGTGACCCTGCCCCCCACCTTACCTCTCCCCGCTTCGCGGGGAGAGGGGCGCCAGCGCCGACGCCGATCTTCACGGGCTCGAAGCTCACGATACTACGCAGGCGACGGCTCCGCGCATGCCGCAGTCCCGAAAAACCCTTCGACCTCATCGGAAGAAAAGCCGAATTCTTCGAGAATTTCGCGCGAGTGCTGGCCGACAAGCGGCGCCGGCCGCTCGATGGCCGTCGGCGTCCGGCTCATCTTGACTGCCGGCGCCACCACCCGGACCGTCCCGGCAACCGGGTGCTCGTAGCTTGCAATCGCCCGCATGTGCTCGACCTGCGGGTCGGACGCCGCCTCAAGATGCGTCTTGACCTCGCCGCACCAGATGTCGACGCCGAGCATGGCCCGCATGAGATCGGCCGTCGTCCATTGTCTTGTGTGCTCGGCAAGCTTCTCCCAGATCTCGTCGCGCTTTTCGAAGAGAACCTTCGGATCGTCGTAGACCAGCAGGCTGTCGTCGCCGAGCACGCCGACGAGCCTCTTGTAGGGGCTCATCGCGATCGTCACCCAGCTGTCCGAAGTTGGATAGACGCCGAACGGCGCGTCCATTCCCGGATGGCCGATGCCGGAGCACGGGCGCTCGAAATCCTCGCCGAAATTCATGGCCATCAGCATTTCCTGGCCCTGATGCGCCAGCATCGCGGTGAGGAGGTCGACCTTGATCTCCTGGCCCTCGCCGGAGCGCTCGCGCCAATGGAGGGCGCAGAGGATGGCGTACACCATGTTCATGGCGCCGACCTGATCGGAAAAGCCGGACCCCACCGGCACCGGCGGCCCGTCGCCACGACCCGTCGCCGCAGCGATGCCGGTCAGGCCCTGGATCAGCATGTCCTGGCCCGGACGGCCGACGTATGGCCCGCTCTCGCCGTAGCCCGAGCCGGAGCAATAGATGATGCGCGGGTTCACGCGGCGGAAATCCTCATAGCCGAAGCCGAGCTTGGCGAGGACGCCGGGCCGGAAGTTCTGCACGACGACGTCGGCCTTGGCGGCGATCCGGTAGAGAATGGTCTTGGCCTCGGGGCTCTTGAGGTCGAGCGCCAGCGAGCGCTTGTTGCGGTTCCAAGCGAGAAAATTCGGGCTCTCGCTGCCCCCGACCCAGCGGTTGTTGAAGGTGAGCGAACGGAAGAGATCGCCCTGGCCCGGGCGCTCGACCTTGATGACGTTGGCGCCCATGTCGGCCAGGAGCTGCGTTGCGAACGGCCCCTGCAGGAGATGGCTCAGGTCGAGAACGGTGACGTCGGCAAGAGCCTTGTCGGACATTTGCGTGAATTCCTCAGACGAGCTGCCATAACGGGCGGCCGGCGGTGTCCGTCCTGACCCGGGTCACGTGCCAGCGGCCGAGATTGGCGGTGAAGAGATCGCTGCCGAAAAAGGCGATATTGGTCGGGTGCGCAAAAAGATGCGCGGTCGGGTCCTCGATGTAGACATCGACCCGCGTCCCGTCGGGCGAAATGCGCAGGATGCGCGAGGGCTCGTAGCAGCCCACGAACAACTGGCCCTGATCATCGATGGCGATGCCGTCCGGCACGCCCGGCAGCCCGTCGGCGAGCACGGCGGCGCCGGCCGGCTTGCCGCCGGCGCCGATGGCGATGCGCAGCACGCGCCTGCCGAAGCTCTCGAGGACGAGGAGCGCGGCGCCGTCATGCGTCAGCGCCATGCCGTTAGCGAAGTCGAGCGTCTCGGCGAACCACAGCTCGCCCGCGCCCGTGGCAAGGTCGAAGGCCCAAACTCCGGGCCCGGGCGTGCCGAAGGCGTGGCTGTCGGAAACGAGAAGCCTGCCGCGGCGTGCGTCGAGGACCGGATAGTTTGCAATCCGGATGCCGGGCTGCGTGAAGCGCGCGAGCCGGCGCGTCGCCAGATCGAGGCGGAACACCGCTGCGTGCTTCAGGTCGCAGACGAAGAGCGCCCGATCGCCCTCGAAAGCAAGGCCAAGAGTGAACCCGCCGGTGCTCGCCACCTCCTCGATCGAGGTTCCGTCGGGTGCGATGCGCAGAATCTGGCCGTTCTCGCTGGAGCACCAGACCCATTCGTCAGGACCGATCGCCACCCCTTCGGGATGCTGCAGACGAGGCTGCGAGAAGATGCCGTCGAAGAACACCGAGGCCCGCTCCATCGGCAGGATGGTTTTCTCCCCGGTCTGGAACCGGTATTCGCTCATGGCCGCCTCACTATGTGATGCGCACGCCCGTGCGGGCATCAAAAAGATGCAGGTGCTCGGCATCGAAGCGGACGCCGACCTGTCGACCCATCGCATGGGTCTCGCGCGGGTCGGTCTTGACGCCGATCAGGTCGCTGCCCGCCTCGACTGTCACAAGACGGGTATCGCCGAGAAGCTCGGAAGAAAACACCGTGCCGTTCAAATGGCCGTCGGCCGGTGCAACGAGCGCCACGTGTTCAGGCCGTTGGCCGAGGAGCACCGCGCCCGAGGTGGCAAAGGGGCCGGCGATCCTGCCGGCGCTATGTCGGAAGGCGCCGTCGGCGATCTCGCCCGGGATCAGGTTCATGGGCGGCGAGCCGATGAAGCCCGCAACGAAGGTATTGATGGGCTTGGCATAGATATCCTCCGGCGAACCCTGCTGCTGGATGCGGCCCTTGCTCAGGATGACGATGCGGTCGGCAAGCGTCATCGCCTCGATCTGATCGTGGGTCACGTAGATCGTGGTGATGGCAAGCTCGCGCTGCAGATGCTTCAGCTGCGCTCGCATGGTGGTGCGCAGCTTGGCGTCGAGATTGGAGAGCGGCTCGTCCATCAGGAACAGCCGAGGCTTGCGCACGATGACGCGAGCGAGCGCGACGCGCTGGCGCTGGCCCCCCGACAGCTCTGCCGGTCGGCGGCGCAGGAGATCGGCAAGCTCCACCCGGCGCGCCGCCTCGAGCACACGCGCCTCGCGGTCGGGGCGCGGGACGTGCCGCACTTTCAGCGGATAGCCGATGTTGTCGGCAACCGTCATATGCGGATAGAGGCCGTAGTTCTGGAACACCATGGCAAGGTCGCGATCGCGCGCCGGCTTGTCGTTGACCCGCTCGTCGTCGATGAAGATGTCGCCTGCCGTCGGGTCCTCCAACCCGGCGATGATGCGCATCGTCGTGGTCTTGCCGCAGCCCGAAGGGCCGAGGAGGACAAGGAATTCCTGGTCGGCGATGTCGAGCGACAAATCTTCGAGCCCCACCACGCTGCCCCAGCGCTTGGCGACGCGCTGCAGCTTCACCGTCGCCAAGGCGATGCCCTCCGACGGGCGGGGAGAAATTGCAGATTGTCATCCCGGAAGCGCGAAGCGCTATCCGGGATCCGGCGCCGTTCCCTCCCCCCTTTCGGGGGAGGGCCAGGGAGGGGGGTCGGACGCGTCCTCCCTCGATCCTTTGCAGCGAACAGCTTGAAGACCTCCGGCAAGCGAGGCGGCGGTGCGAAGCCCTCCCGGCGGCCTGGCGAGGATTGAGCCCGGCGCGCCCCCCTCCCTGACCCTCCCCCGCAAGGGGGGAGGGAACAGGTCCCGGCTCTCTGCGGCATTGCATGCATCATTCGCCCCGTATGATCAGCCCGCCGTCGACGCGCACGATCTCGCCCGTGATGAACGACGCGCGATCGCTTGCGAGGAACAGCACAAGCTCGGCCACCTCCTCCGGCTGGCCGAACCGGCCGATCGGATGCGCCTTGTTCCAGAGTTCGATCAGGGCCTGCGGATCGGGCGCCTGCGCGAAAATCTTCTCGTTGAGCGGCGTCATGATCGTGCCTGGAGCAACGGCGTTGACGCGGATCTTGTGCGGGGCAAGATCGATCGCCGCCTGCTGGGTGAGGGCGTTGATGCCGCCCTTGGCAGCGGCATAGGCGGCCCAGCCGCGAAAACCGGCAAGCGCCTGAACCGAGGAGATGTTGACGATCGCCCCGCCACCGCGCTTCAGCATCTGCGGCACGCATACGCGCATGCCGCGCCATACGCTCGTCAGATTGGTCGTCATTACGAGGTTCCAGGTCGCCTCGTCGATCTCGTGAACCGCCCCGCCGATGGCCCGTGCCGCATTGTTGACGAGGATGTCGATGCCGCCGAATGCTCCCGCGGCCGCTGCCGCCATCGCCTCCATGTCAGCCATCGATGTCACGTCGGTGCGCACGAAAAGCGCCCGCGCGCCGGTTGCCGCGATGTCCTCGGCAGTGGCGCGACCGACAGCCTCATCGACGTCGGCAACAATGACGGCGGCGCCCGCCTCGGCCAGAGCGATGGCGCAGGCCTTGCCGATGCCCATGGCCGCGCCGGTGACGACGGCAGTCCTTCCGTCGAGATCCTTCTCGCGCATCATTCGCCCCTGAAGACCGGCTCGCGCTTGTGCAGGAAGGCCTCGATGCCCTCCTGTCCGTCATGCGTCTGGTAAAGCCGCAACAAGACCTCCTGCTCCAGGCTCTGGGCGACCGGCAGGGCCGCGTCCGGGCCCTGGCGGATCAGCCGCTTCATCTCAGCTTGCGCGAGCGGTGCGATCTTGAGCATGGCACGAGCCCGGGCAGCGACCGTCTCGTCGAGCGCCGCGTCCGCGCAAAGCTCGGCGGCAAGGCCGAGTTGATGGGCCCGCGCGCCGGTAAGACGCCATCCGGCAAGCATTACGTCGGCTGCGATAGTGCGCCCGACAGCGCGCGTGAGCCGTTGTGTGCCGCCCCCTCCCGGGCAAAGGCCGAGGCGGCCTTCCGGCAGGCCGAGCCGGGCGCTCTCGGTGCAGATCAGGATGTCGCAGCATAGCGCCAGCTCGAAGCCGCCGCCGAGCGCATAGCCGCGCACCGCCGCAATCGTCGGCTTCGGCAGGGCTTCGAGCTTGTCGAAAACGCGGCGCGATTCGAATTGATAGGCGGCAAAGGCGGCGTGCCGGTTGCCCTGGTATTCGGCGATATCGGCTCCCGCCACGAAGGCCTTGTCGCCGGCGCCGGCAAGGACAAGAATGCGCACCGCCGGGTCCGTCGCAACCGAATCGAGGGCAGCTTCGAGCTGCCGGATCATCGGCGTCGAGAGCGCGTTCATCTTGTCGGGGCGGTTGAAGGTCAGGCGCAGGACGCCGGTAAGCAGCTCGTGGCGCAGGATCAGATCGTCGCCCATCGCCTCAACCCTTCACCGCGCCGGCGGTGAGCCCGGCGACGAACTGGCGCTGCAGAAGAAAGAAGATCAGCACCACAGGCAGCGAGATCAGGACGGAGCTTGCCATCAGCTCGCCGTAGCGGATGCCGTATTGGCCGATGAAGTCGTTCATGCCGACGGGCAGCGTGCGCATGTCGCGCGTCGAGGTGAACGACAGAGCAAACAGGAATTCCTGCCAGGTGACGATCAGGACGAACACCGCCGTTGCGAGAATGCCTGGGCGGCAGAGCGGCACGATGATCTCGAAGAAGGCGCGCAGCGGGCCGGCGCCGTCGATGGCGGCGGCCTCTTCGAGCGTGACCGGCAGCCGGGCCAGGAAGGCGCGCAGCATCCAGATCGCGATCGGCAAGGTCACGGTGACATAGGCGATAATCAACGAGGCATAGGTGTTGAGGAGGTTCGCACCCTTCATCAGCTTGTAGATCGGGATGATGATGGCGCTCGCCGGAAACATCTGCGCGAGAAGCACGAGCGTCATGAGGACGGTCAGAAGCCACATCTGGAAGCGCGTGAAGCAATAGGCAGCGAGAAGGCCAAGCGTCACCGCGATCACCACCGTCGTCAGCGAAACAACGGTCGAGTTGATGAAATAGGTCTGGAACTCGGGCCGGAATGCGGTCAGGTAGTTGCCGAAGGTCGGGTGCTCCGGCCACAGCCTTGCGGGAATGGCGAAGGGCTCCGTCGCGGGCTTCAGCGACACCGAGACCATCCAGAAGAACGGCAGCAGCACGACGATCGCGAGCAGCGCCTGCAGGACGACGAGGACGGCGCGCAGGGACTTGTCGGTCCGGCGGCTCATGCGGGGCGCACCCTTCCCGGGCGCGCCGTCGATTGGACGGCGAAATAGAGTGCAACAAGCAGCAACAGCACCAGGATCGAGAGGACGCCATAGGCAGCCGCCTCGCCGAAGCGGAACTGGCCGAAGCCGAGCTCGTAGATCTTGGTGGGAAAGATGTGGGTGGCGTTCTGCGGTCCGCCGCGCGTCAACACCCAGATCATGTCGAAGTAGTTGAAGGTCAGGATCGTCGTCACGATCACGTTGATGACGATGACCTCGCGGATGGCCGGGAGGACGATGTCGATAAGCCGGCGCCAGCGGCCGGCGCCGTCAATCGTTGCCGCCTCGATCTGCTCGCGATCGACGTTCTGCAGCGCGGCGAGGTAGACGAGCGCTGAGAAGGGAAAGCCCTTCCACAGCGCTGCGGCGATGGCGGCCGGCATGGCGGTTGCGCTGTCGGCGAGCCAGGCGATGCCACCGCTGCTCAACCCGAGCTGCACGAGGAACGAGTTGATGAGGCCAAGCTGCGGGTCGTACATGAAACGCCACAGGATCGCCGCCACGACGCCCGGCAGGACCCACGGCAACAGGACCAACGAGCGCACCAGGCCCTGGCCGGGGAGGTTCTGGTTGAGCAGAAGCGCCGTGGCGAAGCCTGCGAGGTTCTGCAGCAGCACGACGAAGATGGTCCAGAGGCAGGAATTGCGGACCACCTGGCCGAATTCGTCAGATGCGAAAATTCGCTGATAGAGCTCGAGGCCGGCGAATTTCGGGGTCGGATTGACGAACGACGTGGAATAGAGGCTTTCGATGAAGGTTCCGACCATCGGATAGTACATCAGCGCACCGACAAGGATGATGGCTGGCGCCGAGAAGAGCCATGCGAGCCAGCGATCGTGCCTGGTCATGACCTGGTCTCAGCGGGCAGGTCCCCTCTCCCCGCGAGCGGGGAGAGGGTTAGGGTGAGGGGCCTTGAGAGCACGCGCGAATGCCGCATCAGGCGAGGACAACAGAGACGGCGGCCAATCGCCT
>JAFAME010000259.1 GCA_019233695.1 Methylobacteriaceae bacterium
ACGCCCTCCTGCATCTCGCCCTCCTTCTTGAAAAGCGAGGCGATGCGGCGGGCGCAAAGGTACTGAACGATCGGGCGCGCCGGCTGGAGCGCCGGGAGGCGCAGCGCCATGCATGACGTGGCGGGCTTGCCGGCCAAGCGGGATGATTGCTGGAACAGGATCGGCGTCTACGGCGATGCCTCGTGTCCACAGCTCAAACAGCACGCCCATTGCCGCAACTGCCCCATCTATTCGGGCGCGGCGATGATGCTCCTCGATCGCCAGCACCCCGCCGGATATGTCGAGGAATGGATCGGCTATGTCTCGGCCCCTCGCAGCAAGTCGAGGGGGCGCACGCGCCATTCCGCGATCGTCTTTCGCATCGGCGCGGAATGGTTTGCATTGCCGACGCTGGTCTTCGACGAAGTCGCGCCGCTGCGGGCGATCCATTCGGTGCCGCACCGGCGCGCCGGTGCGGTGCTCGGCGTCGTCAACGTGCGGGGCGAACTCCTGATCTGCGTGTCGCTCGCCCAGATGCTCGGGCTTGGCGATGCCGAACCGCATCGGGCCAAACACCGCACCGCGGACACCGGCCTTCGCGGCGTCGGTCGTCTTGTCGTGATCCGTCACGAGAGCGGCCGGCTCGCGTTTCCGGTCGACGAGGTCGTTCGCACGCATCGTTACTACGCCGACGAACTGAAGGCCGTGCCTGCAACGATCGCCAAAGCCACCTCGAAGTACACCAAGGGCATGCTCGCCTGGCGCGACCGGATGGTCGGTTGCCTCGATGAGCAGCTCATCGTTCAGACCCTCAATCGAAGCGTCGCATGACCGCGCCGGATCTCAGCCAGCTGTCGATGCATGATCTCTTCCGCGTCGAAGCGGAGAATCAGACGCAGGTTCTGACCGAGGGCCTGCTGGCGCTCGAGCGCAACCCGACGGCGGCCGACCAGCTCGAAACCTGCATGCGCGCCGCCCATTCGCTCAAAGGAGCTGCCCGCATCGTCGACATCGATGCCGGCGTCGCGCTGGCCCACGCCATGGAGGACTTTCTCGTCGCCGCGCAGGAGGGCCGCATCGCGTTGCAGCAGGAACACATCGACGTTCTCTTGAACGGCGTCGATCTGATGATGGCGATAACGAGAGCCCCCGGTCTCGAACCCGGCGCGGACGGGGCCAAGAGACGGGGCGAGATCGATTCGTTCATTGCCCATCTGAGCGATCTGCTCACCGGTACGCCAACAGAACCGGAGGGTTTGCAGGCTCCCCACATTGGCGCCGTGGCGCCGCCCCCAGCTCCTGCACCGCTTCCGGGTCCGACCACGCTCCCGCTCGGCGAGCCACCTGGCGAGACCGCAATCGAACCTAGAGCGCAGGATCGTGCGTTGCGTGTCAGCGTCGACAATCTCAACCGGTTGCTGGGTCTTGCGGGAGAATCGCTTGTCGACTCGCGCTGGTTGAAGCCGTTCGGACAGTCGTTGTTGCGATTGAAGCGCCTCCACCACGAAACGGCGAAAGCGATCGACCAGATGCGTGCAGCCCTGCCGTCGCCGGCGCTCGACGAGCGAACGCAGGCGGCCGTCGCGCAAGTGCAGCAACGCATCTCTCAGTGCCAGCAATTCCTCTCCGAACGGCTCGTCGAGCTCGAAACTTCAGACCGCCAATCCACCAGCCTTGCACAGCGCCTCTACGATCATGCCTTGGCCTGCCGGATGCGTCCGTTCGCGGATGGAACCGGGGCATTTCCGCGGCTCGTGCGCGATGTGGGCCGGGCTCTCGGCAAGCAGGTTCGTCTGGAGCTTGTCGGCGGCACGACGCAGGTGGACCGCGAGATCCTGGAGAAGCTCGAGGCGCCGCTCGGCCATCTTTTGCGCAATGCAGTGGACCACGGGATCGAGCCGCCGGACGAGCGTCGGGGCGCCGGCAAGTCCGCCGAGGGTGTCGTGCATCTGGAGGCCCACCACAGCGCCGGCGCGCTCCAGATCGTTGTCGCGGATGATGGGCGCGGCATCGATCTCGCTCGGCTGCGGGCCGCGGTCGTCAGGCGCAATCTCGCCAGCCCCGAAACCGCCGACCGGCTGAGCGAAAGCGAGCTCTTCGAATTCCTGTTCCTGCCCGGCTTCACGATGAAGGCCCAGGTGAGCGAGATATCCGGGCGCGGCGTTGGTCTCGACGTCGTCCAGGACATGGTAAGGCAGGTGCGCGGCAAGGTCCGCGTGTCGGCTCAGCCGGGAGGCGGTACACGATTTCAACTGCAACTGCCGCTGACCCTTTCCGTCGTGCGCACCTTGCTCGTCGACATCGGCGGCGAGCCCTACGCCTTTCCGCTTGCCCACATCGTGCGCGCGGTGAAGCTGCCCGGAGAGCGGGTCGGGATCCTCGAAGGCCGCCAGCACTTCGATTTCGACGGCGAGCATGTCGGGCTCGTCACTTCGCATCAGATACTCGAATGCGGCGAAGCAAAGCCGGATGGCAGCGAACTGTCGGTGGTCGTGGTCGGCGAGCAGCACAATCGCTACGGGATCGTCGTCGACCGCTTCCTCGGCGGGCGGGAGCTGGTCGTGCAAAAGCTTGACCCGCGGCTCGGCAAGATCAAGGACGTGAGCGCTGCCGCCTCGATGGAGGACGGAGCGCCGGTGCTGATCCTTGATGTCGAGGATATGATCCGCTCCGCCGAGCGGCTGGCCCACGCCGATCGCCTGAACAAGGTCCAGCGCACCGGCGCCGCCGCAGAGGTGCGGCGCCGGCGCGTGCTCGTCGTCGACGACTCCCTCACCGTACGCGAGATTGAGCGCAAGCTGCTCGATCACCACGGGTACGATGTCGAGATCGCCATTGACGGAATGGACGGTTGGAACGCCGCGCGGACAGGCCAATTCGATCTCGTCATCACCGACATCGATATGCCCCGCATGGACGGCATCGAGCTTGTCACGCACATCAAGAACGATCCGACCCTGAAGTCGCTTCCGGTAGTGGTCCTCTCCTACAAGGATCGTGAGGAGGATCGCCGGCGCGGGCTCGAAGCGGGCGCCGACTATTATCTGACCAAGAGTAGCTTCCATGACGACACGCTGGTGCGGGCGGTGGCCGATCTGATCGGCGAGGCGCAAGCATGAAAATCGGCATCGCCAACGACATGCCGATGGCGGCAGAGGCCTTGCGGCGCGCACTGACGCTCACGCCCGAACATCAGGTCGTGTGGATCGCGAGGGATGGTGAGCAGGCGGTGGAGCTTTGCGCCAGACAACCTGCCGATCTCGTTCTGATGGACCTGATCATGCCGGGAATCGACGGCGTCGAGGCGACCCGCCGGATCATGGCCGGCAGTCCATGCGCGATCCTGATCGTAACGGTCAGCGTCGAGACGCACGCTTCGCGCGTCTTCGAGGCGATGGGATTTGGCGCGCTTGATGCGATCGATACGCCTACGCTCGGATCAGGCGACCTTGCCACGACCGCCACGTCGCTGCTCGCCAAGATCGCCGCGATCGGCCGGCTGATTGGCGCTGGAGGGGGCCTGCGGCGGGTGCCTGGAGGAGGGCCCCCACACCGGTCCTCGGCGCGTGCCCTCGTCGCCATCGGAGCTTCCGCGGGGGGGCCGGCCGCACTTTCCGTCCTGTTGGGGGGGCTGCCGCATGACCTTCCGGCCGCCGTCGTCATCGTCCAGCATGTCGACGCGCGCTTCGCGCCGGGCCTTGCCGAGTGGTTGAGCCAGCAGTCTCGACTTCCGGTCCGACTCGCCAAGGAAGGTGACCGTCTGCAGCCGGGCGCGGTCCTTGTTGCGGGAACCAGCGATCATCTGGTGCTGAAGACCGGCAGCACGCTTGGCTACACGCCCGAGCCGCGCGAATTCGCCTATCGTCCGTCAGTTGATGTGTTCTTCAACAGCGTATGCAGCCGCTGGCCGGGCAACGTGACCGGCGTGCTCCTGACCGGAATGGGCGCGGACGGTGCGCGAGGCTTGAAAAGCCTGCGGGCCAAGGGCCATCACACCATCGTCCAGGACCAGGCAACGAGCGCGGTCTATGGGATGCCGAAGGCCGCGGTCGCGCTCCAGGCCGCGGTTGACGTGTTGCCGTTGAAGAACATTGCCCAGCGGCTGGTGCGCGGCATCGGATCGAAAGCGACACTTGGGGCGGCCGGATGAACCTCGCCGGCCACAGCACGCCGGACGCGGAGGCGGCGCCCGAATACCGGGTCGTCGTGCTTCTGATCGATGATCAGCCCCTTGTCGGGGAGGCCGTACGTCGCGCCTTGCTCGACGAACA
>JAFAME010000418.1 GCA_019233695.1 Methylobacteriaceae bacterium
CGACAGCTCCTTGGTGCCGTAGCGCGCGTATTCGGCGCAGCGTATGTCCATGCCGCCGAAGGCGGCCATCATGTAGTGGCACGCAGGTATGCTGCGCCGGGCAATCGCGAGGACAGTCGCATGGGTCGAGTGCGTGTGGACGATGCCGCCGACGTCGCCGCGTGCCCGCATGATGTCGAGATGGAAGCGCCATTCCGTCGACGGTTTGAGCGGGCCCTCCCAGGCGCCATACTCGGCATCGATCGGCATGGAGGCGATCATCTCTGGCTGCATGGCATCGTAGGGTGTCGCCGACGGCGTGATCAGCATCCGGTCCTCGAAGCGCGCCGAGATGTTGCCTGACGTTCCCTGGTTGAGCCCGCTGGCGTTCATCCAGCGCGCCTTGGCAATGATGGCTTCGCGAAGTGCCAGTTCGGCAGATTTCATCTCTCGCTCCTGGCTTGTCAGCAGGGATGGCGCGGAGGCTCGCCCGCCATGTAGCGGCGGACCTCCTCGGCCGCCAGCTCGGCGGCATTGACGATGGTTTTGGTCGAGGCGCCGGCGATGTGAGGCGTGAGCGTCACGTTCGGCAGCTTCAGGAGCGGCCAGTCGGGCGGCGGCGGTTCGACCGCGAAGGTTTCGAGCATTGCGCTTCGCAGCCGGCCCGAGACGAGGGCTTCGTAGAGAGCGTCGTAGTCGACAAGCGGCCCGCGCGCCGTGTTGACGAGGATGGCACCATGCTTCATCCGCGCGAGCGCGGCCGCATTGATGAACCCCGTCGTCTCGGGCGTCACCCGCGCGTGCAAGGTGACGAGGTCGGCGCGTTCCAAGAGCGCGCTCAACCCGACATGCTCGACGCCATCGGCCCGGTCCTGCGCGCTCAGCTGCACATAGGGATCGCAGACGAGAATCCGGCAGCCGAAGGCTTTGAGCAATTGCACGACCCTGGCGCCGATGGCGCCGTAGCCGACCACCCCGACCGTCATTTCCGACAATTCGCGGCCGGTAAGGTCGGCCCGATAGAGATCGCCGCGCCAACGGCCCTGACGCAGAGCCTCGTGGCCCGCCCTGATGAGGCGGGTCTCAGTGAGGATTGCGCCGATCGTGAACTCGGCGACGGCGGCGGCATTGCGCCCCGGCGTATTCACCACGCGAAGCCCATGCGCATGGGCTGCCTGCATGTCGATGTTGACCGGGCCGCCGCGCGAGACCGCGACGAACTTGAGCTTCGGCAGACGCTCGATCATCGCCTGCGACAACGGAGCGAGATGGGTAACGAGCATTTCCGCATCGCCAATGAACGCGACGATCTCGTCGGGGTCGCCCATGTATTCCTTCAGGCCACCCGTTCCCTGCCGCGCGTAGCCATGCTCCATCGGCGCGTCCGGCCAGGGCTGCTCGAGCGTGCGGATATCGAGCCCGTTGCCGGCGGCAGCGACGATCTTGTCGCGAAACACCTGCGGCAGCATGAATCGGTCACCGATGATGGCGAGCTTCTTCGGCATCACCCGGCTCCTGCTTGTCGCGCCAAGGCATGCCAGACCGGGGCGAGGGCCCGGCGCGCTTCGACATAGGCGGGAAAGATCCCGGCATAGATTTCGGCGAGGCGCGGGTCGGGGGCTTCGGTGGCACCCAGGAGCGGGTTCACCCAATCGCCGACGCAGGCGTCCATGTCGGGATAGACGCGGCAGCAAACGGCCGCCATCATCGCCGCACCTGCGGCTCCCGCCTCCTCACGGGCGCTCGTGCGGACCCTGGCATCGAGGGTCGCCGCCACGATCGCGCGCAGGGCGCGACTGCGCGCCGCGCCGCCTGTCAGGCGCACTTCCGCCGGAATGCACCCCATCGTGAGGTAGCAGTCGCGCGCCGCGAAGGCGAGGCCCTCGTAGACCGCGCGCATCATGTCGGCATAGCCGTGGCGCGTCGCAAGGCCGATGAAGCTCGCCCGTGCCCGGGCGTCGATGAAGGGTCCGCGCTCGCCCGCCTCGGAAATGTAGGGATGGAACAGGAGCTCGGCGGCAGGGGCGACAAGGATGCGCGCGTCGAGGCCGGTGATGATCTCGGCGCGGCTGCGGCTGATGCCGTTCGAGCCGAGCACGTCGCGCGCCAAGTCGATCAGCCAATCGATATTGAGCGTGCCGGCGAGATTGGATTGCATCTGCGCGTACATGCCCGGGATGGGCAGCGGCATGGTGAAGCCGGTGCAATCCTCGTTCAGCACGATGTCGTCGACGCCATGCGCGAGGCGGGTGTGCATCCCGGTCGAGCCGACGATGGTGCAGCCGACCGCCGTGCCACGATCGTAGAGGCCGGCCCCGAGCACTGTGCAGGGCACATCGAGATAGCCGAGGACGACCGGGGTTCCGGCGAGCAGGCCCGTGACGCGCGCGGCATCGTGGGTCAGCCGGTCGGCATGCGTGGTGCCTTCGACCATCGGCGGCAGCAGGCGCCGGAACTCGGCAAGACCGAGAATGTCGATGACCTCGTCGCAATATTCGAGCGAGCGGAAGTCGCCAAACGTGAACGTCCCTTCGGCCGGGTCTGTCGCACGCACCCCGGTGAGGTTGAAGTAAAGCCAGTCCTTGCAATGGAAGGCGGTCGCCGCCACCCGTAGAACCTCCGGGTGGTGTCGCGAGAGCCAGATCAGCTGACTGCCTTGCTGGCAGGCCGCAAGACCGGTGGCGGTGTGACGATAATGCGCTTTTGCACGCGGCCCTGAACGGATCTCATCGACGATGGCGGCGGCGCGGGCATCGAGCCACAGCCAGGCCGGAGCGACGGGCTCGCCGGCGGCATCGACCAGCCAGGTGCCGTCGCCCTGCCCGGTCACGCCGACGGCAATCACCCGGCGGGCGAGATCCGGGATCTTCTCACACAGACCACGCAGGGTGACAGCCGTATCGGCCCAGGTCCGCGCCATGCCCTGCTCGGCACCGCCGCCGGCAATCGTCTCATAGACGTTGGGCACGGCATGGACGGCGATCTGCTCGCCGCGGCTCGAAAAGGCAATCGCCTTGATGACCGATGTGCCGGCATCGATCCCGATGATCATGTCCGGAGTCATCCCGCCTCCAGACCGTGCGACACGGCCTCGCCGGTCGCCATGTCGAACACATGCAGGTCGCGCGCGGAGAACGTGAAGGGGATTTGCGTCCCGACGCGCGCGGGGATGCGCTCGTGCGCGACCGCCACCATCAGCCGACCGGCGACTTCGGCGGCAACATGCGTCTGATCGCCCAGCCACTGGTTCGACAGGACGCGCGCTCGGAAAGCACCGGAGCCAAGCCTTACCTTGTGCGGCCTGAGGCCGAGCCGCACACGATCGCGCCCGCGCAAGGCGTCGCGGACGGCAGGTGCGATGCCGCCCGCGGCAACGTCGACGGAGAGATCGCCGTCAACGGCAAACCGATATTGGTCGCCCCCGGTGGCGATCCCCGCGTCAAAAATGTTCATGGGCGGCTCGCCGATGAAGGTCGCAACGAACAGGTTTGCCGGCTTGTCCTTCAGATCGGCGGGGCTCGCGAACTGCTGCAATACCCCGCCCTCCATGACCGCGATGCGGTCGGCAAGCGCGTTGGCCTCGGTCTGGTCATGGGTCACGAAAATCGAGGTCATGCCGCGCGCGATCAACAGGTTCTTCAACCGTCCGCGCAGCACGGCGCGAAGCTGCGGCTCAAGCTGCCCCATCGGTTCATCGAGAAGGTAGAGATCCGCGTTGCGCACGAGCGCGCGGGCGAGCGAGGCGCGCTGCTGCTGGCCGCCGGAGATCGAGGAGGGATAGCGGTCAAGGATCGGCTCGATCTCGACCAGCGCGGTCACCTCGGCGACCGCGCGCTCGCGGTCCTCGGCATGCATGCGTGCGCCCTTGAGGGCGA
>JAFAME010000485.1 GCA_019233695.1 Methylobacteriaceae bacterium
GTGTTCCTTGAGCGCGAGCTTGAGGCCGCGCATGCTGTCTTCGCCGAGCACCGTGAAGGCGCCTTCGAGGGTGGCAAGGCCGCCCATCTTGATGGTGTCTTCGGCGCGCACTGCCGTGCCTGCGCACGTAAGTCCGACGGCAAGGGCCGTTGCCAGCGCATATTTGTCGATCTTCATGGGCTTTCCTCCCTTACATTGACGGCGATGATCCCGAAGCCCGCGAGGGTCGAGTGAGGTGGGTTGCCAGTCCGGCCCGCCAGCCTTCGGGCGCCAGGCGCGGCCGCAGCCGCTGAATAAGGCCGAGAATCCCATCCGGCGACAAGAGGACGACAAGCAGAAACGCAATTCCGATCACCGTATTGAAGCGCTCCCGATCGATCAGGTCGATAGCGAAATTCTCCAGAAGCACGAACAGGATCGCCCCGAGAAACGGTCCGATCGGGTGGCGCATGCCGCCGATGACCGCAATGACGAGCACGTTGACCGCCGCCGCGACGCTCACCGCGCCGGGCGAAATCTGGCTGTTGAACCAGACGAGAAGCACGCCAGCGGTTGCTGCGATCAGGCCGGCAAAGAAGAATGCCATGATTCTGTGGGCCGAGACATTGTAGCCGAGCGCCCGCATCCGCCGGGGATTGTCGCGGATGGCCTGAAGGCTCAGGCCGAAGGGCGTGCGGGCGCCGTAGACGACGCCGCCGTAAAAGATCGCCGCGACGGCGAGGCTCAGATAGTAGAAGGCGATCGGATCGCGCCAGGCGATGCCGAAGGCATTCGGCGGCACGACGCCGTGGAAGCCATTGAAACCGTTGAAGATCGCATAGTTCTGGTTGACGAAATAGAAGAATGCCGTGGCGATGGCGAGCGTGATCATGATCATCTGGATGCCAGCCGTCCTCACCGCAATGGCGCCGATCACGCCCGCCAGCAGTGCGGCAGCGAGGATCGCGGTCGGAACTACGACCCACCACGGCCAGCCGAGCCCGCTGCCCGCTGCCGCATTGACGCCGAGGATGGCGACGAAATAGCCGGCCGTCCCGGCAACGGTGATCTGCGCCAGGCTCACCATGCCGCCATAACCGGCCAGCACCATCAGCGACAGGGCAAGCATGCCCAGGATCAGCGAGTAGGCGCCGATCTGGAAGACGAAGAAGCTCGAAGCAACCAGGGGATAGGCAAGGAGCAGTGCCGTCACAAGCGCAAAGGCACCGGTGCCGGACCGGAACGGCCCGCTCACAGTCGCGCGCCGACCCGCATCGGCAATGCTCATGACGCTTATCCCGCGCTCGCGCCCCAAAATGCCTTGCGGGCGCACGGCCAGCACTGCCACCATGATCACGAAGGTGAGCACGACGCTGTAGGTCGGGAAGTAGGCAAGGCCGATCTGCTCGGCGAGGCCGACGAGGATGGCCCCGATGGCGGCGCCCGTCACCGAGCCCATGCCGCCGACGATGACAACCACGAGAGAGGCGAGGAGATAGCGCACATCCTCGCCGGGGGCGATCGACAGCGCCGTGCCGCCGACGACGCCGGCAAAGCCGGCAAGCCCGGCGCCGATCGCAAAGACCGTGGCGAAGATGAGCTGAACGTTGACGCCCGAGGCCGACAGCATGGCGCGGTTGTCGACACCTGCCCGGATCATCATGCCGACGCGCGTCCTGTTGAGCAGGAGCCACAGCCCGAGGCCGATCAGTGCGGCGGTGGCCAGTACACAAAGGCGATAGAGCGGATATTTCATGAAGACGGCCGCGCCGTCTGAGCGCAGGCCGGTGACAATCGGCAGCGTGATGGCGCCGTCGAGCGAGGCGGGGACCGTGAACTGGTAGGTGACGCCCGACCAGATGGCGAGCATCAGGTCGGCCGCCACGATCGACAGGCCAATCGTCACGAGCGTCTGGCGCAGATCATCGCCCTCCATGCGGCGGAAGATCAGCACCTGCATCAGCACGCCGGCGACCGCCATCGACGCAAAGCCCGCGATGACGCCGAAAATCCACCATCCGGTGTGCTCGGCCACGGTGTAACCGACGTAGGCGCCCAGGAGATAGAGCGAGCCATGCGCCAGATTGACGTTGCGCATCAGGCCGAAGACGAGGGTGAAGCCGCTCGCCACAAGGAAATAGAGGCCGGCCAGCGTGACGCCGTTGAAGATTGTGGTGACGAACACCTTTTTCGGGCCGACGACACCGACCAGCCAATCGGGCCAGACGGCGAAGATCAGCCAAAGCGCCAGCCCGCCGAGAACAAGGAGAACGATTGTCGCCAGCGGATGTTGGGCGGCGCGCATGCTACGCCCGGTCCGCATGGAGCGTCAGGCGGGGGTGTTCCCCTCCCCCTTGCGGGAAGGGGGTAGGGGTGGGGGTCGAGCCGTCAGCCCACGTCGTGGCCCCCCTCCCCAACCCTCCCCCGCAAGGGGGGAGGGAGTGGGCGCGAACCCCCCTCATGCGATCAGCCGGCGGCGCTGCTCCTGCACGGGCGGGCGCTTGTGGAACTTGCCGTCCTTCATGATGGCAAGCAGACGGTCCTTGTCCTGCAGCACTTTGACATTGGCCACCGGGTCGCCGTCGACGAGCAGCATGTCGGCGAGGCAGCCCTCCTTGATCATGCCGAGCTCGTTGCCCATGCCCATGATCTGGCCGCCGTATTTCGTTGCCGCAACGATCGCCTCCATCGGCGACATGCCGACCATTTCGACGAAATATTCGAGATCCTTGGCATTGGTGCCCTGCGGCGTCCAGGCAAAGCCGTAGTCGCCGCCGATGAGCACGCGGATGCCGCGACGGTGCATCTTGCGCATCGTTTCGACGGCCATTTCGAGCTCGCGCTCGTAGCTCATGGCGACGGCCGATCCGGGCTTGATGCCATATTCGCCGGCATGGCGGGCCGTGCAGATCAACCAGGCGAGGCCGGGGGCGACGAAGTGCCGGTCCTTGGCCGCCTCGAGCATGTCGAGCGCCTCCTCGTCGGCGAAGGAGGCGTGATAGATGTTTTGGATGCCGTGGCGCACGCATTGCTTGACCGATTCGGAGGAACGTGCGTGCGCAGCCACCACCTTGCCGCGCGCCTTTGCCTCCTTCACTGCCATCGCGACCTCTTCCTCGGACATCGGCGTCTCTTCCGCGCCGGTGCCGGTGATCGCTTCGCCCGACAGGTTGAGCTTGATCGAATCGACGCCGTATTTGATCAGGGTGCGCACCGTGCGGCGCACCTCCTCCGGCCCCGAGACGACGATGCCGAGGTTGAGGCCCTCGTGCGGGATGTGTGGGGGGGCCGCATCGCCAAGACCGCCGACCGTCGTGATCTCCGGCCCGGCGGCCGTATAGCGCGGTCCGGGAATGCGGCCCTGGTTGATGAAGTTGCGCACGACGACATCGAGGCGCGGCTTGGCGGCGGCGGCACCCCGTCCGGCGGTGAAGCCCGCCTCAAGAACGAGCTTGGCCATCTCTGCGGTGACGAGGACGTGCTCCTCGACCGGCATCATCTGGATGGGATCGATGCCAGGCGCATTGTTCCACGAAAGATGCAGGTGCGCATCGACAAGGCCCGGCATGAGGGTTGCTCCCATTCCGTCGAGCGTCGTGACCTGGCCGGAAACGGGCGCGAGGCCTGATGTCGCCGAGGCGAACCTGGAGCCGCCCTTGGTCACCTGCCGGATCCGGTTGCCCTGCACCAGGACCTCGCCGGTGAAGGGATATTCGCCGGTGCCGTCGACAATGCGCACATTGGTGAACAGGACGGTTTCGGGATCCCGCCCGTTGGCTCCCCAGCGGGAAGCATTTCCATTGTCGGCCATCTTCGCGTTCCTTCCTGATGGTCCACGGCCGCCGGGCGGCCGCAATCGGCGAGTTTCGCCTTATGTTCCTTGGCCCGATGCTACGCCGCGCGCAGAAAATCCGCCAGCCTGCGGTTGCATTCGAGGGGCTTCTCGATCGTCGCCCAATGCCCGCACCGGTCGAGGACGACGACGCTCGCCCCCTTGATGCGTTCGCCCAAAGCGCGGGCGACGCTCGGCGGGGCAATCGGATCCTCATCGCCCGTGACAATGAGGGTTCGCGCGCCGATCAGCCGATGATCGGCGGCGTCCGCCTTGGCGAGCGCCTCGCAGCCCTGCGCGTAGCCTTCCGGATCCTGGCGCATGATCAGTTCGCGCACCAAAGCGACGGCGAGCGGGCTCGACGATCGCGTCAAGCCCGAAAGCGTGGCGGCGATGGTTGCTTCGGCGACCGCGTCAAGACCCTGTTCGCGCGCGACCCGGGCGCGGGCGCGCAGGCCCTCGCGCGCCTTATCGGTCGGCTCGACCACCGCCCCGAACAGGCTCAGCGACTGGACAAGGTCAGGCAAATTGGCAGCGACATGCTGGCAAATGAGGCCGCCGAGGGAATGGCCGACGAAATGTGCCCGTTCGACCCCGGCAAGCTTGACGGTGGAGACGACGGCCTGCGTCAGCCCCGCAAGCGTCAACGGCTCGAACAGTTTTGGCGATCGCGCCGAGCCGGGCAGGTCCAACCGCAGCACCCGGAACCCTGACATGGCATCCATCTGCGGCTGGAATACGTTCGACGTGCCGCCGAGGCCGTGGACCATCACCACCGCAGGACCTTCGCCGGAGACTTCGGCAACGAGCCGCCCGAGACTGACGGTGGTCATCGCGAAATCTCCTCGACGGGATTTTCGAGAACGCCGATGCCGTCGATCTCGATCCGCACGATGTCGCCGCCCTTCAGGAAGCGCGGCGGGTCGAAGCCGATGCCGACGCCTGCCGGTGTGCCCGTTGCGATCACGTCGCCCGGCTGCAAGGTGATGCCGGCCGAGATCGCCGCGATGATCGTCGGCACGTCGAAGATCAGAAGCGAGGTATTGGAGTCCTGGCGGAGCTCGCCGTTGACCCAGCACCGAACGCCTGTGCGGCTAAGGTCGATCTCGTCCCTGGTGACGGTCCATGGGCCCATCGGGCAGAACGTGTCCTGCGATTTGCCGATCAGCCATTGGGCATGCCGGCTCTGCAGGTCGCGCGCGGTGACATCGTTGATGATCGTGTAGCCCCACACGTGATCGAGCGCGTCCGAGCGACGGATGGCGCGACCGCCTTTGCCGATGATGACCGCAAGCTCGGCCTCATAGTCGATGGCCGTCGAGACCTGGGGATCGATCCGAATCGGCGCCCGATGGGCGATCACCGTTTCCGGCAATTTGGAAAAGAAGATTGGATGTTGCGGCACGGCGCCCCGCGCGGCGCTCGAATCGAAACCGCTCTTCGAAAATTCATGTGCGTGGTCGAAGTAGTTCTTGCCGACACAAAAGATATTGCGCCGCGGACGCGGGATCGGGGCTTCGAGCTCGACTTCGCGCAGCGGCATGGGGGAGCGGGTCCCCGGGAGGATATCGCACCCATCGATCAGCGAAAGGAGCCCGCCGCGTGCCTCCTCGATCGTCAGGTCGAACGGCGCAACGGTCTGGCGCTGCGTGTCGATCCGGCCGACGCGACGCTCTCCGCCGAGACTGAATGTCGCCACCCGCATGCGCTTTCTGTATCGGCGCAGCCCGCGCCTTTCCAGATCGAATCGGCGGCTGCGCTCGAGTCGATGCGACAGGCTCGCTACCGAAATATTCGCTTACCGATCTCGGCGGCAGTCTGGGCAGGCGCCGATGATATCTGCCTCTTGCGCGTTGCCGGAACGAAAGTCACGGTGCGCCTGTTGAAGGACAAGCCACGGAGGAGCCGCCATGTCTGCAGCAGACGGAGACATTGAGGATCGGATCAGAGCGCGCGCCCATCAGATCTGGGAGGAGGAAGGGCGTCCCGAAGGGCGAGATCGCGAGCATTGGGAACGCGCCGAGAGAGAGGTCAGGACGGGCATCGGCGACCCGACCCCGCCCGCCGAGCCGGCTCAGGAGCAACGCGACTTCGGCGATTCAGCCGGATATGGCAGCGGCGGCTCGACGCTTGATCGTCACGACGTAGGCGACGTCGAGCCCGCCGAAGACCGCAAGCCCAATCCGCTGAATGAAGCCATGCGCGACTGAATCGAGCGCCGGCCGCCGGCTGCGGACTAGGCCGGGTCGCCCGTCGGCGACGGCGCCTCCTCATCGAGAGCCGCCAGAATTTCGACGAGGCGGGCGGTACGGCCGTCGGCGAGCCGTCTGCCGGCGTTGATCAGCGCCTCGTCGTTCGTGACCCACGCCGTCGCCTCGGCGAGTTCCTCGGTGCTGGCGCCTGATGCCTCGATCTGCGCGACGATCTCATCGTCGAGGTGGACCGAGCTGTGCGATGATCGCATCGCGCGAGAGGGCCGTCATGGCCGCTCCAGCTAGCGGACGCGCGCCTCGGAGCCGGCGGGCCACCAGGCTCGAACCATGCTGCAAGCCTTGCTCCAAATCTCACGCACGGTCAGCCGCCGCGCGACGGCACGCACGCGCTCGGCCAAAACCCGCGAGCTCACGGCGCCGACGACATGACAGTCGCAGAGCAGGTAGTGGGCCTCGCCGAGCGAAAGGTCGAAGAACTCCATAGCATCGCCGAGACCGTCGCTCGCCAGTCCCTGGGCGCGCAGCACCGGATCCCTGTAGGCAACGGTCAGTGGGGTGTTGTCGCCACGCAGCGCAAAGCGTTCGCTTTCCGGAAGGTATTCGATCCGGGAGAGGAGCCGCAGCGGTCCCCGGTGCTGGTCGAGAAGGCTCGCAAGTCTTTCCAGCCGTTCGCGCCGCAACGCCCGCTTGGAGTCGGCGCCGATCGGAGTGACCCGGGCGACGGCTTCCATTTCGTTCAGCGTCCTGTGCTGCATCGTATCCTCCGACATCAAGAGCCCGTCGCGGCACGCGCGGGGGCCCGGGCAAGTAAGTCAGGGATTGGCGGTCTGCGGTGACGATTTTGGGAGACACAGGGTTGCGCCTCATCGCGCCCCTCGGGCTCGCCCACTCGCTCTATGAGGCCTCCGTTTCCCACGCCCCTTGGTCGCCGCGAGCCGGCGGACCTCGGTTGTCACAACAACCCGCAATCGCCGTTCCGGTTCCGCTTGCGATGTCGCCTCGCAGGAACGCCCATCCGGTTGTGATCCGAGGCGGCGGCGGATAGGTATAGCGCGCCCATAAATTGAGGTAACGACTGCCGGCTCGGGCATCGAGGCGGTGTCGAGCCTTCGGGCGCAGCATGTTCCTCGTCGAGATGGACAGGGTGAGACGGCCAAAGTCTGCCACGCACACGGACCGGCGAACCGAGGACGGCAAGGCCCGGCAGGGCCGAGGACTTGCCACCGGTTCAAAGGCCCCTGCCGCCAAGCGGCGATCGCTCGAGCAGGCCATCGGGACGCATGTCCGCTCTCTGCGCCGCCGCCTCGAACTGACCGCAACCGAACTCGCGGCGAAGGCGAATATCTCGGTCGGCATGCTGTCGAAGATCGAGCATGGCCTGATATCGCCCTCCCTTTTTACCCTCCAATCATTGGCGAGTGCGCTCGGCGCCCCGCTTGCCGCGTTCTTCGCGGCGTTCGAGGAGGTGAGAGACAGCAGCTTCGTCAAGGCCGGACGCGGTGTCACCATCGAGCGGCGCGGCACGAAGGCCGGCCATCACTATCAGCTGCTCGGCCACTCGCTGGCCTCCGATGTCATTGTCGAACCCTATCTCATCACGCTTTCGCAGGAGGCCCAGCCGTACACCGCCTTTCAGCACGAGGGCGTCGAGTTCATCTACATGCTCTCGGGGAAGGTGATCTACAGGCACTCCGACAAGACCTTCCTGCTGGAACCGGGCGACGCCCTGTTCTTCGATGCGGGCGGCGTTCACGGCCCGGAAGAGCTCATCGAGAAGCCGATGACCTATCTCTCCATCATCATTTATCAGCGCAAGTGATTTTCCTTGGAGGAAAAAGGTTTTCTTGACGATTGACACGGTTCGAATGACAGGCAATGTACGAGAGGCGCGGCGCCGATGCGGACGCCGGCCTCTCGCGGAACAGGCCCATGTGCGGCATCGTCGGATTGTTCATCAAGGACGCTCGATTGGAGCCGAAGCTGGGCTCGCTGCTGTCGAGCATGCTGGAAGTCATGTGTGACCGAGGTCCCGACAGCGCGGGGTTCGCCGTCTACCGCGAGGGAACGCCGGGCACTTTGAAGATCACCGTTCGCGGGCCTGCGGGCTTCGATTTCAACGGGCTCAGCGGCCGGCTTTCCAAGTCCATCGGCACCGACGTTACGGTACAGGTCCACGACACGCATGCGGTGATCGCATGTACATCGGATCGCGAGGCGGCGGTTCGCGCCGCGCTCGCCGGGGAGGCTCCCGAGCTTGCCGTCGTCGGGCGCGGCGCGCGGATGGAGCTCTTCAAGGAGGTCGGCCGACCCGACCGGGTCGCCCGGCGTTTCGGGCTTGACCGAATGGGCGGCACGCATGGCATCGGCCACACACGAATGGCGACGGAAAGCGCTGTGACGACCGATGGAGCCCACCCCTATTCCACCGGCCTCGACCAGTGCCTCGTTCACAACGGTTCGCTGTCGAACCACAACGACGTGCGACGCAAGCTGAGGCGCGAGGGACTGACATTTGCGACCGACAACGACACCGAGGTCGCAGCCGGCTATCTCGCCTGGCGCATGCAGGAGGGCGATAGGCTCGGCGCGGCGCTGGAGCACGCGCTACAGGATCTCGACGGCTTCTACACCTTCGTGGTCGGCACCGGGTCGGGCTTTGCCGTGCTTCGCGATCCGATCGCCTGCAAGCCCGCGGTGATGGCGGAGACGGAGGGCTATGTCGCCTTTGGCACGGAGTACCGCGCTCTCGTGGCGCTGCCGGGCATCGAGCAGGCGCATGTCTTCGAGCCTGAGCCTGCGACCGTCTACGTCTGGGAGAAGACCTGATGCCGGTGGTCGACTTGGCGCTTGCGTCGGTGCGCGACCTCAACGCGGCGCTGCACGCGCTGGGGCCGGACACGAACGAGACGCATTGGCAGGTCGTCAACCCGCGAGGGCTGCACGCCATCGCGGTCGGCATTGACGTGCCGGTGACGGTCGAGATCGACGGGCATGCGGGATACTATTGCGCCGGCATGAACAAGCACGCTTGCGTGATCATCAACGGCAATGCCGGCGTGGGCGTCGCCGAGAACATCATGTCCGGCGTCGTCCGTGTCAAAGGCGATGCCAGCCAGGCCGCCGGCGCCACCGGGTGCGGCGGCTTGTTGGTCATCGAGGGCAATGCCTCGGCCCGATGCGGCATCTCGATGAAGGGCGTCGACATCATCGTCAAAGGCAACGTCGGCCACATGTCGGCCTTCATGGCCCAGGCCGGCACGCTCACAGTGCTCGGCGATGTCGGCGACGCGCTAGGCGATTCGATTTATGAGGCGCGGCTTTATGTGCGCGGGTCGGTAAAAAGCCTCGGCGCCGATTGCATCGAAAAGCCGCTCGAAGACACCCACAAAGACCAGTTGTACTCGAAGCTCGAGGCCGCCGGCATCGCCGGGGAAGTCGACGTCGCCGAATTTCGCCGGTATGGATCGGCGCGGCGACTCTACAACTTTCATATCGACAACGTTGCCGCCTATTAGCGCTGCCGGAATGCGCCCGCCTTCGAGCTCTCCGCCAACGACGCCGCGCGTGTCGGCTACCTTCGACCAATACGTGCTCTCGGAGATCCGCCGGGCCGCCGCAACCGGCATCTATGACATCAGGGGCGCCGGCGCCAAGCGGCGCCTGCCCCATTTCGACGACCTTCTGTTCCTGGGCGCCTCGATCTCGCGCTATCCGCTCGAAGGTTATCGCGAAAAGTGCGGCACCGATGTCGTTCTCGGCGACCGCTTCGCCAGAAAGCCGCTGGAATTGAAGATCCCGATCACCATCGCCGGCATGAGCTTCGGCTCCCTCTCCGCTCCGGCCAAGGAAGCGCTCGGCCGCGGCGCATCGGCGATGGGAACGTCGACGACGACGGGCGATGGCGGCATGACGCTCGAGGAGCGGCTGAGCTCGGCGACGCTTGTCTACCAGGTGCTGCCGTCGCGCTACGGCATGAACCCCGATGACCTGCGCAAGGCCGATGCCATCGAGGTCGTGGTCGGACAGGGCGCCAAGCCGGGCGGCGGGGGCATGCTGCTTGGCCAGAAGATCACCGAGCGGGTCGCGGCAATGCGCTCCCTGCCGATCGGCATCGATCAGCGCTCTGCCTGCCGCCATCCAGACTGGACCGGACCGGACGATCTGCAGATCAAGATCGAGGAATTGCGCGAATTGACCGATTGGCAAAAGCCGATCTACGTCAAGGTCGGCGCCTCGCGCCCCTACTACGATACCGCGCTGTCGGTGAAAGCGGGCGCCGATGTCGTCGTGCTCGACGGCATGCAGGGGGGCACGGCGGCAACCCAGGAGGTGTTCATCGAGAACGTCGGCATTCCGACGCTCGCTGCCATTCGGCCGGCGGTCAGGGCGCTGCAAGAGCTCGGGATGCACCGAAAGGTGCAGCTCATCGTCTCGGGAGGCATCCGCAACGGCGCGGATGTCGCCAAGGCCCTGGCGCTCGGCGCCGATGCGGTCTCGATCGGAACCGCGGCGCTGGTTGCCATCGGCGACAATGATCCGGCCCTCGAAGAAGAATACCAGGCGCTCGGGAGTCGGGCCGGAGCCTATGACGATTGGCATGAAGGCAACGATCCGGCGGGCATCACGACGCAGAATCCGGAGCTTTTCCGAAGGCTCGATCCCATCAAGGCAGGCCGGCGACTGGCGAACTTTCTCGCCGTGCTGACGCTCGAAGCGCAGACCATCGCGCGGGCCTGCGGCAAGAGCCATGTCCACAACCTCGAGCCCGAGGATCTGGTCGCGCTCACGATCGAGGCGGCCGCTATGGCGGGGGTGCCGCTGGCCGGCACAGACTGGATTCCCGGTCCCGGCAGGGTCTGACGGGGGCACAAGGAGATGCGGATGGCGGGCGATCTGACGGCGGCAGCGAAAGAACAGGGCCTGAAATATTTCCTGATCTCCTATGCCGATCTTTTCGGCACGCAGCGCGCCAAGCTGGTTCCCGCCGCCGCGATCGGCGACATGGCGAAGTCGGGCGCGGGGTTTGCGGGCTTTGCGACCTGGCTCGACATGAGCCCGGCCGACGCCGATCTCTTCGCCATGCCGGACCCGGCAAGCCTCATTCAGCTTCCCTGGAAGCCCGAGGTCGGCTGGCTTGCCTCCGATCTTTGGATGAACGGCAAGCTCGTCGAACAGGCTCCCCGCAACGTCCTCAAGCGGGTGATCGGGGAGGCGGCCCGCCAAAACTACGCGCTGAAGACCGGCGTCGAATGCGAGTTCTTCCTCATCAGCCGGGACGGAACAGCCATTTCCGATGCCGGCGACAGCCAGGACAAGCCCTGCTACGACCAATCGGCGCTGATGCGGCGCTACGATGTGATCACCGAGATCTGCGACGCCATGCTGCAGCTCGGCTGGGGTCCCTATCAGAACGACCATGAGGACGCCAACGGCCAGTTCGAGATGAACTGGACCTATGCCGACGCTCTCGTCACCGCCGACCGCCACGCCTTCTTCAAGTACATGGTCAAGGCGATTGCCGAGAAGCACGGGCTCCGCGCAACCTTCATGCCCAAGCCCTTCCCCAATCTCACCGGGAACGGCTGCCACGCCCATGTGTCGCTCTGGTCGGAGGGCAAGAACGGGTTCGAGGATGCCGCCGGGGAACTCGGAGTATCCTCGCTCGGCTATCAGTTCATCGGCGGCCTCATGCACTCGGCCCAAGCGCTTGCCGCCCTGACCAATCCGACGGTCAATTCCTACAAGCGGCTGAACGCGCCGCGTACGCTCTCGGGCGCGACCTGGGCGCCGAACAGCGTGACCTATACCGGCAACAACCGGACCCACATGATCCGCATTCCCGACGCGGGGCGTTTCGAGCTCCGTCTCGCCGACGGCGCGGCGAACCCGTATCTCCTGCAAGCAGGGCTGCTGGCCGCCGGCCTCGACGGCATCGCCAACAAGCGCGATCCCGGCCGACGGCTCGACGTCGATATGTACGTCGAGGGCCACAAGGTGCAGAACGCCAAGCAGCTTCCGCTCAACCTCCTCGATGCTTTGCGGGCGCTCGAAGCTTCGGCCATCCTCAAGGAGCGCCTCGGGGTAGAGTTCGTCGCCTCCTATCTCAAGCTCAAACATGCCGAGTGGCATGATTACGCGCGCCATTTGACTGAATGGGAGCGCCGGACCACGCTCGACTGCTGATCGGCCCGAAATGACGCGCTATTCGATTTTCACCATTTTGCGCGAGGCGTTCCGCGGCCAGAAGGGCTGGACCCCCGCCTGGCGCGAGCCGGAGCCGAAACCCCAGTATGATGTGGTCATCGTGGGAGGCGGCGGGCACGGCCTGGCGACGGCCCATTATCTTGCTGCCCAACATGG
>JAFAME010000496.1 GCA_019233695.1 Methylobacteriaceae bacterium
GACCGCGACGATCTTTCCCTGCACCGGCTTTTCGGCCGCGGTATCGGGAATCACGATGCCACCGGGGGAAGTACGGTCTTCCTCCACACGCTTGACAATCACGCGATCATGAAGAGGACGAATCTTCATGGTTGACGCTCCTTCGAGACTCAGTTGAGGGTTGAATTATGAAAACTTGCCAGGGGGACTGTTAGCACTCTCCCTCGGCGGCTGCTAATGATAGGGAACAAATCCTCGATTGCAAGGCGCCGCGCGCTTTTTTTCCTCTTCGGGGGCAGTAGCGCTATTCTCGGGCCCCGCAATGACGCTTGCTGCACCGTGAATCCCGAGGCGATCGTGGTGATCTGCGCCTGCCCGGACGAGGCGACGGCGGCCCGTATCGCGCAGGACCTGGTGAACCAACGGCTGGCCGCCTGCGTCAATCGGCTGAGCAGTGTCCGGTCAACTTATTCCTGGCAGGGGCGCATCCAGGAGGAGCCGGAAGTGGTACTCACCATCAAGACGACCCGAGCGCGCTACGAGGCGCTCGAAGTGCGGCTCAGGGCACTGCATCCCTATGAGGTGCCTGAAATTATCGCGCTTCCGGTCGTCGCGGGCTCGATGAGCTATCTGAGCTGGATCGCAAGCGAGACCTGCGCAACCTCTTCGTGAAGGCGGCCACCATGTACCCATTGACGCATCCGCGGGCACCGCTACGAGCCTGGGCACTCCTTGCCCTCGCCCTGCTCGGCTTGCTGGCGAGCCTCGCTGCGGCCGCACAATCGAGCGCCGCCCCGTCGGCCCGCTCCGCCATCGATGCCGCCCTCGATCACAAGGCGGCGAGCGAGAGTCAGTTTCTATCGCCCGATGAGGCTTTCAAGGTGCACGCGGAGGCCGCGGGCGCCGACGCCGTCCGCCTCACCTGGCAGATCGCCCCCGGTTATTACCTCTATCGGGACCGCCTGAAGATCACGAGCTCCGCGGCCAACGCGCAGCTCGGCGTACCCGTTCTGCCGGTCGGCCAGAGCAAGACGGACGAGTATTTCGGAACGCAGCAGGTCTACCACGAGGAACTCGTGGCGACGCTGCCCATCGCGCGCGCCCCGGGCAGCGCGGCGCTCGAGCTGCCGGTGAGCGTGACTTATCAGGGTTGCGCCGAGGCAGGCCTGTGCTACCCCCCGGTCAACAAGACGCTCACCGTGAGCCTGCCGCCGGCGAGTGGGCCTGGAGCGCCGATTGCCGCGACGGCAGCCGCCCCGGGCGCGGCGGTGGGAGCCGGATTCGTCTCCGCGCAGGACCGCTATGCCTCGATCATTCGCGACGGAAGCCTGCTCTGGGTCATCGGCTTTTTCTTCGTCGCCGGCCTCGTCCTCGCGTTCACGCCCTGCGTGCTGCCCATGGTCCCGATCGTCTCGGGCATCATCGTCGGGCACGGCGACAAAGTGACGACCGGGCGGGCGTTCGCGCTGTCGCTCACCTACGTGCTCGGCATGGCGGCGACCTACACGGCGGCGGGCGTGGCCGTCGCGGCGGGCGGCCAGCACGTGCAGGCCGCCTTTCAACAGCCCTGGATCATCGTGCTCTTCGCGGCGCTCTTCGTGGTGCTCGCCGCTGCGATGTTCGGCCTCTTCACGCTGCAGATGCCGGCGTCGCTTCAGACGCGCCTCGCTTCGCTCAGCAACCGCCAGGCCGCAGGCACCTTCGGCGGCGTCGCACTCATGGGCATGCTCTCGGCGTTGATCGTCACCACCTGCGTGGCGCCCGCGCTCGTCGGCGCGCTCATCTTCATCGGCCAGAGCGGCAAGATCGTGCGGGGCGGAGTTGCACTCTTCTCCATGGGTCTCGGCATGGGTGCGCCGCTCCTGGTGGTCGGCGCCTCGGCGGGCAAGCTTCTGCCCAAAGCCGGGCCGTGGATGGACATGGTCAAGAAGCTGGTCGGAGCCATGATGCTGGCCGTTGCGGCCTGGATGCTCGCGCGCATCGTCCCCGAGCGGCTCGCGCTCATCCTCTGGGCCGTTCCCGCACTGGCAGCCGCGCTCGTGCTGTGGAGCGGAGCCGGGAGCTTGCGCAGGAGCACCTGGCCGGTGCGTCTCGCCGGCGCCGCTGCGGGACTCTACGCGTGCGCCCTCCTCGTGGGTGCGGCCCTCGGCGCTACGGATCCCCTGGCACCGTTGCCGCAGCTCGCGTCGAACCGGCACGAGCTCGCCTTCCGAACCATCAAATCGGTTTCCGACCTTGATCGCGCGGTCGCCCAGGCCAAGGCCGCCGGCCGTCCGGTGATGCTCGACTTCTATGCCGACTGGTGCGTGTCGTGCAAGGAGATGGCGAAGTACACCTTCACGGACCCGAAGGTGCAGTCGGCCCTGGACCGCGCCGTCC